>JADZEF010000435.1 GCA_020850695.1 Planctomycetaceae bacterium | reverse complement strand
TTTCCATGTGATTCGCTTGCCTTGAAACTCAATGGCGTCGAGACCGCACAGAATGCCCGCTTCGAGGGCGTTATACAGTCGCTCCGACTCAATCTCGCCCGAAAGACCGAATGTAACGGGGCAGTCGTCGATGCACTCCCCGTCCCAGTCGCCGGAACCTTGCAAGACTCCATCAACGAAGAGATCGACACGGCAAGGCTTTGATGGCATGGCATTCTCACTGGAAAGAGCCACCGGGGAATTCCGTCGCGCTGCAATGACCGCAACGGCTCTTCGGCCACCACAGCCTATCCCCGGTGGCGAATCCCAGCCTATCGGCGATCCGGGTTGTCGGCCAGATCCTGGGCCGCTGTCGGATCCTGAAGCATGAGCGTGCAGAATTCCGCGAATCCGCGAACCGCCTGATCGTCCAGCCCGTGGAGGGAGCTCAGAACCGCATTCCGGAGTTTGTTGGCGCGGCGTTCTCCCGATGAGGCCGCGGGATTGCGGCCCGTGTGAGCCAGGCGGAGAAAGTATCGCATTTCCGATGAGACGTTGATTGCGGACATGGCAGGTTGTGCTTTCACAAACGCGGTTGTGGGAGTGAAGCCGGGTCAGGCTGACATGGAATGCCACTCGTCGAACGTCGCCTCGCGGACGTCGTCAGGGAAAATTGACGCCAGAAATTTCCGCAGTGATCGGGCGGCGCCGGCGGCCGTGGAGAATCGCCGAAGTCGCCCGTTGCGATCGTCCCAGGTCAAGCCGAACTTCGTGTATTTGACCCAGTAGATTCGCTTTCCGCCCGCACCACTGCATATCGCGTAGACGGTGCCTGTCGACTTCACGACGTATCCCCAGGGGGGGAGTGTTGAGTCTCTGATGATCATGAGAATTGCTCGATGCTTCAAACGATGATCACAGCCGCATCGCCGCGGATGCGAACCGACCGATTGCAGACTGTCGTCAGCGTGCCGCGGAGCGACTCCGGCAAAGCCGCTTGCGGGGGAGTAAGCCGGCCGAATGCGGACGCGCTCCAGCCATCGCGAAACAGAATCTCGAACTTCCGCCGCTGAGCGGGCGTCGCGATGTATGCCCGCTCGCGATTCGTCCAGCGGCAACCGATCGCGTCCAGCAGGTAGGAGCTTCGCCCCTTGAAGCCGTCCCGCGAATCGAGCGGGACGACGGCCAGGTTGCCGCGGCTGTAGCGGGCGATCGAAATTCGATAGGGAATTGCAGCATCTTCCATGGGTACGCACCCTTACATGCGATCGGAGAATTCGAGCGGGGCGGAGTAGTGCGAGCGCTCCGCGCGGATCGGTTCCGCCAGGTCATCAGGGACGTGGACGAAGAGGTGCGGATCATTGCCCCCTTCCTGAGCGATCATCACAACCCAGCTCGCCCCGCGGCGTTCGATGAACACTTCCGGCGAATGCTCAAGGCTCGGGGAACCGTCCGGATTCGAGCGGGACAGCATCGCGACGCGTACGCCCAATTGCCCGTCGTCAATCTGCACGGGAACAAGCCGGGAATGGTCATAGTCCGATTCTGGGTCATAGGTCGGGACGGAAATGCGGAATTCCGACGACATGGCAAGGCCTCCTGGGTAGATACGTCGCGGCCGACGTGGCGCGGCGGTTCAATCGTCCCCCGCCAGGCGATCGCCGGCGGGGGAGTGTTGAAACGTCGGGCGATTCAATCCCAGGGTCAGCTCGACATGCTCAACGCCAGGTCGAAGGCCTTCGCCTTGAACTCCGCACCCTGCCCGTCCAGAGTCGAAAGCATCTTGTTTTCGCGCTTCGTGCGGACGTCCCCGCCACGAGTCCCCCGCGCGTCGTGGTCAACCGATTCCGTGACCGCATTGAACATCGCCCACCACGTCCCCTTGATGCTGGGGAGTTGCTGGCGATCCGCACGGAAAGCCTGACGCACCGACTCAACCCGCCGTTCGCGGATCGACTTCGCACGCCCGTCATCCGTCACTTCCGGGAAGAGCTTCGCGATGTATTCCCGGGATCCTTCCGGAGTCAGCTTGCGTTCGGCCAGGAGTCGCGCGTTGTCGCGGAACAACGTGAACTTCTCATCGAACTGCGAAAGGTACTGCCGCGCGAAATCGAGCTTCGCCTTGACGTTCCCCGTGTGCCGAAAGCCGATATCGCGAGCGGTCGCGATGCGGAGCGTGTTGGCGCAAACGACACGCGTCGACGTCGGGATTGCATGAATCGCCCCGCTTCCATCGTGCGACGTGGAAAACAGGATATAGCGGAGCGTGTCGTCCCCCGCGGCGATCGTATCCACCGACGGCATGCGGGCGAGAAGCCAAACCGTGCGGCCGCCCCTCAGAGCTCCCGCGCTTTCGTAGCGGATCAATCCATCCTGCAGGAGGGAATCGAGAAAACCGAACGCGTCCCGATTCTGCACGATGGAATACTTGTCGGTGACAACGCCCAGGCACGCGCCCGTATCCCGCCGCACGGTCGCGAAGTAGTTCGGCACCTCCGCGCCCTCATCGGTTTGCAGGGGGACTTTCGACACGTTCCAGTCGAGATGCGCCGCGGTGATTGCTTCCGCAGAAGTCGGGGCGTGGTCAAGAACGGTCCCCAGTCCATGCCATGCCGGCTTGAGGGCGAAAAACGCTTCCGCGGTGCCGTTCGTGGTGATGCTGATTTCGTGCGCCATTGCAGGAGTCTCCGGCCCGGTGGTGACGGGCGATTGAGGAAATAGACCGGCCGAACATCGGCCGCGGTCGATAGACCCCGCGCCGCGGCCGCACGCATGGAGCGCGGACCGGGAGCGGGGGGAGTCGACAGCGGAGCGATTCAACGCCAGGTGCGACCGTCAGAACCAAACTTCGATCGGTTCTTCCGCGACCGGGGGGAGCTCGACAGGGGCGACCGTTTCGACCACGGCCGGAATCGGATCGGCGATCACTTCCGGCGGGGCGACCGGTTCAACGGCCGCGGGAGTCGATGCGGCAATCATGGCACGCGTCCCCAGCGTCCCGAGTCGATCGTCCGTGACGTCGTTGCGGTAGGCTTCCCGCATCGCGTTATATTCCCCCCGAACGCGTGCGGCCGCGGCGGAATAGGTTTCGTGCTGGCCGTTCACCGAAACCGGCATCGCAACGCCGATGCCGTGCGTCCCCATGACGGCAATCGCGTCATTCGGCCCGCGGATGATCAGCTCGACTTTGCCATTATCGCCGATCGCCGTGGCCAGGTTCGCGAGGAGCGCGGCATCAATGCCGATCACCATATCCCCGCCGTTGCATTCGGGAACGACGTCTTCCGTGCGGGGGAAACGTCCCTCAGTCTCGGGAGCGAGGCGAGCGGGTTTCCCGTCCGGGATTCCCTTCGCATTCTTCCCCGAAACCGTCCATTGGCCATTGAGGCTCGCGAACGTCTTCCCCTTGCCGTTCGGCTTGGCGAATTGTCCGGGCAACAGGTGCGGACCGTCCGTGCGTCCCTCTTGTTTCGTCAGTGCCAGGATGCGGGAATCGCACGCGGCCGCCCAAACCTTCCCCTTTTCCGAAGAGGGGACAATCTGCACCGCGGACAACGCGTAACGCGTCGACTCCTGATCGGTGCATTGAGCGAGGGGACGGTCAATCGTGACTTCGGCGCGAATCTCAGACATTGCAGGTTCCCTTGAATCGCCGTGCGTGGTGGTGACACGAACGGCGGGAGAGAAAAGACGTCGCACGTTGCGGCGCTCGAATCTTCCCCCGGTCAATTCGGGGGAGTGATCGAAAGTCGAAACGCGTCATCGTGAGGCGAGCGAATCACCAATAAACAACGACAATTTCCAGCTTGTATTGATCAGCCACGGCGGCCGCTACGGCTTTCGCTGCGGGCATATCGGCCAGGTTGGTCACGTTCACTCGAAAGTATCGCGGTGCGGTCGCCGGCATCGTCTGCGTGACACTGGCCAGCTCGATTCCCCATGCGGCGAACCCGTCGCGAATGCGGGCGATTCGAGCTTCCGTCGTGCTTTGCTTGCGAGTCGCATTCATGGTCAACCTCACAGCTCAAAGGATTCGTCGGAAACCGCCACTTCGCATCGGGCCGGGCCGCCATGGCGAACGGGTTGGCGGGACTTCCACTCCTGATACTTCCGTTCCGCTCGTTCCGACGCCTCGCGAACTTGGCAATCATGCTCGAATTGTTCCCAGTCGATCGCATCGAAAACCGATGCCGTTTCGCCCGTTCGCAAGTCGATCAATTCGTGATCCATTGCTGTCGCTCCGGCCGTTGTTCGTGTCTCGCGTCTGACAAGATCATTATTGCATTCATCGGCCGGAGTGGCAAGTCTAAACTATGATTTTTGGCCATTTCACGAAAAGAGGATGGTGTAGCGGATTTCGGATGCGGCCAGCGGACGCCTATAAATTGCATCAACACCAATCGTGATAGCGTGTTGAGTTCAGTTGTGGCGGCTTATGTCGAATGAAGTCATGTAACACTGTCGGACATAGCGCCCGTGCTATCGTCTCATTTACTAACTGCCCGACTACTAACAAATAGACTACACTTCGTCGTTGTGGTGTCGCAATTTTGATACACTGTGGGTTAGGCGTCTCCCTGCACTGATCGCCGAGCTCAATTAGCGTTGCGGGACGCTGGCATGCTTGCGGTTTGTTGCAAGGCGGGGCGTGAAAACCGCAAAACGGGGCTCGACTCTGGACCGTCCCTCGCTCGAAAGCCGGGCGTTGCGTCTCGCATGCCGAATGCGAACGCTTGGCACTCGCTCCGCATGGTCGCCTTGCTTAGGGTCGCCAGGTGCGGACGGTCGCGCCGCCGTCACTCGATTGGCCACGCTCGACACTCAATGGCCGGTCGAGCACGTACGAAAATATCCATTATCGCACCCACTCGATCGGCCGCCGGCGGGAGCGATGAGGCCGCTCGGGGGGTACGTGGCTTTCGACGCTGGCCAGGTGCGACGTCGGTTTGCGGCGGCTGGTGGCCCCACGTGTATCTGCCGGGCTTTTTGGCGAGCGAAGCAGCCGGTTTGACCCCGGGCCGGGGGTACGTGGCTTCGCAGCAGAGGGGGCTCGTGAGACTCCGACTGGAGTGATCGGGTACGGGAGCCGTTGTCGGGGCGCAATCCGGTTTCTGCACGTTGCCGGGTGCCGACGTCGCGGAGTTACCGAGTGACCCGTCCAGGGCATCGGCAGAGCCTTGTCGGACTGTCCGGACCCCGCCGCGGTGGTATCGCATCGTGCGACCTTCCGAGCGGGTTCGCTGGGTCATCCCAGCATTGACGAACGATGGGTTGGCCATCCGGAAGACAGAGACGTTTCAGTTGCCGTCTTCCGGCGTGAGGGGCAGAAACCGGGAAAGATCCCACACGCGATACGTGCCTTTGTTCCCGTGCATTTCGCCTCGGCGACGGTCGCGGGGAGTTGACCGTGTTGCCCTATCAAGTGGGCTATGACTGCGGCCTCGACTGACGCCACAACTCAAACACCTCAACGTTTCGCTTCATGTAGTCCGCGAACGAGGCGAGGGCGTCTCTCGCTTCT
>JADZEF010000289.1 GCA_020850695.1 Planctomycetaceae bacterium | reverse complement strand
CTCGACGACCATCTCCCAGATCGTGACGATCGCCCGAGGGGCTCCAACCGCCGAGATCACATCGATCAGCGCGTCACCGCGAGAGGGAAATCCCGTCGAAGTCGCTGGATTCGGAGTCGACCCTCTCGGCGCGGAAGCCCAGCTGACCTATCTCTGGAGGGTGTTCCGCGGCAACGAGACGACTCCGATTGCGACGGACTCGGACATCGATCTCACGACGTTCTCATTCACACCACCTGACGACGGCGCATACCGCATCGAGCTGACCGTCACCAACGACGGAGGCACCTTCTCCTCGGTCACGCGGTTCACCGAGGTGGCGAACGTCGCACCCACGGGAATTGCGGTCGACCCCCTGACGGCGCTCGAAGATGCCGCCCCGCTGACGATTTCTACCGCCGGCTGGTTTTCGGACGTCCCCGCTGACCTGTCGGGCCTGACCCTGAGCGTCGCCGGAAATTCGAATCCGGGACTTTTCGCCGACGTCTCGCTGCAGGACGGCGTGCTTCGCGTCGTTCCGGCGGCGGATGCGCATGGCACCGCTCAGATCCGGGTCCGGGCGACCGATTCGTCGGGCGACTCGGCCGAGGTCGTCGTCGAGATCGTGCTCACTCCGGTGAACGATCCTCCCACGGCTCTCTCTCCGACGCTGGCTCACATCGTGCTGGCCGAAGACGCGGGGCCGACATCGCTCCGGCTGTCGACGGTCGAATACCGCAACGGCGGAACCGGCACGTTTGAAGAGACGGACCAGACGCTCACGTTCACGATCGTCTCGACTCCCGATGCGGCTCTCGGCCGAATTCTGCTGGGCGACGTCGGTACGGAAGTCAGCGCCGGCGAAATGCTCACGCTTGAGCAGTTGTGGGGCCTTCGGTTCGTCCCCACTCATGATGCGTTCGGAAGCGGCGCGCTGACGTTTGAGGTCCGCGACGATGGGGGCACCGAAAACTTCGGATCCGACGCCGTCCAGCAGACCGTCTCGATCGAGGTTCAGCCCCGCAACGACGCACCCGCATCGAACGGGATCGATGACATCCGCGTGCCGCGGGGCGCGGCCAACCAGGTGATTGATCTCCGCACAGTCTTCGACGACATCGACGACCCGGACAGCGCCTTGCGTTTCGAAGTGACGAACTCTCAGGCGTCGAACCCGGCGCGGGTCGTCGCTACCCAGCTGGATCCGGCCAACAATCATCTGCTGAGGCTGAACTTCACGGGAGAAGTTCAGGGGACCGCGACGATCACCGTCCGCGCCATCGACCCGAGCGGCGCCAGCCGTACCGAAACATTCCTCGTCGATGTCGACGGGCACAACGTCGTGCTGACGCGATTCGAAGTGATTTCTTCGGCCAATCCCGCCTGGAACGACCCGGTCCGCATCGAATACACGCTGCGAAACGACGGAGACGCCCCAACTGGCCCGTTCAGCGCCGAGTTGTATCGGCGCGAAATTGGATCGAATGATATCGGCATCGTGCATGCCGACGACGTGATCCTCTCAATTCCCGTGGAGAACCTCGATCCGCACCAGGAAATCCACGGGGTGATCGAACTCCCTCGGTTCACTTCCGAATCGTCGACGACGGGAGGGATCACCGAGTGGCAGACTTCGCCGGTCACCTACGGCTTCGGATTCTACAACTCGCCCGCAGGGGACGAGCATCCCGGGTTTCAATTCAATGAAGTGCGAGTCGTCGTCCGCGACGTTCACGAAATCGAATCCGCCTCGAACACGGAGCCTGACCCCCCGACTGACGCCTCTCCGACATCCTCCAACTCCGTCAATACGGGAGTGATCTCGGGCCCGGACGACATCGACTGGTTCCGGTTCGGCGTCAGCGATAATTCGCTGATCACATTCGACCTCGATCCGGGGAACGGAAGCGAACTCGACCCGTGGTTTGGAGTCTACTCAGCCGAGTCGGCGGATGAGGATTTCCGTTCGTCGGGCGATGTCTCGGGCCGGCTGATCTTCTCGAGCGACGACCTGGATTCCGAAACCCGCTCGGCGGGAGGTTCGCTCAGCCTCGTCCCGGGCAACTACTACATTGCCGTGCGAAGCTCCCGGGGAGCGGCGGTGGATCAGACGGAGGGGAGTTACCGCCTCGAGATCCACTCGGCGGACGGCCTTCTCGGGCTGGAACCGATCCGCTTCGCGGGAGACGGGGCGATCAACCTGCGACTGTTCGACGGGAACGCCGACAATCGCCTTGATCTTTTCCTGTCGGGCGAAGACGTCGTCCAGTTCGCGAGTAACCGGGGCCACGGCAACTTCGCCATCGAAGGGGAACTCGGGAGTGAATCATCCACCTCGATCGCCGTCGCGGGGGATTTCAACGGCGACGGTCTCATGGACTACATCGGCGAACGCGAGGACTTTCTCTTCGGTTCAAGGCTGATGCTGTACACTCAAAGGCCGGATCACTCCGGAAACTTCGACTCTGTGCAGCTCGACCGACTCCTCGCATTCGACGTGACCAGCGTCACAAGCATGGAAGCGGTCGATCTGAACGACGATGGACGCGAAGATCTGGTGGTCTTGTCCAGCACCGCATTCGGGTTCGGAAATACGCTGACGGTTTACGTCAGTCGGCCGGACGGAACGTTTCTGTCGGAAGAGCTTCCCGGACTCTTCAACGCCCGGCACGTTGCCTCCGGCGATTTCAATGGGGACGGCCGGAATGACATCGTTGCTTACGATTCCGGCGAGGTCCTTTTCGACACCGACGCACCCAGCGGATTGCAGTTCTATCTGGCTCAGGCCGATGGAGGCTGGACGCAAGGCGAATTCGTCCCGATCGAGGGAACGATCAACGATATTGAAGTGAGCGATCTGAACGACGACGGTCTGGCGGACATCGTGCTTTCGGACGCCGATCATGACCAGATCGTCGTGGCGCATTCGACGCATAGGCCCGGCGTGCTCGAACCCTTCCGTCGTTACGAAGTCGGTGACGCGCCGCACGGAATCGCGATTCAGGACGTGAATAACGATCACCGTCTCGACCTCGTTGTGACCAATGCGGGAGCCAACAGCGTTTCAGTGCTGTTGGGCGCTTCGGACGGCACATTCGGACCTGAGCGACAATGTGCGGCCGGACTGCAACCCACGGTTCTGGCCGTGGGCGACCTCGATGGAGACGACATCCCCGACGTCGCGGTCGCGGGCCTGAACAACGACGTGACCATCCTGCACGGCTTCGGGGATGGCCGGTTCCAACTGTCGCGGTTCGATCCCATCACAAGGAACAGCGGCACCGTCCTTCCGACCGACGTCAACGGTGATGGCTACACCGACGTGATTACCGTCGGCTCCGAGGGAGAGGACGTCTCGTTGCTGCTTGGTCGCGGCGACGGGACTTATGACTCGGAAGTTCGATCGACCCTCCCGTCGGTGTCGCAGCCGGTTCGCGAGCGGTCTGCCGACGATGTGATTGGTGCGTCAATCACATCGCGAGAGTCGAACTCCAACGGCCGATGGACTTTCCGCGGCGAAACTCAACGGACGCGACCCGACGGAGTCGAGCAGACCTGGTCCTGGACCATCCGTCGCAATGGGGTAGTCGTCCATCAGCAATCGGGCGTGGATCTCACCGCAGTTTCTTTCGACGCTCCGTACGACGGCGTCTATCACGCCGAACTGGTGGTGACCGACAGCCTCGGAAACCGCAGCGTCGCCCCGTCCACCGAAAAAGACACGCTGACCCTCGGCACGCGAATCCAACGGCATCTGGCGGCCTCGGGCGACTTCAACCGGGATGGGCGACTCGATCTGGCGGTAGTGCAGCCGGAAGGCAATCGAGTGGTCGTCCAGTTCGGCGACGGAAATGGCGGGTTCCTTGAGCCCGCGGTGTATGATGCGGGGCTCGAACCGTGGGCGATTGTCGCGGGCGACTTCAACAGCGACGGCCGGCTCGACCTCGCCGTGGCGAGCCGCGGGTCGCACAGTGTCGAAGTCTTCCTGGGCGGCCCGCGCGGCGTCTTCACACTCTCGCAGACGCTCGACGTCGGGCAGTATCCCGAGTCGCTGGTCGCGGCCGACCTCACAGGAGACGGTCGCCTCGATCTCGCGACGGCCGATGGCGGGTCGGACACCGTTTCGATGCTGCGATGGGATACGGCGACGGGCCGCTTCCTCGAACGGACGACCTCGTCGGTGATGGGAGACCGTCCCACAGGCCTTGCGGCAATGGATGTCGATGGGGACGACGATCTCGATCTCATCACAACGAACACCGCGTCGCGGAATGTTTCCGTACTGATCAATGACGGTCCGGGCGGGCTGGATTCGGTTCGCACCATGAGCCTGACGGTCACGTCGGTCGATGACCTTGGAATCACGCGGACGGCGGTGCCGCTCGATGTCATTTCAGGCCGCTTCTTCGGCTCGTCGATCGACGGCCTGCTCGTCCTGATGACCAACGGAACCGCGAACGAGTACGCCTGGCTGACGCCCGACAATTCGGGCGCCGGCTTCTCAACGGTTATCCTGTCGGGGTCTCGTCCGACGGCGCAGGGAAGCCTGGTGGGCCTGAACGCGGCCGACATCAATGGGGACGGCGTCGAGGACATCCTGCAGTCGTATGGAACGGGCGAACTGGTGACCGGGCTGGGGCTCGAGGGGGGGCTGGTCGATTCAAGCGATGTCGCGACGAACGACGTTCACAGCACGCCAATCGAAGTCGATCTGAACGGCGACGGAATCGACGACGTGCTGGTGATGTCGCGGTCCGGGGACATCCTGTACCGCGCCGGTTTGTCGAACGATGGCGAGCGCTATGCGGCGCCGCGGATCCTGAACGCGGGAGATCCCGCCCGCGAGATGACCATCGTGCACCAGGGTGGGCGGCCGTACGTCGCCTACCTGCGGCAGGATTCGAATGAAGTCGTTGTGCTGCGGCTGACGGCCGATGGCCGGACCGAAGTGGTTCAGACGCTGGAAACCGGAAACCTTCCGGTGCGGATCGCCGCGGGGCGGCTGAATGCCGATGGAAACGAAGACCTGGTGGTGTTGAATTCGCTGTACGGTGCGGATGGCGGCGCGACGGGCGAGAACCGCTTTGTCGGCAGCATCTCGGTCTTCCTGGCGACCGGGAATGGTCGATTCGCATCCTCGGGCGACGCGGAGTCCGAGGCGATCGTCGGGTCAGGCCCGGCCGCGCTGGAACTCGCGGACCTCGATGGCGACACGGACCTTGATGTCGTGGTCGTGAACCAGATCTCGGGCGACCTGACGCTGCTGAGGAACGATGGGTCGGGGCAATTCGGGTCGCAGATGCGTCTGGCGTCGGGGAGCGGGACGCGTCAGGTGGTCGTCGGAGGCAGTGGATATGCCGGAGACGGCGTGCGGGTGGTCGAGTCGCGTGAAGCCAGCCGCGATGTCATCGTCGCCGATTTCACCGGCGACGGAATTCTCGACCTCGTCGTGCTGAATACGGGAGCCGACACGGTCAGCTTCTTCGAAGGCAAGGGAGGCGGGGCCTACGTCGATGCCCTGACTTTCCAGTCCGTCGCCCGCCCCGCCGCGGCCGTGGCCGGCGATTTCACCGGAGACAACATCCTCGATCTGGCGATTCTGAGCGCCGAAACCAGCCGCATCACGATTTACCGGGGCCACGGCGACGGCACGTTCACCACTCACTTCACCACGGAGGCCGGCAATGCCTTGACCGGGCTTTCGACCAGCGACGTCAACGGAGACGGCGTGCTCGACCTCCAGGCCGGCAACGGATTCGGCGACGTCCTGACGCTCCTGGGCCTTCAGGACAACGGCGTCGCCAACGGCCGGTTCGCAGCGCCGTCCCATTCGGACCGCAACGTCCCGCTCGTCGTCGCCGACCTCGATGGAGACGACATTCCAGACCTGGTCCTCGCCAACCAGACTCTCGATCAGGTCTCGGTTCAGCTTTCGGGGGGCTCTCGACCGTCATCCCGGTTCGAGGAAGGTCTGCTGGCCCCGGGAGCTGTTCAACTTGAGGATCTGGACGGAGACGGTCTCCGCGACCTCATCGTCGCGAACACGGGCAGCAACAATGTGCTGGTCTATCGCGGACGGCCAGGGGGCGCGTTCGATGAACCGCTCACCTGGTTTGCCGGCACCAGCCCCTCCGGCCTGACGGTGGCCGACATCAACGGCGACGGGGTCAAGGACCTCGTGATCGCCAACCAGGGTTCGAACGACCTTTCGATCCTCCTGGGAACCGCCGGAACGATTGACTTCACTCCGGGGGCGCGCCTGGTCACCGGAGCCGGAAGCGGGCCGGTTTCGACGGCCGTGATGGAT
>JADZEF010000288.1 GCA_020850695.1 Planctomycetaceae bacterium | reverse complement strand
CTGGGTGGCCTTTGACAGGGCGGTCATCGCCGACCTCGGTTTCACGCTGGTCGACAAACGCAAGCAGATGGTGGACTCGTCGGCTACTACAGCCGGCCAGAATTGCTCAGTCACTTGATCGGCCGCAACCCTGCCGCGCAGTTCATGAGCGCGCTGCGAGTGACTTGCGCGTCGGTCGTCGTCTCCCGCGACAGACGCTTCAGTGTAAGGGTGCCTGCCTCGGCCGATATTCCATTTCGTCGGGAGGTAGACAGAGTGCCCCCCAAATGGAGTGTGACGACGTCGCGGCCCTGCGCGGGCGAGGTACCAGTAAAGCCGGCCCCAGGCTCCGATGGACCGCAAGGCGTCTGCACACTTTCGCGTGCGAGCTCCGAACGCCAGGGCCAAGGACAGCGCAAGTCGAGAGGATCTGCCCAGCACGGTTGCCCGTGCTGACGAAGGGGAACAAGAAGGCATATCTACTCCTGGAGACGTACTATGAACGAATTGCTCACAAGCATCGTCGAGGCCCACGGTGGATTCGACCGCTGGCGAAGATTCAACCGCGTCGAGGCGACGATTGCCACAGGCGGCACTCTCTGGGGCATGAAGAACCTGACTCAGGACCAGGACCCGCGCCGGATGACCGTCTCGCTCCACCAGGAGGTTGGATCCCTGGCACCGTTCGGCGATCCCAACTGGCACACCGACTTCACCCCTGAGCGGGTCGCGATCCTGCGGGGCGACGGCACCGTCGTTGCGGAGCGTCGCGACCCCCGTGCATCGTTCGCGGGTCACCAGATGACGACGCCCTGGGACCCGCTGCACCGGGCCTATTTCAACGGTTATGCCCTCTGGACCTACCTGACGACGCCGTTCCTGCTCATAATGGACGGGGTCGAGGTGACAGAGCGGCCGCCGTGGACCGAAGGCAGCGAAATGTGGCGCGTGCTCCGCGCACGATTCCCCGCGTCGATCGCGACCCACAGCACGCTGCAGGATTTTTTTTTGGCGCTGACTTCCTGCTCCGACGCCACGACTACAACGTCGACGTTGCGGGCGGCGTCGCCGCGTCGCAGCTGATGCACGACTATGTCGAGGCGGACGGCATCCGCCTGCCGAGCAGGCGTCGCGCCTATCTCCGTGGGACGGAATTCCGGCCGAGCCTCGATGCTCTGTTGGTCTCCATCGACATCAGCGACGTCCGTTTCTCCTGATGCGTGGGACGACGCGCGAGCAGAACCCCGGTCTCCTGTCACGACTCAAGCGGGGACGCTGGGCTGCGGATCTCCGAGAAATGTTGGCACCGCCGAGGTAAGCGCGGTCGCGGTCGAGTCGTCTGACGTGATGAAGCGGGGCAGCGGAAGTCGCCGCCCGCGAACGAGAACCCATGATAGGAGATGAACCATGATCCGAACCCTGTTGACGCTCGCGTTTGGCTTTGGTGTGGGAGCGGTCGGAGTGACTGCGGCCCAGCACGAACACCAGGGCGCGAAGGTGACGACCCTCGCCACGCGGGACATCGTCGAGAAGGTGGACGGCAAGGAAGCGAAAGTGACATTTCAAGAGGTGGAGTGGGAGGCGGGCAAGTCGGACATGCCGCACCGCCATACCGGCCCCGTGTTCGGTTACGTCCTCGAGGGCGAGTTCGAGACGGCCCTCGACGACCAGCCGGCGAAGGTGTTCAAGGCCGGCGAGACGTTCTACGAGCCAACCTTGAGCCTGCACCGTGTGTCGAAGAACGCGAGCAAGGGCAAGACCCGCGTCCTGGCCGTCGTACTGCACCCGCGAGACGCCAAGGACGTGACTATTTTCGAGCCAACGAAGAAGTAACCCCGGCGAGATCGTACCACCGACATGAAACCCTCTGCCCAGGTGCTCCTGTGCGGAAGGTGCTGACCGCCGAGTCCGAAACACCCCAGGAGGCCGATATGAATATCTTTGTCGCGGGGGCGAGTGGGGCGATTGGCCGCCCGCTCCTCGCCGAGTTGGTCCGTCAGGGGCACGCCGTCACAGGCATGACGAACTCCGACGCCGGCGCGCGGGTCATCGCAGGCCTCAGCGCGGCTGTCGCCCAGGTGAGCGCGTTTGACGCTCCGGGCCTGGAACGGGCGATTCGGGAGTCACGGGCGGAAGTCGTCATCGACGAGTTGACTGCGTTACCCCAGCACCCGTCGGAAATGGCCGCCTCCGCGGCCGGCGACCGGAAGTTACGTCTCGTAGGTGGCGGCAACCTCCATCGAGCCGCGCGGACATGTGGGGTGCGGCGTTATATCCAGCAGTCCAGCGCCTTCTTCCTCAAACCGGGCAGTGGGCTGGGTGACGAGTCCATGGGTCTGGCGGTGGATGCGAGTCCCCGCGTGGCGGCGAGCGCGCTCACCTACACCGAACTGGAGTCGCGCGTGCTGAACGCAGAGGGTATCGAAGGGGTCGCTCTGCGGTACGGGTTCTTCTACGGGCCGGGCACCTGGTACAACTCGGACGGTGCCGCAGCGGACCAGGCCCGGAACAAGGAACTCGTGATCGTCGGCGCGGGGGATGGCGTTTGGTCGTGGGTGCACATCGACGACGCGGCGGTCGCGACGGTCGCCGCCCTGACAGCTCCTCCGGGCGTGTATCACGTCGTGGATGATGACCCGTCCCCGGTCAGCCGCTGGCTGCCGGCGTTCGCCCGATCGGTCGGTGCCCCGACACCGCCCCGCGTCACGGTACAGGAGGCGCGGGAACGGGGTGGCGAGGATGCGGTGTACTACGGCACGAAGCTCCGTGGTGCTTCAAACGCGAAGGCCAAAATGGCACTCAACTTCGCGCCCCGACGGCGGGAGTGGTTGGATTCATGAGTCGTTGGGTTGTTCGGCGACGGGGAGGGAAACTCACATGACCAGTAACGAACCGATTCTCGTCACGGGGCCGCCGGTCAACTCCGGGCGGTGGGACGAACCGTGACCGGCCTGCTCCTCGACCGCGGCCTCCCGGTCCGCGCCCTGGTCCGCGCCCTGGTCCGCCGCGACGACGACCGGGCGGCGGCGTTGCGGGCCGCCGGGGCCGAGGTGGTGGTCGGGGACCTCCTCGAACCGGCCGACGTTCATCGGGCCGTTCGAGGTACCCGGCGGGTGTACTTCGGTATGTCCGTGTCCGCCGGGTACCTGGAGGCGACCGTAACGATAGCGGTAGTCGCCCGGGAAGTCGGGGTGGACGTCCTCGTCAATATGTCCCAGATGACCGTCTCCGAGATGAGCATCCACAACACCACGCCGAGTCGCCAGCAGCGGCAGCACTGGCTCGGCGAGCAGGCGTTCCTGTGGTCCGGCCTGCCGGTCGTCACCGTCCGGCCGACGATGTTCCTGGAGAGCTTTCTCCCTCTCACCGGCCCGGCCGTCCGGAACCGGGGCCGCATCGAGCTGCCGTTCGGGCGGGGCAAGACCTCCCCGGTTGCGGCGGCAGACGTCGCCCGGGTTGTTGCGGCCGTCCTCGCCGATCCCGCGCCGCACCTGGGTCGGACGTACGAACTCACCGGTCCGCGGTCGCAGGACCTGCACGGGGTCGCCCGGGAGTTCTCGGACGCGCTGAACCGGGAAGTCGCGTACTCGGACATTCCCCCCGAGGAGTGGGAGGCGGCACTCAAGAGGCAGGCGCTGCCCGAACACGTGATCGGCCAGCTGGTGACGATGGCCGAGCTGCACCGGGCGGGTCGGTACGACCGGCACGCGGACGGAGTGGAGCGGGTGACCGGCCGGGCGGCGATGGGCGTCCGGGAGTTCGTGGCGCTCCGCGCGGACGAGTTCGGCAGCCGCCCGCCGTAAGATCCGCCACGCCGCACGAGACCGCCTCACGCAGGAGTCGAATTTCCCGTCTTGACGGCCAGCGCGAGTCGGTTTCATCGACTGTATCGACAAAGCACCCCATCGTTCGCCGCTTCAGTGTTCACGACCGGTGCGGCGAAGACGGTCAGCCAACCTGCATCAGGCCGACACTGCGATGGCAGTTTTGGGAGCGTCTAGTAGCTCGAGGCGCCGTCTAACCGGCGGTGCCCAACCGCCGAAAATTCTGCTCAAGCAGAATATTGTCCTCTGTGCCGGAAAACGGGAGAGCCGAAACGGTCCGAAGCGCCCCTCGGACGGTCCAGAAGTGCTCATTCCGGCCATCCCGAGCACGATGAATCCGGGTGGATGCAACCAAAGCAAAAACGAGGCGGCGCGATGGTCATGACCTGCCGACATCCTTGAGGAAGCGCCGGCCCCTCAACAGCAACTCACTGGCGCGATCGAGTTGATGAGGCGGACCGACTTCGATCATAGCTTGTCGCGGAAGTCGGCCAGAACGTGAAGGGGGCCGGCGGCGAGGACCGCTGCCACTCAACAGATACTCGTGGTGTGAAGGATCTGATCTCATCTGATATGCCCCAACCTTCTGCAGCGGTTGGGGCCTCGTCTGGCCGCTGTGGTCGGACGGTTCTCGCTCGAGCACTCGTTCGCCGGACGGGGAGGGGCCGCAGGACGTCTTCTCCCTGATCACCACGTGCCTGGTCCGGCCGCCGCTCCTGCCTCGTCCGCAGGCCGATCCGGAGATGCCTCTCGTCAGTGAGGGGCGGCCGCAGGCTGCTCCGCTTTTCGAGGCTGGACGGCCTCGCCGGAGGGCCGGTGAGCGGATTCCGCTCGCTCGATCGTGTTGGAGGCCACCACCAGACCCAAGATGAACCCGATCAAGAGAAACACCAGAAGGGCAGACCTGGCTTCATCGTTCGACTCCTCTCGGAACTTTCATCGAGTTGGCCGGAACGACAATATCTCGGCAGCCAGCGCGAGCGCAAGAGGGATCGGCGGGCGATTGAATGATGGCTGTGACGGAGGCGTCGGCAGCATACGGTGATGGGGATCGAGTGGCGGTCCAGCGCATTACGCACCACTTGGTTGGCCGACACCGGAGGCTCACGGAAGGTGATTGAAAGACTTCACGGCGCCCCCTCGGGCCTTTCGGTTGTGAGTGTTGACCGCGGACCATGGCGGAACATCGCCGTACCGACGACCGCATCTTGAAATCTGGCTGTGCCGCCGTGGCTATCAGTAGGGGGAAAGTGCCGACCCGGTGTACAGAGAGCACGTCTAACCGGCAAACGCTTCGCGTGCGTCGAGGTGCCGTCCATAGCGGGGCGGCATGTTCTCGAGAGCTGGCCTGTCGAGATGCCGGTTAGAAAAGTCTGTCAGAGAGGCCAGTCGGCTGCTCCATCGTGCGGCCTCGAACACTTCCTCGCACGACCGAGCGCTCGCAGGACTCCACGTGCAGCTCGACAGAGGGCCGGCAGGCCGTCGATCCATTCCGTGTCGTCCCGCAGATCGACCAGGTACTGGCGAGTGCGTTGGACCACGACCGGATCCTTCCCCACGTAGAGGGTTCGCTGAATCCGACGGCCATCTACCACCTCGGAGTAGCGGACCGACCAGACACGCGATGATCGGCCGGCCCTGCGCGAGCACAGACAGCCTCGCCGGGTCAGCACCCCGGCCAACGCGTCCAGCCGGCTGCGGAGCGTCTCCCACCGGATCTCCAAGGAGTTGACTTGGGGCCGAGGGCGCGCGGTCCGCATCTGGACTCCAAAGGGAGTGGTCGCTTTCGTCACAGGGCTCATCCGACGGGGCTGACGTCGCCAGGTTGAGGGTCAGCCTTTCCGACGCTTTGTCTTCCTCTTCCGGGTACCGGAGCGACTTCGGCTCGCCTGGGTTCCGGTGTGAGTCGTCTTGTTCATCTGTCGGCGGTTCTCGGCCAGTGCGTTCTGCCGCCTCGAGGTCGCCATCAGCCGCTGCAGTTCCGCAAGCTGCAGGCTCATTTCAATCAGAGATGGCAGCAGGGTGTCGCGCACTTCATCCGAAAGCCAGACGTCCGGGTTCTGCTTGACATTCCGGTCCTGGAGGGCGAGCCGTCGCTGGAGGACCCGATGGCCCCGCAGGACCACCAGCCCGATTGTGCTGGCCGTTTCGGCCAGGACGTCGTCGATCAGCCCACCGAGATCTTGGCGGCTCCGATTCCGTACCGCGGTCGCGAGATCGCGCAGGTCGGACTCGAGCGTCTCGACCGACCAGTCGATCCCCATCGACTCGGCGCCCGGCGTCTCCTCGAGCATACCTTCGAGCAGCCTTCGGACGTCACCCCGCTGGACCTGCCGGTCGTGGGCGTCGTGGGCCTTCTGGGCGGCCCGGATCTCCCGATCGAGCTCCGGATCGTCCAGACCGTCCGAGTCATCGCCTGCACCGGGCCGTCGCGAAGCGTCGCCCAGCCAGCCCGACCGGTCAAGCTCGACACCGCTCGGGAGCGAGAAGGAGAACCGCGGCACGTGTCGGCCGGCCTTGAAGAACCCGGCAACCTGATCAACGGAAGCACCCGGATCCTCTCGGGAAGAGAGGCATTCGGCATTCCGCGCGACAGGAGTCTTCATCGGGTCTTCCGCTGTACGATGGATGGATGCCGAACGAAGGTGTTTCAAGTCGGTCAATCGGCCGAAGACGCCTCTTGATTTGTCCCGTAAGCGGTTCACGGTCGAAGCCCCGGCAACCTGCCACCCACCGGTGGGGTAGTGGGTGACAGGCGCCGGAGTTCGGTGTTCCGTCTTTCAGCTTCGGTTCGGCCGTCAAAGAACTCTTGCAGTCTCAGGACGACGTGGTCGCTGTCCATCGTGGACGCACTACGGGATCATCCTCTGGTTGATTTACCGAATCGGGGCTCCGGACCTCCTGATTTTCGCGATCGGGGTACAGCGCGCAAGCCCATTCTCCCCCGGCACACATGAGTGAGAAATTCTGCTGGAGCAGAACTTCTCACTGGAGTTTTGCATTTCAGCCGAAATGCAGCTGAGCCATCACATGGTCCACTTTCTGCGAATGTTCCGTGACTTGCGAGATGGCCCACTCGAGGGTGGTCCGTATCGTTTCGCGCAGCATGGCTCG
>JADZEF010000287.1 GCA_020850695.1 Planctomycetaceae bacterium | reverse complement strand
TCAGAGTGGCACGACATTCCATGTCGTGAATCAGTGTGGAGCGTTACCCAAACCCATCCTATGCGAATCGATTCGCTTTGGCCGAGTTTCGCGTTCTGCCGCGCCGATTCACGAGACGGAGTCTCGTACCACACTGACAGGCTGGAAGCCTGTCCCACGGGATCACGTGCGGGCCGTTACCGCCGGCGCGTCGTAGGTGCGCCCGGTGCCGCAGGCGCCGCCGTTCTGCATGTTGTCGAGGGCCAGGTCGTACAACCGCTGACCTGCGGCGGTCGGGTAGTCGCCGTCGAGACATGCCCGGCACAGCGAGGTCCCTTCAATGCCGATCGACCGCGAGATGGCGGACAGCGGGAGATACCGCAGGCTGTCGGCTTCAATCGCCCTGGCCATTTCGGCCTCGTGAGCCGGCGTGAGCTCGCCCCCCTTGAGAAACTTCGGGGCGAAGAGTTCGCTGATCGTCGACATGTCGATGCCGTAGAAGCACGGCGACACGATCGGCGGGCAGGCGACACGGACATGGACTTCCGCCGCACGGCCGCGGTTCTTGATCTGCGAGATGAGCGCCTTCATTGTCGTCGAGCGGACGATAGTGTCTTCGACGAGCAGCACCCGCTTTCCTTCCATGACTTCGGGGAGCGGCGTGTATTTGAGCTTCGCCTTGTCGGCGCGGTTCGCCCCTTCGATGAAGGTGCGGCCGATGTAGCGGTTGCGGATCAGTCCTTCGAGGCAGGGGACCTTGAGCTCGTAGGCCATCGCGTCGGCGGCGGCCTTGGCGGTGTCGGGCACGGGGACGACGATCGTCTTGCCGTCGTTCAGCGGGACATCTTCGAGCCGGGCGAGCTCTTCCCCCAACCGCTTGCGGGTGAGGTAGACGCTCCGGTCGTCGAGCGTGCTGCAGACGTTGGCGAAGTAGATCCACTCGAAGAAGCAATGGGCGGTGCGAGTCGGCTTGGCGAACTGCCGGATATCGAGCTGGCCGTTCTCGATGATGATGGCGTGACCGGGCGGGAGGCTGTGGATGCTCGATTCGGGGAAACCGAGATTTGCAAGAGCCACGCTTTCGCTCGCCGCAACGAACAGCGGGCCGTCGACGGCATAGCAGAGGGGACGAAGGCCGAGCGGGTCGCGGGCGACGAACATGTCGCCGAGGGCGTTGAGGAAGACGATGTTGTAGGCGCCATCCAGCCGCGAGGCGAGTCCTTGCAGCACCTCGAACAGGGGCGGCGGCGTCGGCTGCGAGAGCTGGTGGCAGATGAGGTGCATCAGCACCTCGGTGTCGGTCTCGCGGGCGATATGGAAGTTGGGATCCGAGAGAATTTCGGCCCGCAGGTCCGGATAGTTCGCCAGCTGGCCGTTGAACGCGAAGCTGAACCACTTCGACCGCTCGATGTGGTGACGCTCGAACGGCTGGGCGTAGCTCTTGTCGTCCTTCCCGCACGTGGCGTAGCGCGTGTGGCCGATGGCCGCCATCCCTGAGTACTTCCGCATCAGCCGTTCGGCGATGTTCGCCTGGCCGAGGTGAAATACCTCATTGACGGTCCCGACGTCCTTGTGCGTGTTGATCAGCGCGCTGCGTTCGGGGTTGAAGGTCGTCATTCCCGCGGCGAGCTGGCCACGATTCTGAATGTCGAGGAGCAGCCGCGGCATGAGCCGCGAAACTTCCTTCGCCCCTTGCGCGGGGGCCAGCCGGCTAACCGGTCGTTTGGGAAGATGATAGACCGCCGCAACGCCACATTCGTGGAATAAGTCCGCCATCCGCGGGCATCCTCAGCGGGAATTGACGCTGCAAGGGGGGAGAGCTGGCCGTGTCTTCACGGAGCCTTCACAGACCTCATCATACCGCCGGTTGTGTGCGGAACAACTGGTCGCACTGCTTGAAAGTCGGCGAGCCGATCGAGAGGTCGCATTCGGGGCAGGCGGCACGTGTTCTTCGGCGTAACCAGCACCATCGGATGAGGCAATTCCGTCGTGCCTGCGCAGCCCCTTCTCCCTCTGCCGGAAGCTCATGGCATCGTCACGCCAGGATCCTTGTATCGCGGGCGTTACAGATGTCGCTTCCAGCCGCAGGACGCGTGTCTCCCGCCTGCGGCATGATCAAACGCTCTCCCAGGGCAGCAGTGCCGCCCGCTGCACGCGTCCCGCGTCCTGATCGTGAAAGGCCTGATCGGCTGCTTTCAACGGATACCGATGCGACAGAATCCGATGGAACGGATACTGGTCGCCCCGCGTGCTGAGGAACGTCAGCGCCTGCCGCAGGCAGTCGGGCGGATACCACATCAGCCCATGCACCGTCTTGCCGCCATGCACCAGGGCGGACGGATTGAACTCCACCCGCTGCTTCTGGTTGATGTTGCCGATCATGAGGTAGTGCCCGCCGCTGCACAGCATGTCAATCCCCTCGGGGACGACCGCCGCATGGCCGACAAGTTCCATCACACCGTCCGCGCCCCAGCCATCCGTCAGTTGCTTCACCCGCTGCACGCGAGCTTCGGTCGTGGGATGCTCGGCCAGCAGGATCGTCTCGTGCGCGCCGAATTCCTTCGCCATCTCCAACCGCGATTCCACCCCATCGATCACAATGATCTTCGACACCCCGCGATCACGGGCCACCGCCACCGCATTGATCCCCAACCCTCCCGCGCCTTGAATGACGAGCGCATCGCCCACCGTCAGGGCCGAGCGGTTGAGACCATCAATCACCTGGGCCAGCGCGCAGTTAGCGGGACCGGCGAGATCGTCGGGAACATTGTCCGGCACCTTGAACATCGCCTGCCCGCGATGCAGGTAGTAATACTGGCCGTAGGCTCCGTTGAAATGCGGGTATTCCGGAGGCGGGTAGCGGAACCTGAGCCCGGCGCTGCACCGTGGCGTCGTTCCGCGAAGACAGCTGCGGCACTTTCCGCAAGGGCAGAAATATTGATAGGCGATGCGATCCCCCAGCTTCAGCGGCTGCCCGGCCGCATCATGCGTGACCCCCTCGCCGAGCGAGTGAATCTCTCCCGTCATCTCGTGCCCGATCGACAGGCAATACGGCTCTTTCTGCCCGCGCGAGATGTCATATTCGCCGCGCCACGCGTGCAGGTCGCTCCCGCACACGTTCGCCATCCGCACCTTCACGACGACGTCGCCGGGGGCCGGCTCGGGCACGGGATACTCCCGAAACTCGAACGGCTTGCGGGCCCCACGAAAGACGGTGGCAATTCCTGTTTCGGGCATGGAAGTTCGACGCGCGGAAGTGAGATGAGCGAACAGGACGACGCGCCGATGATCGTGGCATGAAGTGCCGGATTTGGCCAGCGCATCGAGTTGGCGGGTTAGCGTGGGTTCGTGCTCACGCTACGATGCCTCATGGCAGTCTACGATTCTCCCGCGAGCCTTGATCAATAGCCATGTCGAATCGACCACGAGTCGCGATCACCCTGGGAGACGTCGCCGGCGTCGGGCCCGAAGTCGTCGTCCGCGCCCTCGCCCACGACTCGCTGTACCGCGAATGCCGTCCGCTCGTCGTGGGATCGGCCGAAGTGATGAAGCGTGCGGCGGCCCTGCTTGGAAAGCCGCTGACTTTCTTCACAGTCGATGGCCCGACGTTCGAATCGATGCCAATGGAGAAACAGGGGCTGCTTCACACGCCAATCCCCTGCTGGAATCCGTCCTCAGCCGACGTCAGCAACCTCACCGCCGGTGTCCTCGACGCCCGGGCTGGCGCGGCCGCGTACGACTGGCTCGTCGCCGCCACACAGGCGGCCCTCGACGGTCGCGTCGATGCCATCGTGACGGCCCCGCTCAACAAGGCCGCCCTCCATCTCGCGGGACACATCTATCCCGGCCACACCGAGATCCTGGCCGAGCGGTGCGGCGTCGCCGACTTCGCGATGATGCTCTACCTTCCTCCGGGCGAAGCCGTCCGCGGCGAATTCGGCCTCGGCGTCGCGCATGTCACGCTGCACACTTCCATCCGCAGCGTCCCCGCCCTGCTCAGCACGTCCGCCATCCGGGAGAAGATCGGTCTCGTCGACCGCTTCGTCCGCCGCATCGGCTGCCCACAACCGCGGGTTGGCGTCTGCGCCCTCAATCCGCACGCGGGAGAGCAGGGGCTCTTCGGCGACGAGGAATCCACGCTCATCGCTCCCGCCGTCCATCAGGCGACGGCCGACCGCATCCACGCGATTGGCCCGCTTCCGGCCGATACGTTGTTGCAGCGGGCGGTGGGGGGCGAATTCGACGGCGTCGTGGCGATGTACCACGACCAGGGACACATCGCCCTCAAGCTGATCGGCTTCCACCGGGCGGTGAACGTGACACTCGGCCTGCCGATCGTCCGGACGAGCCCGAGTCACGGCACCGCCTTCGACATCGCCTGGCAGGGAAAAGCCCGTGAGGACGGTCTCCTCGAGGCGATCCGGATCGCAGTGCGGCTCTGTGGACCCGCGCGCCGTCTGGAAGAGACTCGCCCCGTCGGCTAAACTCGACACCTCGACGAGTGCTGTCGGAAACGTCGGTCTCGTCACGTGTCGGTCGATCTCATCGGCCGCAGGGCTTGCGGGCGATTAGCTCAGTTGGTTAGAGCGTCACGCTTACACCGTGAATGTCGGGGGTTCGAGTCCCTCATCGCCCATTGGAACACCATGCACCATGATGAAGTGCGTCGTGCCTTCGGGGGCCGCGTGCCAAACGTCCCCCCAATGGGGACGGAGTTCCGGGGATAGCGGAATGATCCGCTCGGCCTTCCCTTCGTGATGTTCCGTCTTATGGCTCGTGACGCGAATGCGGTTCGCGGGCCAGTTGACATTGGTGACTCGCAGCCCCACCGATTTCGACGGGCAACATCGGAAGTCTGCCGCAGGAGTCACCGTCAAGGATGACCTCACGGATCTTCGAACCATCGCCAGCTCTTCCAGCGGAACTTCGCAGAAGACGATTCCAATTCGCTGGACGTGGACTGACAGCAGTGTCCACAGGATCGCTGGGCCTTGCGGGAAGCGTGACGAACAGCCGTTGCTGACGGGTCCTGGCAAGTTTCGAGAGGATGAGGTTCGGGATCAGCAGGCCGGCCGCCGCGCCGACGAAGCCTGCCATCGCGCTATGTTGCGACAATCCCCAGGCCGCGAGCCCGCCGCCGCTAGCCAAGACGCCCAGCCCGATCATCAGCGCCGCCTTGATCGCCAGAAAGACGGAGACCGTGTGGGGCGAATGGAATCCGGCATGCCCCAGCTTCTGACGGAGCAGCCGCGCTCGTATTCATTGCTCTTGCCGAGGACCTTCGACATCGCCGGGACGGCCGACTCCACCACGGCGTCCATCTGGCCCTTCCCGGCCTCGTCTTCCAGAAGACCGGGGGTCTTCTGCTTGTGTTCCACGAGGGCGCGCAGCCGCTCGTCGGTCGTCGTCCTCTTCTGTCCAAAGATTGGAAAGACGCCACCCCGACTTCCGGAAAGTCTTCCGGAAAGTGGGGGCGGGTTGGCGGGTCAGGCAGCGTCGGGGAGGCGGAGGAGGGGGGCTTCGTTGTCGGTGGGAGATGATCCACGGGGAAGGGGGACGCGGGTGGAGTGCGGGTGGCCGTCGATCGTGACGGTCAGGGATCCTTCGCACGGCGGGAGGTGCGGGGGATGGCGGAAGCGAATGGAGTCGGGGCCGACAGCGCCCAGGGAGTGAGTGCCGTCGCCGATCGTCAGTGTCAGCTCAACGCGGGCCGAATAGCCGGTCGTCATGGC
>JADZEF010000286.1 GCA_020850695.1 Planctomycetaceae bacterium | reverse complement strand
TCGAACGTCCGGTTGCTGCGTAAGCGACCGACGCGACCGAGACGATAACGGTTGACGTCGAAGAACTTCTCCTTGAAGAGGTCGGTCGCCTTTTCGAGCTGCGGCGGGTTGCCGGGGCGGAGACGCTGATAGATCTTCAGCAGGGCTTCTTCGTGGCTGGCGGTACCGTCTTCCACGATACTGTTGAGGACGAGGGGATCCTTCATGTCCTCGATCATCTGGAAGCTCTTCACTCCCGAATCGGCCAGCTCGGCCACGGCGTTCTTGCCGATCTGGTGGCCGGCTTCGACGATGATCTCGCCGCACCGGGTATGGCCGGCGGGGAACACGACGTCTTCCGCCGCATACTTGCCGATGATCGGTTCGGAGGTCTCGCCCGACTTGTTCACCTTGACGGTGACGACCTTGAAGAACTGGGCGATCAGCGCCGCGTCGGTCGAGAAGTTCGGCTCCATGGCGCGGAGCAGGGTCATTGCGCTGAACTTGCCGCTCTGGTCGATGCGGACGCCCAGCGTTTCGCGCTTGCTGACGACGAGTTCGATCCAGCTTCCGCGTTCCGGGATGACGCGGCACGAGTAGCTCTTGCGTTCGCCCGGTTCGGACGAGAGGACGAAGTCGACGCCGGGCGAGCGGTGAAGCTGGCTGACGACGACGCGCTCAGCCCCGTTGATGATGAACTCGCCGCCGCCGATCATGATCGGCATATCGCCGAGATACACTTCCTCTTCGATCGCCTGCTCTTTCTGCAGGCGGAGCCAGATGCGGAACGGCCGCCCGTAGGTGAGGCGGAGCTGGCGACATTCGGTCGGCGTGTAGCGCGGCTTGCCCAGTTCGTACTTCACGTATTCGAGGCGGTACCGCTTGTCGTAGCTCTCGATCGGGAAAACTTCGCGGAGGATTTCTTCCAGCCCGGCGGGCTTCCGCTCGCGCGGGCCCTTGTCGAGCTGGAGAAACTTGTCGTACGAATCGGTCTGGATGCGGGTGAGATCGGCGATCTCCACTTCCGTCTGCACCGTGCCGAAGGTTCGGACCGAGTTGGTCTGGATCGTACGAATCGCGGGAATCGGCATGCGAGTCTCTCTTTTCTGTCTGAACCTGATCCGTCACTCGTCTGTGCGGCGTGCTGCGTGTATGGCACACGATTTCTTCAGAAAGCGACCTTGCCGCACCGGCCGCTTTTTGCGATCACCCGTCTTTCAGTCGCACTGCCGATCCACTCTCAGGCGACCGCGTCTGCCGGCATCGGGTCCTGCAACGTCGGCGGATTCCATTTGCCGGACGTGCTTGTCGACCAGAATGCGGCAACCTTCCTGCCGACTCTCGATTCACTCGTCAGCGCGCAGCAACACGCGGTCCACCTGGAGACACTGTCTCCGGGTCGACCGCGCTTCTGCTGGGTGACTTTGCCATTTCATCAAGTGTTTGCCTGCGAACGGTCACGCCCCTCCGGGCGAGGACCGATCCGCACTGCCAATCGCGGCAGCATCCCCTCACGTCACCACCCCCCGGTTCAGACCCTGCATCCACCGTTGACGCCTGGTCTTGCGACGCGAGCCCCCACAACACCGCTCTGGGTGCCACTTCGTCGGGCACCACTCTGCCGGAACGACAGTAACCCTTCGAGCGGTGCAAGCACGACCCGAAGGGTTCTGACTCCGGCGGTTCTCCGCCAAACTGTTCGCCAGGCGGACGGGCCGCCGACGATTCCGCAATTGTTTATTACGCTGCAATGCGAACCTTCGTTCGGAACTTCCGCCAAGTATGGCAGATTCCGGTCGAATGGTCCAGCGATTGCAGGGTGGCAGCTTTTGCATGCCGCCACCCTCGCACGCAGCACCCCGCGTCGAGCCAGCCGGCTCGACGGGAAATCACTTCACTTCGGCCTTGCCGCCGGCCGCTTCGATTTCCTTCACGATCTTTTCCGCGTCTTCCTTGGACACGCCGGTCTTCAGCGGCTTGGGCACGCCGTCGACGAGGTCCTTGGCTTCCTTCAGGCCGAGACCGGTGATCGTCCGGACGACCTTGATGATGCCGATCTTCTGATCGCCGAAGCTGGTCAGCACGACGTCGAATTCGGTCTTCTCGGCCGGCTTCGGGGCACCACCATCGCCACCGCCGCCACCGCCTCCGCCACCGGCCACCACGACCGCGCCGCCGGCCGGCTTGATGCCATAGACGTTCTCGAGGTAATCCGCGAGCGACTTGGCCTGCAGCAGCGTCAAGCCGACAATCTTGTCGCCGAGTTGCTTCGTCGCGTCATCGTAGGTCACTGCTTCTGCAGTCGCCATTGGTCCATCCCTTTCGTCAATTCGCCCCGCCCCGTCGTGCGGAGCCGTCGGTCGCGAGAAGAGCTGGTGGTTCGATCAGAGCGATCGGGGACGCCACCCGTCATCCCGCGACCAGAAACCGTGAGTCGTTCACACATCGCCGCACGCCACACCGCGTGCGGTTTGTTACCGCAATCAATCTTCCAGTCAGGCCGCAGGGGGGGGGGCTTCTTCTTCCTTCTCGGCTTTCGCCTTGATGGCCCCGCACAGCGTCCCGCCAGCCCCAAGCAACGCGCCGGCGATATTCGACGCGGGACTGAGCATGATTCCGACGATCTTGCCCAGCAGCTCTTCGCGGCTGGGGCTCTTGCTCAACGCTTCGACATCGGCGGGAGAAACCGAGCGGCCTTCGACCGCCCCTCCCTTGATCTCGAGCTCTTCAATCTGCTTGGCCCACTTCGTGATCTCCTTGGAGAGAGCCACGATGTCCTGGCCGCCCCACACCACCGTCGACGGTCCGACGAGATACGGATTGAGGGCCGAAAGGCCCATGTCGGTCAGCAGGCGCTTGGTGAGGGCGTTCGGAACGACCATCGCGCGGATGTTCGACTTCTTCAGTTCAAGCCGCAGCTTGTTCGTCGAAATCGCATCCATCTTGGAGGAATCGAGGACCAGAAGGTCTCGCGCGTCGCCGAGGCGACTGCTGAATTCCTTCATGATCATGCTCTTGATCGTCTTGCTCATGACAGTCCGTCCGATTCCTGCTCGAAGCCTTTATCAACCTGAAAAAGCTTCGATCCAAAGCCAGAAAACGCAGATTCCACCAGTCAACTGAGACTCGCCCGCATCACGAAGGGATCGGCGACCTGTGCCCGAATCACACCGCGACACGAATGCCGGGGCTCATCGTGGCCGACAGAGTGCAGCCCCGCATGTAGACCCCCTTCGAGGTCGACGGCTTGATCGAGTTGAGGTATCGCAGCAGCGCCTCAACGTTCTCGGCCAGCTTCTCCGGCGTGAAGGAGATCTTCCCGACGACGCAATGGACGTTGCCCCCTGCATCGACGCGGAACTCCACCTTACCGGCCTTGTACTCACGCACCGCTTCCGCAACGTTGGTCGTCACGGTGCCGGCCCGGGGAGACGGCATCAAACCCCGGGGACCGAGCACGCGCCCGAGGGGACCGACGACACCCATCATGTCGGGAGTCGCGATCGCCACATCGAACTCGAGCCAGCCTTCCTTCACTTTGTCCGCCAGCTCCTTGCCGCCGACATGATCGGCGCCGGCCGCGGTCGCCACATTGATGTTGTCTCCCTGGCAGAAGACGAGCACCCGCTGCGACTTGCCAATGCCGTTCGGCAGCACGATTGAGCCGCGAACGACCTGGTCCGCCTGCTTCGGGTCGACGCCGAGGCGGACGGAGATTTCCACCGTCTGGTCGAAGCGGCAGGGGCGAATCTTGGTCGGCAGCGATCCCTCAAGCCCCTTCAGGTGCTTGACAGCCGTCGCGACGTCGCAGACGCCGACTCCTTCGACCTTCTTCGCCAGAAAGGCAAACCGCTTCGACTGGGCCATGATCGACACTCAACGGGTAATGCGTGTTCGCTTGAAATTCGTCATTTGCAGCCGACTCGATTCGGGCTGCATCCACCGACCAGAAACCCCATCAGTCGACAATCTCGATTCCCATGCTGCGGGCGGTTCCGGCCACAACCTTCATCGCCTGACTGAGGTCGACCGTATTCAGGTCTTCGAGCTTGGTCTTCGCGATTTCGGTCAACTGAGCCTTGGTCACCTTGCCAACCTTGTCGGTCCGCGGGTTGGCAGCCCCCTTCTCGACCTTGGCCGCCTTCAGCAGCAGGATCGAGGCGGGCGGGCTCTTGATGATGAATTCGAACGAGCGATCGTTGTAGATCGTGACGATTGCCGGAACGACCGTTCCGGTGATGTCCGCAGTGCGATCGTTGAACTGCTTGACGAACTGCCCGAGGTTGATGCCGTGAGGGCCCAAGGCGGTACCGACCGGCGGCGCAGGAGTCGCCTTGCCAGCGGTAATCTGGATCTTCACTTGAGCCGTCATCGTCTTCGCCATGACCCAACCTCTCCACGATCTACCAATTCAACCAGCCGTTCAGTTCTGATCGCCAGACGCCGAAACCGAGTCGACTACACCCTCTCGACCTGCCAATGCTCCAGCTCAACGGGAGTCGACCGGCCGAAGATCTCGATCAGCACGCTCACCTTGCCGCTCGCCTCGTCGACCCCTTCGATCGAGCCCTCAAAGCTCTCGAAAGTTCCCTCTTTGATCTTCACCGTATCGCCGCGGGCAAACGCAATCTTGACTTTCGCGGGCTCGCCCTCATCCGTCTTGCTTTGCCGATTCAGGAGAGCATTGATCTCTTCTTCTCGCATCGGCAGCGGCTTCCCAGCCGCCCCTGTGAAGTCGCCAACCCCTCCCGTGTCCCGAACGAGATACCATGTCTCGTCATTCAGGACCATGTTCACCATGATGTAGCCGGGATAGAGCTTCCGCTCGGTGGTTCGCTTCTTTCCGTTCTTGGTCTCGACCACCTTCTCCGTCGGGATCACGATCTCGCCGAAGAACCGTTCCAGGCCATCTCGGCGGATCCGCCGAAGGAGCGAGTCCTTGATTGTCCGCTCGCGATTGCTCTGAACCTTAAGCACATACCAGAGCATCGGCTCGGGCGGAGCCTCGGCGGGCGCCGAAGGGGGTGTCGGAACCTCTGCCGGCGGGGAGGACAGACGCGGATCCGGAGCCATCTCGACAGTGTCGTCGACCTCTCCCGACGCATCGTCCGCTTCAGAATCGCTGTCCGCTCGAATATTGATGGCTGAGCCGACATCCGGGGACGGCATGGCGTCCTCCGAGACATTTGCGGGAACCGGCGCCGCCTCTTCCGAGGGCGCATCGCCAGCGGGGTCCGAGTGCGGTACGGACTCGTCCGCGATCGGATTGTCAGGATCCGCTGGTTGGCTCATGGAAAAAACTCCGCCCGTCGGACAGTCCGACGGGACAGATGGATTACCGCAAATTGTTATGGAAACAGCAGCCGACCAAACTCGACGTCGACGCCCGGAAACAACAACACCGGGAGCGTGGCCACGGGGAAACGAGCATGATGCCGTTGCTTCGCAAAAACTTCAAGCGACCGCCGCAAAAATCGCATACGAAGCTGGCACAGGACTTCTGCAATGTCACTGCCCGGCCTGCAGGCAGCAACTCCCGGAGGCGGAAAACCGCTCGGGGAGTTCCAGAGGAACCCGTCGCCGCAATCAGGTGGTCGTCGTCAGGATGCCCATCAGGCGGAACAGCCAGACCCAGAAGAGGTCGAACCCGAAGAGCATGGTCGCCAGAATGACCATCGTTCCGATGACCACGACCGTCGCGCGATAGAGCTCCGTCTTGCTCGGCCACGAAACCTTGTCCATCTCGGCCTGGACCGAGATCAGGAAGTCTGCGAACCGGGGGTAGTTCACCACGCGGAACGCGAACCAGGCCGCGACCGCCACGACTCCGGCCGGAACCAGCGTCTGGGCCATGCGGCCGTAGGTGACAAGCACCGCGGACGAGAAGACCCATGCCCCGATCGCGGCCGTCAGCAGGATGGCCACTGCGGTGAGCTGGCGGGTCAACCGTCCCTGGTTGCGTTTGTAGAGGTCGAACCGGAACAATTCGCCCCAGAATCCGGCCGGCTCGTCGGTTTTCGCCATTGCAGTCCGTGACATCGAAAGAGACCGCGCTGTGTTCTGACGGCTCAAGAAATTGCGGGACCGCCTCGCCCGTCCCTGTGCGGGCCCCGCTATACAGCACGGGCGGAGGGACTTGAACCCCCAACCTGCGGATTTGGAATCCGCTGCTCTGCCAATTGAGCTACACCCGTTTGGAGCAGAAGTGGGTAGTGTGTAGCCAGAGAGGAAAGACAAGCTCGGTTCTTGGCCTCTGCTGGCTACCCACTACCCACTATCAACTGCCCACTACTTCTTCCGCGATTCCTTGTGAATCGTGTGCTTGCGGAGCTTCGGGCAGTACTTTTTCAGCTCGAGACGTTCGGTTCCCTTGGTCTCTTTGCTGACGCGGTAGTTCCGCATGCCCGATTCGGTGCATTCCAGCCAGACGTATTCGCGCATCGCTCAGCCTCTGGAAAATCGCTCACCCGGTCGCGCCGATTCGTTCGAATCGTCGCGGCCGGGCAGCCTTCAATTCTGTTGAACCCAGACCGGAGGAGGGATCTTTCGAGCCCTCCTCCGCAGTGGAAAACTATTCGATGACCTTCGTCACGATGCCCGAGCCGACGGTGCGGCCCCCTTCGCGGATAGCGAAGCGGCTTCCCTCGACGAGGGCGATCGGCTTCTGCATCGTCACTTCCAGGCGGACATTGTCGCCCGGCATGCACATTTCGGCCCCGCCGAGCAGGTTGGCGGTGCCGGTGACGTCCGTGGTGCGGAAGTAGAACTGCGGGCGGTAGCCGCTGAAGAACGGGGTGTGGCGGCCGCCTTCGTCCTTGCTCAGGACGTAGACTTCGCCTTCGAACTTCGTGTGCGGGGTGATCGACTTCGGGGCGGCGAGAACCTGGCCGCGCTCGATATCGTCACGGCCGACACCGCGAAGGAGCAGACCGACGTTGTCGCCGGCGATCCCTTCGTCGAGCGTCTTGTTGAACATTTCGACGCCGGTGCAGGTCGTTTCGGTCGTGTCCTTCAGGCCGATGATCTGGATCTTTTCGCCGACCTTCACCTTGCCCTGCTCGATACGGCCGGTGACGACGGTTCCGCGACCTTCGATCGAGAAGACGTCTTCGATCGCCATCAGGAACGGCTTGTCGGTCAGGCGGGCCGGCTCGGGGATGTACGCGTCCAGGGCGTTCATCAGCTCGCCGATGCAGGCGTTGAACTTCGGGTCGGCCGGGTTGTCCAGCGCGCCCTTGGCGTTGCCGCGAACGAGGGGAACTTCGTCGCCCGGGAAGCCATACTTGGTCAGCAGTTCCCGGATTTCCATCTCGACGAGTTCGAGCAGTTCCGGATCGTCGACCAGATCGCACTTGTTGAGGAACACGACGAGGGCGGGCACGTTGACCTGGCGGGCCAGGAGGATGTGCTCGCGGGTCTGGGGCATCGGGCCGTCGGCGGCCGACACGACCAGGATCGCGCCGTCCATCTGGGCGGCGCCGGTGATCATGTTCTTGATATAGTCGGCGTGGCCCGGGCAGTCGATGTGGGCATAGTGCCGCTTGTCGGTCTCGTATTCGACGTGCGAGACCGCGATGGTGACAGTCTTCGTTTCGTCGCGGACCGTACCGCCCTTGGCGATATCGGCGTAGCTCTTGAACTTCGCGAGACCCTTGGCCGTCTGCACGGCGAGGATGGCGGCGGTCGTCGTCGTCTTGCCGTGGTCAATGTGGCCGATCGTCCCGACGTTGACGTGCGGCTTTTTACGCTCGAAGACTTCCTTCGCCATGGGGGGTTCTTCTCCCTGATTGCCTGGCTGCCGAAGACCCGGCCCACCAGGACCAGGGCGGCAAACGTTGCAGTTTGACAAGAAACGGAAAGGGGCCGCCTGGTGGGTGCGACCCGTTTGTCACGAACAGATTGAACACCGTCACGAACGGATTGAATTCAAAGCCGCTGAAGGGACTCGAACCCTTGACCTCGTCCTTACCAAGGACGCGCTCTACCAGCTGAGCTACAGCAGCAGGAGCGAAGTGGATAGTGGGCATTTGATAGTGGGTAGCCAGAAAAGTCGCTTGCCGGCTGCTCTGCTTTGCTGGCTACCCACTACCCACTATCAACTACCCACTTCTCCCCCTAAGTCCCATCAAGAGCGGGCGATGGGAATCGAACCCACACGGCCAGCTTGGAAGGCTGGAACTCTACCATTGAGCTACGCCCGCCTGCAACCAACGCACCGACGACCGTCCATCCAACGAAATCAAATGTGGTGGAAGAAGGATTCGAACCTTCGAAGGCATAAGCCACCAGATTTACAGTCTGGCCCCTTTGACCGCTTGGGTATTCCACCGTCGATTGAAACGCAAACTCAAAATGCAGAAATCCGAAGGAAAGGCCAAATCTTGAAAGTCAGAAGTTCGACGCCGCACTCCGGGTGAAAACGAACGCGGCCAGGGTTTTGACCCCGACCGCCACAACCCGGACCGCGTCGCGATGAAGCTAGCGGTGGGACTCGAACCCACAACCGCCGGTTTACAAAACCGGAGCTCTGCCAATTGAGCCACGCTAGCGAGCCGGCGGTAGTGCGGCAAGCTGCTCACTATAGCAACCGCGATCTGCCTTGCAAGGCAGATTGCAATCGTCCTTTTCGGCGGATCGTCGGCCGTCTGAATCCCACCCGTTTGCGACCGGCGACCTTCCTGGAAAGGTGAGACACACGGTCGCGGATTCCGGTTCGACTCTCAGGCCGATGAGGCCGAAGTTCGGTCGGATGCCAGACGTTCCAGGTGACGTCAGTTGTCGTTCGGATCGCCAACGTCATCCATCTGCTGGCGGAGCTCGTCACGCTCACGCCGTGTGACGTCCAGGTCGAACATCAGATACTTAACGTCCAGACGCAGTTGGGCCAGCGCCTCTTGAACGAGCGAGAGCAGGCGACGTCGCCGGCGGACCGCATCGACCACGTTCGCGTACGCGGATTCAACGCCCGCACGGCTCTCCGCGGGTAATGCCGCAATCGCATCCGATAAGTCCAGCAGCTCGCGCGGCAGTTCTTCGAGGACCGCTTCAGGAAGACGGGATTGGAGTGCCATTCCGTCGAGCTCCGGCAACTAACGGGTGGGACGTCACGAGGGGAGTCGCGTCGATCTGAAGATTATGAAGGGGGGCGATGGCCCGAACAAGCGGTAGCCGTCGAAATCGTCAAATGCCGGTCCCGCGTGTGGCAAAACGGCATCAACCCGGCGATTTCCGCAGAGTTTCTCAAGTTTTGACGGGGAAAAACGGCAACATTCTCGTCTTGGCCTGTTTTCCGGCGTGGGGTAGGATCGCGCGGAGCGACGGGTTCCCCTTCCTGAAGGCGCTTGTCGACCGTAGCCGAACCTTCACGCTCTCAACAACTTCTGTCGGTAAAGCTCGTTCGGGCGATTTTCCAGCAGATTTCTCAGGTCGACTTCCACGGAAACCGATACTAACGATCGGGCGCTTTGCGCATCCTCTACCGATCCCACGGATGGGAACGGATCACGGCATTGATGCCGCACTTCCAAAAAACTCGCTCATCCACGTTGCCGGTCCTCGTCGCGGCTTTGCTGCTGACCCTGGGTTCCACTGCGCGTGCCGCCGACTTCGCCGCGGGTTTCGACGAGGCGGAAACATCCTGGTCCGCTCGCTTTGATCCGCAGCTCCTTCGCAAGACCCAGCACCGGCGGCACCATCACCTCACGGTGAAGGGAGCAGGCGCCGAGTACTTCCTCTTCGAAGCGGGCCGGTCCGGCGGCATCGCCACGCTCGAATTGCCGATTCCCGCCACTCGCGTGATCGAAGATTTCACGCTGACGCTTCACGTCCGGTCGAACCGCACGGGGATCACGCTCGGATTGCGAGTCGTCCTCCCGAAAGAGCAGGATCCCGCCACGGGCGATCCCCTTTCCATCGTGATTCCGGGCGAGGTTTACTCGACGCCGATGAAGTGGCAGATACTGAAGGCCACCACCCTCGAACGCCAGGTGCGCGAGAGGATCGTGCTGTTGCGGGCACGACTCAATAAGCCGAACCTCGACCTGACGAACCTCTCGGTCGATCGTGTCGTCCTACTGGCCGATCTCGCCCCGGGGCAGACCGAAATCATCATCGATGAATTGAAGTGCGGCGGGATGGTCGCCGCCGACGGGCCAGTCCGCAGTGCTTCGAACGAAGCCCAATCGGAGGCGCTGAAGCCGGTCGCCGAAATGCAGCTCGATCGTCTGGTGGTCGATGGGAAGCCCTTCTTCCCGCGTCTCGTCGCCTGGCACGACGAACCGCTCGAAACGCTGCGTGAAGCGGGGATGAATCTCATCTGGATTCCGTCCGAAGCGGAGCCGGCGGTGTTGCGGAAGCTTCACGATCTGGGCTTGTGGGCCGCCGCGACGCCTCCGCAGGCGACCGGAGAAGATGGCCAGCCGCTGAAGGCGCGGGACGCCGGAATCGTCCCGTTCCCGGACTCGACCTATCCCATCCTGATCTGGAACCTCGGCACGCGGATCCCGCCCTCGGCCAAGGACGAGATTCAGAACTGGATCGACCAGGTCCGCACCGCCGATCGCCGCCTCAAGCGGCCCATCATGCTCGACGTCAGCGGCAAGGAAAAAGAGTATTCGCGGCTCGCTCCCATGCTCGGCGCCAGCCGTCACGTGGTGCACACGACGTTCTCCTTCAAGGACTATCGCAACTGGCTGGCGCAGCGCCGCAAGCTCGCGCGGTCGGGGAGCTTTCTCTGGACCTGGGTGCAGACGGAAGCCGCTCCGGCTCATATCGACTGGCGGGCCGCCGGCGTCCATGCACCCGTGGTGGTCGAGCCGGAACAGATTCGCCTCCAGACCTATGCGGCTCTGGCCGGCGGCTGTCGCGGCATCGGCTACTGGAAGACGAGCCCCCTGCACGGCCCGTTGGCCGAGGGCGAGGAAGAGGCGATGCCTGGCGACCAGGAGCGACGGTTGATCCTGACGCAGCTCAACCTCGAACTCGAGCTCATCGGTCCGGCGGTCGCCACGGGCAGCGTGGACACGCACGTTCCATTCGAGGTCAAGCCGCAGAAGATGCCGAAGCTGAGCCAGCGCTCGCTCGACTTCCGCACGTCGGATCAGTCGCTGGCCGAACGGGACGCGCTGCTTCGGGCCCGCGACGACGATCTGAAGCGACTCGACCTGATCAAGGACGAACTCGAAGCCACGATCCTGTCGACCGAATACGGCAAACTCGTGCTCCCCGTCTGGTACGAGAAGGACTCGCAGTTCGTTCCCGGCCAGCTGGCCGCCAATGACGCGACGATCATTGTCCCGGGTGCGGATGAATCGGCCGCGGCGTGGGAGATCTCCACGACCGGATTGCGAAGCCTCACGCGGGAACGTGTCGCGGGCGGGCTTAAGGTTCAACTTCCCAAGTTCGACCAGACGGCCATCATCCTGATCACCGCCAACCGCGAGATCGTCGCGCAGCTCCGAGACCGCATCGCCCTCATGGCGCCGCGCAGCGCCGAGACCATCAAGTCTCTCGCCCGCGCGAAATACGACCGCGTCGTCCGCGTCAACAACGAAATGCAGCAGCTGGGCATGGTCCAGCACGACGGCGCCAATCTGATGTCGCGGGCGGAGACGCTGCTGAACGAGTCCGAGAATGCCTTCGCTGCACAGGACTTCAAGACCTGTCGCGAGGCGGCCGAGAACGCCCTCCAGCTCGTCCGCATGCTGCAGCGGGCGCATTGGAACGATGCGGTCCGGAACCTCTCGTCGCCGCTGGCCAGCCCGCACACGATCAGCTTCCAGACGCTTCCCAGCCACTGGCGGATGATCTCGCAGATCGGCCGCAGCTCATTGAACGACACCAACCTGCTTCGCTCGGGCGACTTCGAAGACGTCGATACGATGTTCGTCGAGGGATGGAAGAACAGCAAGCGGACGCTGGAAGGGATCCGCACATCGGCCGAGCTCTTCCCCGCGGCCCAACAGGGGAAGTATTCGCTTCGACTCCTGGCCGAGATGAACCGGACCGCCGAGAAGCCGGTGGACGAAGAGGCCGTCAACGGGAGGAAGGCGAAGCCCGATCCGCCGCCGGCCGTTTTGAACGATGCGCCGGTCATCGTCTCGACGCCGCAGATCACCGTGCGAGCCGGCCAGATCCTGCACATCAGCGGGTGGATCCGCATCGTCACGCCTCCCACATCGACGCTCGACGGCGTGATGGTCTACGACACGCTGCTGGGCACCGCCGGCGCCGTCCGCTGGAACCGCACCAACGGCTGGCAGCGATTCGAAATCCTCCGAGAGGTCCGCGAGAGCGGTCCGATGAAGGTCCAGCTCGCCCTCACCGGCCTGGGTGAAGTTCAGTTCGACGACCTCCGCGTCGTCCCGCACGCACCGCGCGGCGAGTCGGAGCCCCCGGCCGAGCTCAACGCCGCCGAGCCATCGCGCGGCCCGCTCCCCTTCCTGAAGGGGCTTTCGAAGCTCCCGCGCATCGCCCCGCAGCGCAACGGGTACGCCCCGCAGCCCCCCTCCGCGGCGCCCACAACGCCCGGATCTCCCCCCGAGCCGCCTCGCATCGGTAGCGTCCCGGACGAGACGCGCCGCAACTAGCCGACAGCCGTCACATCTGCTCGCGGACCTGGATGCCCAGGAGTTCGAGCCCTTTTTCCAAAGCGCTCGCGGTCAGGTCGCAC
>JADZEF010000285.1 GCA_020850695.1 Planctomycetaceae bacterium | reverse complement strand
TTGATAGGCTCCCAGAAGTTGCCGGTCGTAAAGGGTCAGTCGCAGTTCTCGGAGTTGGGATTCGAGCTTCCTGGTCAGCTCATAGAGTTCCGCGACTCGGGATTCGCTCCAGGATTCCGCTGTGGCAGGGCGTTGGGTGGGGATGACGTCAATATCGACTGGATTCGCCCCCGCTCCGGCCGATACCCGATAGCGTCCGGCCGGGAGGTCACTCTGCTCCAGTCGAACGGCTGTCGACCTGGAACCTGCGGGTTGAGGTTGTGAATCGCCGACTCGCTGTTTCCGGTTTTGCTCCTGGCGATTTGCATTCCAGTGGGCCCAGTTTTCAGCTCGTCGATCGCTCTCCGGATCACCGGAGCGCGGCGGTGGCTCTGGGTTCGAGGCACTTTGCTGCGCCGCGAGGGAAGTCGACATCGCGAAGAGAAGGCCGCAGACGAGGAATGGGAGAGCCGAAGTCTTTTTCACGAAATTGACATGCATCGCAGACCCTCACCTCTGATGACCGCCGATCGACACGGTCCCTCGGCCAGCGCAGGAAAGCGGCCACCGCCACCGTTTCGTGAGAAGACGATGAGGTGGCCATATTGCCGGACCACATGCTCACTGAGCACACACTGTGCCGAACTCCGATCGCTTCGCGGGCGTCGTGAGACATGTCCGCCGGTAACGTCAGACACGAAGTGGAGTTTGGGAGCCCGCATTGGGGAGCGATCAAACGCGGCCCGACCAATGGCAGAGTGACTGCGTCTCGACTGGGCTGATCACTCTCATTGCAGTCCGGACATTTCGTAGTCAAAGGGCATTGGGGGCAGAGACGCGGAAACGCGCTTATTCTCCGGACTGTGCTGAGGCTGTTGACCTCGATTGATGCGTCATGAGCACGGATGGATTGTTCGTTCTAGAACTCTGCGTCGCGCCTCAATCGGCGTTCCTGCGTCTTGATCGACAGATTGATCGACAGAGCGATCGTCAGACCTCTCCGTGGATTCACGGTTAGACCATCGCCGCTTTCGACAATGCCTTGGATTGAATCGGTTAGACCGCGACACCGCGAGAGAAGCGGTGCGGCGAAGGGGCACCATCAGACAGACGGCTCAGGACCATTTGTGGAAAGGCTTCGGGGAGGACCCGAAGTGATTGAAAGGCAAGAGAGACCCTGCCGCCCCGACGACTCTCCACGCCGCAGACCCCGTGTTTCCAACTCACTCACGACTTTGAATCGTGGTACGTCGATTGCTGCGCTATCCGTTGGTGGGACTGACGGAAGACAGTCTCTATTTCAGGAGCCGGCAATGAATATTCAATGCACCGGGTTAATGTGCATGGCGGCGATCGCGATGCTGGGGGGCAACTTGAAGGCCTTCGGCCAGGAGAAAGGGCCGACAGTCGAAGTCTTGTCCGCACGAGACGGCAAGACCAACCTCATGCTGCCGCTGATCAACACGAACGTGAAGTTCAAAGATGGCGGCGTCGCGGGGAAGATCGCCGATTTCGTCGTGAGCGATCAAGGGGTCATCGAATACATGGTTGTACGGGTCGATCAGGACTACTTCCTGTTGCCCTACAGCGCCGCTCGGACGAACTTCCAGGATCAGACGGTGTCGATTCCGCTGGACCGCAAGGAGTTTCAACGCGTGAACACGTTCACGGCGTCGGACTTTCCTGACTTCCAGAATCCCCGCTATCAGCAGCAACTGTTCGATTTCTGGGGAGTGCCTTCAGCGAGCCCCTTGGGAACGTTCCGCGACGGCGAGTTCGTGAATGGACTCATCGGGAATAACGCCATCGGCAACGCCGACCAAACAAACCCGGCCTTCCGGAATGACGCAACGACCGGGCCCGTCGAACGGAATGCCAATAAGCCTGTGCGGTCCGGAGACCGGTCGAATGAAGGGAACTCAACCGCGCATCGCCGCGACCCCGGCGTCCGGAATCCCGCCGGCGGCAATAACGCCATTGGAACCGGAACGAATGGTTTGCGAGGCAATGAATCGGGCCGGTCGAACGGTACGACGCCGGGCGCCTCTGGCCGGAATGGCGAAGGCGGAGCCGGAAGCGTGCGCCCGGGTGGTCGGAGTGGAACAGGAACGGTGGGACCGGGCCGCGGAGCGGGACCGGGCAGCGGCGGGACAGGCACTGGTGTGGGTATCCCCGGCCGAAGCGGCAATCCGGGGCAAGGTCCAGGCGCCGGAGGAACCGGCGGAACAGGTGCAGGCCGACCCGGTGGGGCGGGCACAGGGGGGGCTGGAGCGGGTGGGACTGGCGCCGGCGCGGGAAGCGGGGCAGGCGCAGGCAGTGGAGGCGCGGGGACTGGCTCGGGTAGCCCGCGCTGAATTCCGTACGTATCCCTGTTCAGAAGGACCTGATTTCCAAGGCCGCGAGGTCTTGGAGGTCAGGTCCGCTTTGTTGAGTGCTCCATTTTTCGTCGCGGAGCGAGTGACTCACGAACTCGCGATTGGTTGTTGGTCATTGATCATTCTTGGAAGATGATCGAAAGCAACCCGTCCCTCCTGTGCGGTAATTCCTATGTCTCGTTTCCGCTATTGCCTCAACTCGAGCACGATCCGCCCCACGCCGATTCTCGACAAGATCCGCATTGCGGGGGAAACCGGGTACGAAGCGATCGAGCTCTGGCACGACGACATCGATGCCCATCTTTCGAAGGGGGGGACGATTGCCGAGCTTCGCAAAGCGCTCGACGACAACGGGCTGGCCGTGCCGACGACCATCTATCTCAAAGGCTGGATCGATACGACGGGCGACCTGCATCGCACCGAGCTGGAAGAGTGCCGGCGTCGCATGGGGCAGGCGGTGGCGTTGGGGGCCGAGTTCGTGATCGCCGGCCCGACGCAGGGGAAGGTCGACCGCACGCTGGCGGGAGCGAACTACAAGGAACTGCTCGAAGAAGGTCGGCGGCTGGGCGTTCGTCCCGCCATGGAGTTCCTGGGCTTTGTCGACGACATCAACCGGATCGAGGATGCGGCCGAAATCATGGAGCGCTCCGGCCATCCGGACGCGACGATCGTGCTCGATCCGTTTCACGTCTTCCGCGGCGGCGGTTCGATGGAGGCCATCGGATCGCTGAAGGGCTCGCAGATCGCCATCTCGCACTTCAATGACGCTCCCGCCTCGCCCCCGCGTCTCCAACAGCACGACCGCGACCGCGTGATGCCCGGGGACGGCCATCTCGACTTGAAGCGGTATCTGCAACTGCTCGAATCGACGGGCTACAACCGCTGGTTGTCTCTCGAACTCTTCCGCGAAGACCTGTGGGCCCGCGACCCGCGCGAGGTGGCACGACTCGGCCTCGAGAAGATGCGGGCGGTCGTGGAAAGCTGAGAACGGACGCGTCAATGGGTGGCCGGGTCTGACCGAAGGGAAGGCCCGGAATCCGTGTGCGTTCCGGCCCCATTGCAAAGCCTCAGACCTGGGCACCCCGTCTCGACAAGAGAACTCGCTCTTCAATCCTGTTGCTGCCGGAACCTGCCATCATGCCGCGAGTCAACCACTTCGAAATTCATGCCGACGACCCCGAGCGGGCCATCGCGTTCTACAGCCGCGTGCTGGGTTGGACGTTCCACAAGTGGGACGGACCGTGGCCCTACTGGCTGATCACGACCGGTCCCGACTCCGAACCGGGGATCAACGGCGGGCTGTTGAAGCGGCATGGGGAGGGGCCGGCCAGCATGCAGCCGGTCAATTCGTATGTCTGCACGGTGGACGTCGACTCGGTCGACGCGCGCATGCAGGCGGCGACCGAAGCGGGCGGGACCGTCGCCCTGCCGAAAATGGAAATCCCGAACGTCGGATGGCTTGGCTACTGCAAGGACACCGAAGGGAACATCTTCGGACTGATCGAACGCAAGGAATGTTGAGAGGCGGTCAGAGGAGTTCGTCGATCGGCCGGCCGCTGCCGACAATGCTGTTGGGGCGGCCGCTCGCGTCTTCGTAGCTGGCGTCGAGTGGGACGCCGAGCAGGTGGTAAAGAGTCGCCAGCAGGTCCTGCGGCGTGACGAGGCGTTCCTGAACGCCTCCCCCCCACTTCTCGCTCGCGCCGACGATCCGTCCCCCCTGAATGCCGCCCCCCGCCAGCAGCACGCGGAAGCAATCGGCCCAGTGGTCGCGTCCCGCAGGTCCGTTGATGCGCGGCGTGCGGCCGAACTCGCCGACACAGTAAATGATGGTGTCGTCAAGGCGACCGCGCTCTTCGAGGTCAAGGACGAGGGCCGCGATCGCGCGGTCGAGCGGGGGGAGGTGCTCGTCGTGTCCTTTGACGAGGTTGTTGTGGTGGTCCCAGTTGCCCGTGTTGATGTTCACGCAACGGGCACCCGCTTCGACGAGGCGCCTGGCGAGCAGGGCGCTCTGGCCGTAGCGGTGGCGGCCGTAGCGGTCGCGAAGCCGCGGGTCCTCGGCCGAGAGGTCGAACGCCGCCCGCATGCGGTCGCCAGCGACCATTTCGAGGGCCTGGCCTTTGAACGTGTCGAGCCCTTCCATGACGCCCGAGTCGTCGAGGGTGCGGGGGAGGGTGTCGAACGACTTGAGGAGGTTGCGGCGGGCTTCGACTGTGCGGCTTGTCAGACCATTCGGAGGGGTGAGGTTAGGGACCTTGAAGTCCTTGGCGTTGGGATCGGCGCCGACTTCGAAAGGATTGTAGGCCTTCCCCAGGTAGACCGCCCCCTGGTATCCGAACGCTTCGAGCCGCGGGATGGTGACGTAGGCCGGCATGGGCGGCATCCGCGATCCGAGGGCGCGCGAGATGACCGAGCCGAAGCAGGGCTTCTGGGGGGCGTTGCGGGCGAGGGTGGGGCCGAAGTAGCCGGTCTGCATCCAGTGGGCGGAGGGGGCGTGGATGCCGTTTTCGTGGTGGACCGAGCGGACGATCGACAGACGGTTCATCACAGCCGCCTGCTGTTCGAGCCGTTCGCCGAGCATGACGCCGGGGAGTGCGGTGCGGATCGGACGGTATTCGCCGCGGTATTCAGCCGGGGCGTCGGGCTTCATGTCCCAGGTGTCCTGCTGGCTGACGCCGCCGTCGGTCCAGAAGACGATGAGGGACTTGCCCGGAGCCGGGCGGCCCGCGTCGGCGGCGCGGGATTCGAGCCGCAGAAGATCGGCGAGGCCGAGCCCGAGGGCCGGCGCGCCGATCTGGAGGAGAGTGCGGCGGCTGAGCGTGATGTCGGTAGGTGAGAGGTTCGTCAGCATCTTGGGTTCAACGGATGCGATTGAAGGTCAGGCGATGCGATTCGAGAACAGGGCCGCAAGCGTTTTCTGTACGCCGAAGGCGTTGAACGCAGCAGCCCAGGGTCGCGAGGCTCGGCGAGCGCACCCTGGGTTTGAGGACATTCGAATGCGGAACCCCAACGGGGTTCTACGATGCGTCGTCATCGAGAATCGATTGTGGAACCCCTTTGGGGTACAGGTTGGTTTCGTGGGCTGACCCAGGGTGCGCTCACTTCGTTCGCGACCCTGGGCTACTGCGTACAACGCCTTCGGCGTAAGAGCGTAGCAGCGTAAGGAAGCAAGGCGTCGTCAATTGTCATCGGGAGATGCCAATCGTGACCGAGAGACTTTGATCGCAATCGGCGGACTTCTTTCTCGTTTCTGCGGTCAGTGGTTGATTCTGCAGTCAGTGGTTGAACAGGAATTCGTTGGTCGCCAGGAGCGACCAGAGGAGCGAGCGGCAGGCTTCGGCGCGGTCGGGTTCGGATTCAAAGAAGGCCACGGCCGCCTTGAGTTCGTCGGCTCGCGGCGGGCGGCCGAGAGTCTGGATGAAGGCGAGCCGAGCGAGTTCGGCCGGGGGTTTGTCGGACGCGGCGAGCTGGGCGGCGAAGCCGGTCTTCGCGGTGAGCTTCTGCTGGATGGCGGTGGAGTTGACGAGTTCGAGGGCCTGCGTCAGGGCGGGGGCGTCGGTGCGTTCGCATTCGCAGGCGGACTTGCGGGCGGGGCGTCCGAAGACGTCGAGGAAGTGGGCGGCGACGTTCTCGTCGGGGAGGTCGAGGGCCCGCGTGCCGGGGCGGACGCCGGGGAAGTCGGTCGGAACTTCCAGCGCCTGGCTGATGCCGTCGAGAAGGACTTCAGCCGTCAGCCGCCGCGGGTAGAAGCGGGCGAACGTCTGAGCGTCTCCCGCGTTGCCGGGTTGCGGGTTGGGTACGAGCCGGTAGGCGTGGCTTCCGGTGATGGTGCGGATGAGGTGCTTGACGTCGTACCCGCTGGAGATGAAGTCCTGCGCGAGGGCGTCGAGGATCTCGGGGTTACTGGGGGGGTTGGTGCTGCGGGCGTCGTCGATGGGGTGGATGATGCCGCGACCCAGGAAGTGAGCCCACAGGCGGTTGACCATGGTGCGGGCGAAGTACGGGTTGGCGCTGTCGGTCATCCAGCCGGCGAAGGCACGCCGCGGATCGTCCTGCGGGGCGAGCTTGAAGACCTCTGCGCCCGGAGCGCGCGGCTTCAGGAGTTCGCCGGTGCGGGGGTGGCGGACTTCGCCGGTCTCCTTCAGGTAGATGATTTCGTCGGTGGGAACTTCGGCGTCGGCGAAACCTCCCTTGCGGCCGACGCGGGCGAAGACGGAGGCCAGGCCGAAGTAGTCTCCCTGGCTCCAGCGCTCGGTCGGGTGGTGGTGGCACTGGGCACATTGGATCCGCATGCCGAGGAACGCCTGCGCGACCGACTCGACGTACTCGGGCGATTTGCGGACCGTGCGATACCAGATGGCGGGCGGGTTCTCGTTCTGACTGCCGCTCGCGGCGAGGATCTCCGAGACGAAGCGGTCGTACGGCTTGTTGGCGGCGATCGAATCGCGGATCCAGCCGGAAAAGAGTGAAGTTCCCGCGCGCTGCTGGCTCGTTGAATAACCGGCCCCGCGATTCTGGAGGATGTCACTCCATTTGAGGGCGAAGTAACTGGCGTACTCGGGGCGGTCGAGCAGGCGATCGATCAGCCGCGCGCGTTTGTCGGCTCGCGTGTCGGCGACGTACTCTTCGACTTCGACGCGCGTGGGGAGAGTCCCGCAGATGTCGATGGTGGCGCGTCGCAGGAACGTCACGTCGTCGGCCACGGCCGAGGGGGCGACGTTCATCCGACGCCACTGCCGCAGCAGGTGCCGATCGACGGGGGAATCGCCAATCGACTTTTCGAGCCGGTCGAGGTCGCCGGCGATGGCGGCGTTTGTCGCGTCATCTCGGACGAAGGGGACGGCGATGCGGGCGGTGTCGATCTGCTCGCCGAAGCGAGCCATCACGGCGGCCAGTCCGTGCTTTCCCGGAGTCTTGATCACGCCGTCGGCGTCAACGCTCGCGATGTCCGGCTCGTTGGACTGATAGACCGCCTGTCGGGTCACATCGCGGGCCGCACCGTTCGAGAAGTAGGCCGTCACCTTGAGCGTGACCGAGGCGCTGGTGGCGAGTGTCTGCTCCTTGGGAGCGACGTCGATTCGCTCGAGTCGCGGGTCATCCGCACGCGGGGCGGGAGCGCCCTGGGCGATCCAGTCGCGGAGAACTCGGTAATCTTCGCTGGCGACGTCGAGACGACGACCGCCGCCGTGTGGGACGCGAGCGGTGCCTTTGAGGAGCAGGAGGCTACGGTCCGGAGCGGCGATGTCGATGCGGCGGCCGCGGGCGTCCGAGACGAGGTTTTCGTGATCGAGATCGGGTTCGAATCCGAGAAGTGACAGGCGGAAGCCGTTTTGACCCGTCGCTTTGCCGTGGCAACCGCCGCCGTTGCATCCGAGCTTCGTGAGCGTCGGAACGATGTCGGTCGTGAAGGCGATGGGGCGTGCCGGGACGGGTTCGGCGGCGCGGGCGGACGTCGCGACGAGAAGTGTCGCGAGGAGGGCGAGGGGCGACACCAGGCGATGAAGCCGGATGGAAGTGATCGGTTCAATGACAGCCTGGAAGGCTATCCCACGGGGGATCGCGCGTCTCACTCGATCACCTCCAGGGGAAGGATGCTGCAACCCATGTAAATCGGCTCGTCCTCGACAACGCCCACGGTAAGCAATCTCAAGAAGAGAGAGGGGCCCAGCGGGGCGTCGTCATTGACGACGATCTGCAGGGTTCCGGTTTCGGTCTGCCCGGTAAATGTTTCGCCGCGACCGCGGAACCCGACGACGTTCGTGACGTGTCCCGGCGAGGCGAGTTCGGTGTGCATCTTGCCGATGAATCCGTTGATCCGCCGTGCCGAGTATTTGACCTGGAGGGTCTCCCCCCGTCGGACCCGCGGCATGACGAACGGGTCGACTTCGACGACGAAGGCGGCGGGTTGGATGTCGAGCGTCACGGCGTTGCTCTCCACGACGACCGGCGCCGGCTTCTTATCCGCTCCGGGGACGGTTGTCTCGGCCCGCAGCGCAAAGGAGTATCGGCCGACCGGCAGCGATGCGGGAAGGAGCAGGCTGAGATACCCCTTCGTCTGCTCGGGCGCGAGTGTCACCGCTTGCGGGCGGATCGCTTCGGGAAGGCCGATCGGTATGAGTTTGACCGGGGCGCGATGATCAATGTCGCGGCGGTCGATCTGCACCGCCACATCGACGATGCCCCCCGGGGAGTGCCGCACATTGAGCCGCCCGTAGAGCGTGTGGTCGATCGGCTCGTGAGCATTCGCAAGGACCCGCAGCGGAGCATCGCCGATCACGGCCAGCGGCAATTGCGAAGTGAGACGGCCGCCTGGATTCGGTGTCGCCGCCCGGACCAGCGTCGCACCGCGGACGGGGCGAACCATGGATGGGGCGGCGGCGTCCTCGACGGCTTCCGGAGCGGCAACGCCCTCCAGCATGAGCTCGGCGACGGTGCCCGCGGCATTCCGATCGGCCGTGAGGACGGCGACGGTGCGATTCACACCCGGACCGAACCAGACGTCAGGACATTCGACCCCGGCGGGGAGGTCACGAGCGACGACGCGGACAGACCCCTCGAACCCACGGCGCCGCAGCAGGATCAGGTCGAGCGTCGAACGGCCTCCCGCGAGGAGGTTCAGTCCGCCCGCCGGATCGGAGTGCGGGGCGGCGATCAGCTGGAAGTCCGGCTCTTCGCGCCGGACGTTGAGCCGGTATTGGCGGCGAAGGTCGGAATCGATGCCCCCCGTCACGTTCTGGACGGCGACGAGATACCGTCCGTCCGCCGGCGCCACCCAGCGTCCCGAGGGATCGAGATGATCGGTCCTGACAGCTCCGCCGATGCTGCTGAACTGGTCAGTATAGCGCGCCAGCAACTGCTCGCCTGACGCATTGTGGACGGTCAGTTGAAGATCGACCGGCGAATGAATCCGCTGGCCGAACGCTTCGATCTGGAGAGCTTCGCCGCGCCGCAGATTGAGGGCGTACCAATCGGATTCGCCCGCATCGACCAACCGGCCGCTGACCTCGCAGGGGACGGGAATTTCCTGGGCGGAAGCGGGAGCGTGGTTGTCGTCCCGGTCAGTCGTCACCGGACACTCGGTGGTGCCGATCACAATCGGTCGCGCGGCGTGCGGGACGAGGTACGGGAAACCGTCGGCCAGAACATCGGCGGGACGCATGCGAACCGGAAGGGGCCAGACGGGCACGGCCTGCTCGGCCGGGATGTCGACGTCGAGCCGGTCAAGGGCTCCCTCGGTCCGCACGCTTCCGGGGAGGTTCCAGCCAAAGAGGGTGACACGCGACGCCTGGCCACGCGGGACCACGGCCGGAACGCTGAAGGCCACGCGGGGGCCGGTGTCGATTTCCAGGCGGTAGTAGTGCTCGGCGCCGCCGGAATTGATCAGATCGTGAAGGCGGACGACGTAGGTTCCATCCGCAGGGACACTAAAGTCGATCTGCGGATCGACGCGTTCATGTCCGCGATTAATGGCCAGGCGACGGCCCGCGCTGTCCACCACTTCGAGCACGCCGCGCAGTCGAGAATCGATGCGCTCGGCCAGGCATTCGATGATGACACGCTCGCCGCGCCGGGCGTCGAACGTGTATTGGTCGATATCGCCCGGCCGCTCGATCCGACCGTTGATCACGACATCGCTTCCCACTGGAACGGGGACCGCATCATTGGGCTCTGCTTCGACCACTTCGCGACGTTGGCTGACGACGAATGACCTTGCTCCGCTTACCCCCTGATCGCCGACAGCCCACACGTCGTAGAAGCCCGGGAGTGTCTCTCCCGGAATGGTGAGACGGAAATGCGTGGCGTCCACCCGTTCGCACTGCGTTCCTTGAACGCTGCAACGGAGGGTGCGGACTCCTTGAAGGTGAGCGCCGCCCAGCGTGATCGTCACCGTCTGTCCCGCGGCGCCGCCGGGGGGATCGATCGTCGTCAACACCGGGGCCTGCGCCCGGGCGGTCGTGGCAACGCTCAAAAAGCCGCAGGCCAAGACGCCGAAACGCGCCAGCGCAAGGATCCAGGCACGGGGAATACCTCGCGCCGGTGCAACGGGGGTCGGCAACCTTGTCCCCAAGGACCCTCTCCTCAGCACAATTTCCACTTGATTCCCGCGCGCTGGCAAACCCGGGCTCCTCATCTCTCTGCAACAACAATCGTCTGAACCTACACATGAATTTACGTTGATTCGACGCCCGCGTGCAAGTCGCGGACGAGTTTCGGTCCAACCCGTCACTCTCTTCCGATTCGGTCCAGAGTTTGCTTTTCCCGGTTCGACGTCCGAATTGAACTGGGAAAAGGGCGGCACCGGCCACTGGGGTGCCGGGCGAGCACCCAAACTGATCACCCAGCCGCCAACGCGGAATACATGAATTCGGAGGGATCTGATGCCGGTGATCCAAAGAATGTTCATCCTGGCGTTGGCCGGCGTCGCCTCGCTTCAGGCCTTTGTGATGGCCGAGGCGTCACGGAAAGAGTTGGTGTACGAGGGAACGTGGAAGACGACGAATCGACGTCTCGATGGACGGATGACATGCATCGTGACGGAAACCGGCGACAAGCGATGGGCGGGGCATTTCTACGGCGTCTGGCAGGGAGTCGAATTTTCTTACAACGTCAACTTCAGCGGACCGCCCGACAAGCTGACCGGGACCGCCGTGATCGACGGAGCCGACTACACATGGACGGGTGAGATCAGTCGTGACAATCCCGGCCGGTTCCAGGGAACGTTTGATGGAAGCCGATACCGGGGAAGCTTCGACCTGAAGCAGCAGCCTTTTGTTCGCACGCAGAATCGGTGACACTCCCATGAATGACTTTGCCGCGATGACGGTTTTTCTGTTTCTGGCGTGGACCGGCCTCGGATGGTTCGTGGCAACGTCGAGTCCCTCGTTCGGGGCATTCGTTGTCAACCGCGATTCGGACCGGGAACGTGTGTCGGTCAGCGTCCCCCTCGTGATCTGCGTGTTGATCATGATCTCGGGAACAATCTGGTTTCTGGGCGACATCGCCCGGTAGCAGGACGTCGTGGCGGGTTGGAAGCGGGTGCAGGCCATGGCTCGTGTGAGTGCCGGACTGCTGATGTACCGTCGCCGCAGCGGACGGTGCGAAATCCTGCTGGTGCATCCCGGCGGCCCCTTCTTCCGCAATAAGGACGCGGGACATTGGACGATCCCCAAAGGGGAAGCGGACGAAGGGGAGTCGCTCCTCGCGACGGCGCGGCGCGAGTTCGAGGAAGAAATCGGCGTTAACCCGGACGGGCCATTCACGCCGCTGAACCCCGTGAAGCAGAAAGGGGGCAAAGTGGTTCACGCGTGGGCGGTCGAGGGGGAATGCGATCCGAAGGCCATCCGCCCCAACAACTTCACCATCGAATGGCCGCCGCGTTCCGGGAAGCAGGCGAGCTTTCCCGAGATCGATCGTGCGGAATTCTTCGAGATTGCTGCCGCCCGCATGATGATCAATCCGGCCCAGTCGAGCTTTCTTGACGAGTTGGAAGGACTGCTCGGCGCTTCGTGAAAGTCGCCTTTCGTACCCGCGACGTGCGAACAATCAGGCCCGCCGCGTGCCGGCGCCCGTTCGCATGGCAACGCCCCGATGCATCGTTCCTTCGCGCACAACACGGGCACTCGCGCCGTCGGTCGAGTCTCCTCGGACATGCGACCGACTGAGTTTCCAAATTGCCAGGGCGGCCCGCGCTACTCGATCCACTCGCCAACGATTTCCTCGACCTCTTCCCCTTCGAGCGTCTCGTGCGCGAGGAGGTTGTCGGCCAGCGCGGCGAGTGCCGGCCAGAGATTGTCCGACTTCAGTCGATGATAGAGCTGGATCGATGTGGCTTCGAGATACTCGAGCCGCTTGCGCTCGTCGGCGAAGAGCACGACGGCTGCTTCCCAGGCGTCCCGCCAATCCCCGGCCCATTCGGCAACCAGCCCGGGATGGTACGGATCGCCCGAGTAGATCATCTCGGCGACGGGTCCCGCCAGACAGACCTGCACCGACTTCTGTGCGAACTCTTTCTCGCCGATCCGCGATCGCCGCCAGAGGACCTGCGTATCTCCGTAGCGGTCGGGGCCGTCGTCGTTGTCCGGATCGACCGTGACATGCTTGACTCGTCCCCCCAGCAGAATGGCGACGAATGCATGACCCGCTTCGTGATACGCGACCAGTTCATCCACGGGCGCTTCTCGCAGTCAGTCCGCACGGATCTCAACAAGGAGGACCAGAGACGACTCCGCACGTCAGCGTTCATCCACGAATGCGAGTCCCTGGGCCCCGAGGCCCTCGCGCAGCTCGTTGATCGTCCCCGGGCCGGTCCCCTTCTGATCGCGGACGTGCCCTGTGGTCAACTCGGAGAGTTCCTCCCAGGTTTTCACTCCCAGTAACGCGACGACTTTCTTCGAGCGAGCGGAGAGTCCAGAGATCATCGGACTGGAGCGGGGCTTGTTCTCGCGCGCCGGCGCAGGGGGTCGAGAAGCGGTTGGAGGAGAGGCAGCGTGCGCGTCCGGACGAGGTGCAGCGGGCCTTGGCGCCGCCGACGTTTGCGGAATTGGAACGGGCGCGGAGGTTTTGCTCGGACGCCGAAGCTCGTGCTCGCCGCACCAGTCGCCGGCGGCCACCCGTGGCCATATGACGGTCGCCACGCCCCTCTCTGTGGCCTGGGATTCCTCGGTGAAGCGCACGACAGGGGACGGGGCGCCTCGACGGCACTCTCCCGTTGCGGCCGACTCCGCCGCATTCCAGAACCAGCATGTCCTGCAACTGATCCGTCGCTCGCTCATCGAAGACCCTTCGTGTGGCTGAATCACTGGAGCGGCGGACTCCGTTTGATCCGACGGGCGGACCACGATCAGATCTGCTTGAGGAGCTTGCGGGCCTCCTGAGCGGCTTCCGACCGCCCGTACCGCTCCAGCAGATCTTCGAGTCTGCGACGGGCCACGTCCATCTTGCGGTGCGAAATAAACAGCCGCGCCATTTCGAGCTGGCTCTCGGCGAGCTTCTCCGCCCGTTCGATCGCTTCGTCCACCATCTGCCTCTGTGCGTCTTCCGAGAGGGCTTCCTTCGGTTTCTGTTCGACTCCCGGCTTGGCCTTTTTCTTCACAGCCACCGTCGCACGCCTCCGATGAGTCAGTCGCTCGAAGCTCCCGTCGCACCTCTTCATGTCGACACGGGCCGCGCGAGAATCCACTTCGGGGCGTGACGAGCGGCGGATCCTGACCATTCCGCCGGAATCCTGCCTCTCAAGGCCCGACTTGAGTGAAGATTGCGGTTTTCGAGAGAATGCGCACGCGGTGGCATCACGAGACGCTCTACAAGATTGCGCCTCGGACAGATCAGAGCACGTCGAGCGATCGCGAGTCGGAGGCTGGCCATCCGTGCCACGAGTCTCATCGCAGAGGGAATGGGAGACTTCTCTTGGATCCACGCCTTCCATTCGATAGCCTCCCATTCACCAGCGGCGACTGATCCACGTCTCAAGGAAGGATGCCAGGATGAGTTCAAACGTCTCTCGACGACCGGGATCGCCATCGACGCGGTCGATTCTCGGCAGCGGATTGCCGGCCGCCATCCTGCTGCTGAGCGCATCAATGGGGTCCCTTGCGGCCCTTCCCGCAACGGCCGCGGAGAAGGGAAACCCGTCGTCCGACTGGCCGCAGTTCCTTGGACCGTCTCGCAACGGAATCTCTCGTGAAACGGGGCTGTTGAAGTCCTGGCCGGCGGATGGGCCGAAGCAGGTGTTTCGAGTGCGCGGCGGCGTTGGGATGTCGGGCGTCGCCGTTCACAATGGCCGTGCCGTGACGCTGCTGCAGCGCGGCGGGAAACAGATGGTCGTGGCGCTGGATGCCCTGACGGGCAAGACGTTGTGCGAAGTGCCGGTCGCCCCCGAGTACTCGAACTCGATGGGGAATGGACCGCGCGCGACTCCCGCCCTTGCGGGGGACATGGCTTACGTCTTCACCGGCGAAGGGATCCTCGCGGGCGTCGATCTGAAGACTGCCCGCGTCGTCTGGTCGCACGATACGCTCGACGAACTCGGCGGACGCGAGGCGGAATACGGCATGGCCAGCTCGCCCCTGCTCGTCGGCGATGTGGTGGTCGTCACGCCGGGGGCCGCGAAAGGGACCGTGGCCGCCTATGATCGGAAGACCGGCGAGCCGCGGTGGCAGACCATCAGCGGCAGCGGGCGCGACACGGCCGGCTATTCCTCGCCCACGGTGCTCGATGCCGGCGGCGTCTCTCAGATTGTGGCCCTCGGAGGCAGGGCGGTCATCGGCATCTCGCCCCGCTCCGGCGACCTGTTGTGGCGATATCCCTACCCCACGAACTTTGACTGCAACATCGCCGTGCCGATCGCGCAGGAGGGCAAGATCCTGATTTCGGCCGGAGAAAATCACGGAAGCGTGCTGTTGTCGCTGCGTCCCAAGACGTTCGAGATCACACCGGTCTGGGAATCCCACGGGCCTGAAAGCGTGCTGCGGAACGAATGGCAGACGTCGATTCTGCTCGACGGAGCACTCTACGGTATGGACAATGTTGGCGGCGCGGGTCCCGTCACTCATCTGACGTGCGTCGACTTCGCCACCGGGAAGCGGTTGTGGCAGCAGAAGCGATTCGGAAAAGGGAACCTGATCGCCGCGGACGGGAAGCTGTTCCTCAGCATGATGAGCGGCGAGCTCATTGTGCTGAAAGCCAACCCGAAGGAATACGAGGAGCTCGGGCGAGCCGAAGTCATCAGTTCGACCCGCCAGGCCCCGTCACTCGCCAACGGATTGCTGTACCTCCGCGACGACCGCGAGATTCTGTGCCTCGACGTCCGCGAGCCCTCGACGCCGTGACGTGAAATGGAGCCTCCCAAAAAACGTGCGGCGCGCAGCGATTTGTTCAGGTTCTGCAGCCGCCGAGGAGCTCGTCGACGAGAAAATCGTCGGGATTCTCCGCCCAGTCGGGAGATTAATGCTTCCCAAAATTCACAACTTGATCATGATTGAATTTGCATTCTGCGGCCGGAGTTCTTCGGATCGCGCGCTTCGTCGGGCCACTCTTCGTTCGCCGGCGCTGCCCTGTCAGCGACGGGCTTGATGCTTCTCGTGGATCCCGACGTCGAGACGGGTTGTGCCTGACGCCTTTCTCACGCAGCTCGAAAAGAGCCGCCTTCTCCCGGCCCCGCAATTGTCCGGTGCGCTCGCAGAATTGAAGGCGCAGGGCGTCACCCGAGACCTGGAAATCGCTCGCGGACTGGTCGGAAAGGGGTTGCTCACACGCTTCCAGGCCAACCGTCTTTTGCAGGGACATTCCCGCGGTTTCTGGATCGACGGATACAAGCTGCAGGACGTCCTCGGCTCGGGGGGGATGGGCGTCGTCTATTCGGCGCTCGAAGAGCGGACGGGCGAGACAGTGGCTCTGAAAGTCCTTTCGGACCGTCATAAGAACGACGCCGGGTTGCGAGCCCGGTTCGAGTTGGAAGCGCGTGCGGGGCTGCGGCTCCGCCACCCGCACATCGTGAGAACGCTGGCCCGCGGCGCTGTGGAAGACGTCTACGGCCAACTGCACTATCTCGCGATGGAACTCTGGGAAGGAATCAATCTGCAGGAACTGCTCGACTTGCGCGGCGCCATCCCCTGCCCGCAGGCCTGCGATTTCCTCTGCCAGGTTGCCGAAGGGCTTGCCCATGCCCACTCCGCCGGCGTCGTGCATCGCGACATCAAACCGACGAACCTGATCGCGGGGCGCGACGGAACCGTGAAGATTCTCGATTTCGGGCTCGCACTGATCCAGGGAGAAGGAGCCGAGGCGGATGAGTTCTCGCTTTCCATGATCTTCGGCCACCAGACGCTCGGCACCGATTTCTACGTTTCTCCCGAGCAGGCCATCGACAGCCGCGCCGTCGATGGCCGAGCCGACATCTACAGCCTGGGCTGCACGCTTTACGAGCTTCTTTCAGGCCGGATGCCGTTTGCCACGAGTAAAGAGTCGCGCGGAATCAGCGCGGGGCGGACCGCCGATCTGGTCCCGCTCGAAGCGCTGGTTCCGGATCTCCCTGAAGGGGTCGCGGCGGCGGTCCACCGCATGATGCATCGCGACGCCGCCGCCCGATTTCAGTCCGCTGGAGACGTCATCCTCGCGTTGAAGAAGTACGCCCGGCGGGAACCGGTGGAGTTCGATCTCGCACGACTGAAAGCGGTCCGCGAATCGGAATCGCGGCGCCGCAATGGCTCGCGGCGCCGGAGAGCGTCGCAGCCGGCGAGCGGTGCGGAATCGGTTGCCGACTCGTCGAACCGCTCGACGTCCAGCGTCCCGATGGCGGGGATCGAAACGGCGATCAGTGATCAGGAGCCGTTCGGCCCACGAAAACGGAATCGACCTTCGACGGTCATCCGCCCCGGACCGTCCGCCGCCTCTCCGTCGATGGCCGCCGAGCCCGGGCTGCAGACTCTCGGTTCGACCTGCCCCCCCATGGCGCTGTTCCCGATTGATGGCGGGACGGCCATTCCCCTGGTGGGAGAACAGATGGTGGTAGGACGTGACGCGCGCTGCGACATCGTCGTTGCCGCGCCGAGGGTCTCGGGACGCCACTGCGAATTGCGGCGGGAAGGGGGCTGGTGGCGGATCGTCGACCTCGGCAGCAAAAACGGCGTCCAGATCAACGGAATCCCCGTCAGCGATCAGCTCCTCTGGCCAGGCGACCGCGTCACCCTCGGCCACGAGTTGCACTACCGGATCGACGTCCAGGAGAAGCCCGGCCGGAAGCGACGCCGCGCGATGTGGGGGCTGCTCGTCGCGGCGACGGTCGTGCTGTCGGCGCTGCTGTGGTGGATCGTGTCCTGACGAGATTCTGCCGATCTATGATTGCGTCACGACGACCGGATCGTCGTGGACCCGGGATCATCCGCGATGGCGGTCGAGACGAACGCCGTTCGTGCGGGAATGGAAGTCCCCTCCGTCGACTTCACCGAGAACCGCAGGTGAGTCGGCGAGACCGGCTGTTGGGCGATCAGCCGCGATTCGAGAATTCGCCGGTGCGGACTGCACTCGAACAGACTGCGTAACGCCACTCGAGGAGTGTGCCCGCCGTACGTTTCATGCGGTGAGTCGGAAAAGGCGGCGCGCCACCAGCCGAAGCGATCCCGGATGACGTTGATATAGAGCCGCATAACTGCTGATCGACCTTCGACCCGATACCGACAATAAAACTTGTGCGATTCGATTGCTATTCTACGGGGCCCCCACAAGGCCGCCTCCAGTGAACATAGTCAATCAACCGCGGATTGTATGCCGGGGAATCTCCTATCCCGCCTATATCGTCTGTTGGAAACAGATCAACATCTAAGCCAGATGGATGCGATGTATGTCAGACGATCCGTTGCGGCAGAAGCAGACCTGCATGTTGTGGCGGAATTCCGCTCGAAATCCGTCGCTTTTCGCTCCCCGTGGTGAGTTGACCGGGGAAATGAATTGACGCATCCGAAGAAGTGATCCATGGCCAGGATTCCTCGATCCCATGCGAACCGCGAGGAACGGCCCGCAATCGACGGTCGCAGTCTTTCCGATCGTCACCCGGAACGGGGGCGGCAAGTTTCAGGACACGGCCGCGGAACCAAAGCCAATATGGGTTACAGCGCCGGTTGCTGCAGGTTGAGCATGCGGGCGACACGGCGGATCTCGCGTTCGTTCACAAGGCCCAGCAGCTTGTCCAGCATGTCGTGCTGGATGTACCAGCGGCCGAGCACGTCGAACATCTGCTCGAGACGCTCCGCGTCGAGGCGGAACTGCTTCTTCAGCTTGGACGCCGCATGGGGGGGCATATCCTCGAACTGGCTGATCATCAGGAAGTCTCCCTCGTTGGAGAGAGACAAGTGCAGAGCCCGCAGTTCCGACGCGAGCTGATGATCGGGCGGCAGCACCATCTCGAGCGGCCCCGCCCGCATCACTCGCAGGAAGAACGTCGGATCCTGCTCCGCGATCCGCCCCGCCGTTTCGCACACCGCATACACGATCGCCTCATCGACCAGCGTCGCTTCGTGCTGCTCGCTGGCGAGGTGTCGCGACCAGGTGTCGGCCAGCAGGTCGAGTTGGACGTGTGGCGGCACTCCTTTGAGGAACGGCACTTCGGTGAGATATCCGAACCCGTCCGGGGCACTGGTGTCGAACTGCCGGGCGAGGGCAATTCGCTCGAGCGTTTCCAGAAAGGAAACGCGGAAGGCCACGTAACTGAGGGCTGACTGGGGCAGGTTGCTGGCGGCGATGTGGAGCATGCACTCATCGTGCGCCATAGACCGGGGCGAACAACAGAGAATTTTCACGAACCGCGGCAGGAATTGGTGACTTCCGGCAACGCTCCGCTCCGTTCCGCAGGGTTCGCAATGCCAATCCGGAATCCGCAGTCTGCCGTGTTGCCGCAATTCACTCAGACGGAAATGTCCGACTCCGCTGCCCCTTTTTTAGCAGGTCGATGTCCAGACGTCTCCGGACGAGCAAGTCGCGTGTACCCAATGGCTTTTGTCAAATCGCAGTGCGCTGAATCCGCCGGCGTTCTCGACTTCGACAGACCGGGGAAGGCAGATGGGACGGAATGTTTTCCCATTGCATCCTCGTCAGAATCGCGACGTGAATGGGAGCGAGTCAATGGCGGGATGACGTCGTCGAGTGAGCGTCCGGTCGGCACACAATCGAGTCGGCTGGCCACGGTCACGACGAGCCCGCCGGAGATCATCCTGAGCCGACGTCCCCGAACAACAACTCCCTGAACATGCGACCCCGCCTGGATCTCACATTTTCGTCGCGTCTGCTTCGAAAGCAGGGAAAATCCGCTTGAGAGAGACTGTCGCTGATTCCAATTGGCGGGCCGATGGAGCGCGCAGGCCTTGGAGGCATCCGGGTAGTGATGCCTTTTGAAAATCGCACCCCCTGAAACCGGCACGGGGGATGCTACGGACGCGGGTTCCAGAGACCGCGCCGGACGACGTGGCGATCCAGCCAATGAACGGGCCGGAACAATCTGTCCCAGCGAGGATCTGGAGAATACCAAGTGCGACCTAGCTCATTCCTGCCTTGCCAGTAGACCGGAATGAGAAAAACACCCGGCCGCACCATCGCGTAGTACGCCCCGACATATCCACAGAGCAGCGTGGACAGCACGGCGGCTGCGATCCAGGGGGCGGAGAGGGGTTTGCGGGTGGGCATGGGGTGTCAGAACAGGAGTAGTTGGCCGTCTGGGGTTGCTGCGCTTCCACCAATTCTGTCAGAGAGCGCCTTCTCCTCCTGCAATCCTACCGCAACAAGCATGGCGTCAAGCGGAATTGCGCCATGAACGTCTTTTGTTGGCATCCGGAACTCAGGGGCCGATGACACGAGAAAACATCGCCCACGGAATCTCGGGAACCTGCTTTGGAATTCATCGAGTCCGCGAACGTGGTGAGACTTCGCGACGGTGATCTCAAATGCCATCGGCTCGTCGGGATGATCAAAAACCAGATCAACCTCGCGAGTCTTGTGCCTCCAATGGTAAAGCCGCACCCCTTGCTGGTACGCCAGTGCGCGCAGGTGGCTGGCGACCATGTTTTCGACCAGTAGCCCCATCTCCGCAGTGTCGCTCATTGGAGCGATCCCTCGCAGAAGGGCAGCGTTCCTCACTGCACCATCAACGAAGTAAAGCCGTTTGCCTCTCCGCTGGACGGAGTCTTCCGACGGCGAGTAGTTGTTCAACGTGAATACCATGAATGCCCTCTCCAGGAAGGCGACATAGGACTCCAGTGTCTGCGGTGCGAGTTGGATCTCTGGGGCGACGGTGTTCGGCGAGAGAACTCCGGTGATCTGCCCAGCAAGAATGTAAAGCAACCTTTCGAGTTTCGACGGATCGCGAATCGCGAATGCCTGAGGAATGTCTTTGTAGATAGCCTTCTCGATAGCATCCGAGCGAAGAACTCTCTGCGACTTGAGCACTGCGGACGCTTCGTCCGGTCCCGGCTTCACATCTAGCAGAAGCTCCGGGAAGCCTCCGGTCAGCACGTACTTCCTCCGAAGCGGGAATAGCCCACCGTTCGTTTGATCGTGAGCCGCCATTCTCGCGATGGTTTTCCACAAGTTCTGCTGGACCTCGCATTCCACCGTTCTGTTTTGCAGCGCGAGAAATTCGGTGAACAGGTACGGCGCGAGGAATTGTTCCTCCCAACGGCCGACGCCACTTTCAGTACCTCGCTGGCGAATTGCCGCGGTTGCGCTCGACGTTCCTACGATTCGTAGCGGCCACTTTTCGTCGAAGAACGTTTTGAGCCACAGATCCCATTTCGTCGCATACGTCAATTCGTCGAGGAACACGTATGCGGGACGGCTGGTGGTCGCTTGGGATGCCTCAATGATTCCCTTGGCCAAGTCTCCGAGGGAAATGTCCATGAGTAGCGGGTGATCGAGTCGGAGCCACCATAGGCGATCCGGAGAAACCTTCTGTTCGATCAGCCTGCCTACCGTCTGGTACATGACGGTCGTTTTTCCGACACGCCGAGGCCCCAGGATGATTTGATGCCGTCGACTCTTCTTGTCCAGAAGCACCTTCCACAACTCGTCCGCCAAAGGACGGTGGCTACGTGGTGCCAACTCCAGCGGGACGCTCCCGATCTGCTGCCAAGGGTTCTGTCCTTCCATGACAGAACGGTAGTCAGAGGTTTTGGGGATCCATTTGCTCATGCGGGAATTGTTACCAATACACCCGCAATAAGCAATCCGCCGCCGAGCTTATTAGCGACAATAAGCAAAAATTCTGCGAACCACCTGAGCTTGTTGCCGGTCCGTCGATGAACGGAATTGCGGCCCGCGTCACGGCGGCGCACCCGGCTTATAACCGGGCGGAGGGTCCGGCGCGTCCGGCTGGGTTCGACTCCCCCGCTTTCCGCTTCACTCGCCAAGTTCGCGGTGTGCGGCTCGATCAAGTCTCGCTTTGATCCAGTCAGACAGGGTCATCCCCGCCTTGGCAGCAGCACGCTCGTACCGATCCTTGTCGGACGGTTCAGCCCGCAATCCGATGCGAGCGGTGCGTTTCTCTTCCCCTTTCGGGGGACGTCCCATTTTGGTTTCTGGTTCCATTCCAGAAATGTACAAACAAAATTCAGGAATCGCAAGATTCTCCCTTGCGGCGGATACTTTTGTTGGTACATTAGTCTCTGTCGGGTTTGGCGACCCGGCAAAGAAAACCCCGGAAGGATTGGCGTCCAACCGGGGTCCACAGAACTCCGGCGAATCGCCAGAATGCCGCGTTGCAACAGCATTCTACCAGCGATTCGCCCCACCTTAAAGGGGTTGATCAATGGCGAATGTCATGTCTGCGGAAAAGCGCGTCCAGATCCTGTCTCTGCTCTGTGAAGGGAACTCGATTCGCGGGACGTCGCGGCTTGTCGGTTCTCAGATCCGCACGGTGCTGAAGCAACTTGTCGCTGCGGGGCAGGAGTGTCAGGCGTTCCTCAATGCTCAGCATCGTGGGTTGAAACTGCGGCACGTCGAGATCGACGAAATCTGGACGTTCTGCCAGAAAAAGGAACGGCGTCTCGGGTTCTTCGAGAAGAACGATCCGGAACTCGGCGACCAGTACGTCTTCACGGCGCTGGATCAGGACAGCAAGTTGCTCGTCTCGTTCATCGTCGGGAAGCGGAACGGCGAGACGACGCAGGCTTT
>JADZEF010000284.1 GCA_020850695.1 Planctomycetaceae bacterium | reverse complement strand
GGGTAGTCTTTCGATCATCGAGTCACGCCTCTTCCGGAGACGTCCCCATGCCGCGCTCTCGACATGACATTCTGCGGGCCACCTTGTCCGTTTGCCTGCTGGCGACCTGCTCCGCATCTCTTCGAGCAGACGAACCCGCACTCGCCGACCCAAAGACCTACCTTGCCGACCTTGTCACCCAACTCGAAAAAACCTGGCCCGCCAACCGCACCGTCCACATCGTCACGCACGGGCACAGCGTCCCCGCGGGTTACTTCAAGACCCCCGTCGTCGACACCTTCAACGCCTACCCGCATCTGTTGCACGTCACCCTCAAGACCCGCCACCCGCACGCCGTCATCAACGTCATCAACACATCCATCGGCGGTGAAAACTCAGTCGGCGGAGCGGCGCGGTTTGAGCGGGACGTCCTCGCGCTGAAGCCCGACATCGTCACGATCGACTACGCCCTCAACGACCGCGGCGTGGGTCTCGACAAGGCTCGCGAGGCTTGGACCTCGATGATTGAGAAGGCCCTCGCCCGCAACGTGAAAGTCCTTCTCCTGACTCCCACCGCAGACCTCGGCGCGAAGCTCGACGATCCCAACGACCCTCTCAACCAGCACGCCGCCCAGATCCGCAAGCTCGCGGCGCAGTATCATCTCCCGCTCGTCGATAGCCTCGCCGCCTTCCAGCACCACGTGAAGACGGGAGGCAAGATGGACGACCTGATGTCGCAGGGAAATCATCCCAACCGCGCCGGACATGACCTCGTGGTGAAGGAACTGATGGCCTGGTTCCCCGCCGCGCCCAAGCCGCTGATCAAAACGACCCACGTCTACAAGACCGTCGGCGACGTGAAGGTCGAAGCCGACGTGTATCGCTCTGCGGGAAACGCGGTGCGGCCGGTCCTCGTGTGGATTCACGGCGGCGCGTTGATCGTCGGCGGACGGGGGGTGCCCAACAACCTGCTCGACTTCTGCACGCAGAACGACGTCATCCTCGTGTCAATCGACTATCGCCTCGCCCCGGAAGTGAAGCTCCCCGAAATCGCCGCCGAGTGCCGTGACGCCTTCACGTGGTTGCGGTCGGAAGGGCCTAAGAAGTTTGGGGCGGACCCAGACCGCATTGTGGTCAGCGGCGGGTCAGCCGGCGGCTACCTCACCATGCTGGTCGGCGCGACGGTCAAGCCGCGTCCTGTGGCACTGCTCGCCTACTGGGGCTACGGCGACATCGACGGTCCGTGGACCGAAGAGAAGTCGACGCACCACGGCACGACGTCTCCCGAGGAGCGCGAGGCCGCGCTGGCCGGCGTCGGCAAGCGGGTGTTGACCAACACGAACGACCCGGCCGAAGCGAAGATCCGCGGGCAGTACTATCGCATGCTCCGCCAGACGGGACGCTGGGCCCGCGAGGTGACGGGCATCGACCCCTCCACCAAGGGAGCGCTCGACCCCTACTGCCCGGTGCGGCAGATCACGAGCGACTACCCGCCGATCCTGATGATCCACGGCACGGCCGACACCGACGTCCCGTACTCGCTTTCGGCCGACATGGCCCGTGAACTGACGAAGCACAAGGTCGAACACGAACTGATCACCATCCCGAACGCCGAGCACGGCCTGCGCGACGGCGACCCGAAGCTCGTCGCCGACGCCCACCGCCGTGCCCTCGAGTACCTCAAGAAATGGCTGAAGTAGTCGGGGGCACCGTCACCATCGGCTATCGCTGCCGCTGGGGTGGGCTACGGGACTGCATCGCGAGGATCAACCCTCACCTCCAGCGAACGTTCCGCATCCTTCCATACTCCTCCGACATACCATATCGACGCCGGGATCAGGACGATCTGCCGCAGACCGGTCACGGGAGTATGCCAACGCTCGCGAAACTCGACCTGTGTGACCCGCTCATCATCCTTGCTTGCGAGCAGGAATCCGACGGGACATTGCTCAATCACCTTGTCGGATGGCAACTTTTCCTTCAACTGGCTCGCGACGCCCTTCACTCGCACGGAGGTCTTCGTGTCGTAGAGCCGCGCAAGGCGGTCGGGGCGGGTGGTGTAACCCGACGCGACGAGTGAGAGGAAACTGGCGCTCAGACCAATCGCCACGACGAACATTCCTGCGGCGACGGCGCGAAACATCGAATCAGATTGCCCGAAGATCGCCCAGACGACGACCACGATCAGCGGCAGCGACCACTCGAGAAAGGGCGCTCCGTTCATGTTGAGCGTGAACTGGGACGCGATTCCCACAAAACCGATTACGGCGACGGCCCACCATCGCTGACGTCCGCGCAGGACAGCCTTTTTTCTGCTTATGGCCAGCAGAGCCAGCGCCGCCAGCGGCAATACAACCAGCGCGATGACATGAAATGTCTCATGCATAAGGCACCTTCGCAGTCTGTATGCATTACTTTTTAGTTCATGCTGCGGACCAGAAGTCTTCATTGCTCCATCGGCTGTCGATCTGGCGGGCCGAGCCACGATGCGATTACTCCGCCACCTCACCCTGGATCGAGGTCCCGGCGAATTTCCCGTAGATGCCATGGCCCCATTGAACATCCTGCAGCGCGGGCTTGAGCCGGAACTTCTCGGCCAAGGGGGCGGAGAGCGTCGTTTCCGCGATGCGGCGGCCATCCTGAGAGATCGCCATCCGGTTGCCCCGCAACTCGAACTCGAAGACCGTCGGCCCCTTCGTCCACTTTGTCGCGGCCCCCAGATGCCCGGTCGTCGTCATTCGATAGACGGCCCCATACGACTTCCATTTCTCGGGAGCCAGGAATGGAAACTTGTCCGGATCCCAGGTGCGCGGATCCTTCGAGGACGTCGAGATGAACAGTTCCGGCCCGCTCGTTACCAGGCTGGTCACGCGCTGGCCCCACTGGTTCGGCACTTCGCCTTTCTGGTTCTCAACGTCGTAGGGATGCACCACCTTGTCCGAAATCGAGGGATGATCGAACATCCGCTGCAGGAAGGTCCACTTCCTGGTGTCGGGGCTGTAGCGCCACAATTCGCCCCACGGCCAGATGCCGACCAGCATTTCGCCGCCATAGATCACGGTCGTCTGGGCCTCGCGGGCGCTGCGGGAAACTCCTTCGAGCTGCAGCGGCCAGTCGGTGCGGTCCACGATGGACTTGCCGTCGTACTCGAACAGCCGCCCCGTCGGATACTGCCCCATCACCAGCCGGTCGTGTAACGCCATCGTCGAGTAGAGCTGATAGCTCACCTTGATGTTCGGCTCCAGCAGCATCCGCCACTTTCCGCCCTCGAACACGTAGAAGCCGCCGATGTTCGATCCGGTGACGATCTGCCGGCCGAGTTGCCCCCAGGCAAACGTCGTCTCGCCCACGACGGGGAGCGTGAGCACGATGGCCTTCGAGAGATCGACTTCTCCCTGCGACGGCGTCCACGGGCAGGCGTAAAGCTTGCTGTATCCATCCGCGTCGTTGACGAAGGCTCGATAGGGGCCTTCACCCCGGTTGACGTGATAGAAGCAGAGGTGCCCGTTCGCGTAGAAGAAGATCTGGTAGCTGCCGCGTGACGGGGCGGGGAGGATCGTCTTTCCCTCGTACTTCGCCGTGCTGTCGCCGAACTCCAGCAGCCCGTCCCCCACCCGCATCGACTCGTGGAGGCCACCTCCCGCCGGCTCTTCCTTCCAGACGTTCGTTGCCGGATCGTAGGCCTTCAGCCCGCCATAGGTCGATCGGACGATCTCGTCGCGCCCCGTCAGATAAGTCCCGCAGAGGTCATTGGGCCGCGGCGTCGGCGAAACGCTCTGACTTCGCCGGCCATCGGTCGGCCGGACGAAGAACTGCACCGCATGCCGGTCGGCGCGATATCGGGTGTTGAACAGGTTCTGAAACCCGGCGCCGATCACCAGCGAGCCATCGGCGCTCTTCACTTCGAACAGCGAGCCAAAGCTCTGTCCGATGTCCTCGCCCCGATCGACGGTGACACGGAATTTTGTGGCCGGCTCTTTCTCCACGGCGGCTGCCAGGGACGGCAGCTTCAGGACGACCAGGCCGATCAGGAACGCGATGAGACGAGGGAGAGTCTGCGGCATCAATTCACCTGAGAGGGGGACGGCCGTCACGCCTCGTCGACCAAGCCCGCGGACAGGCGAGTTGCGGCGTCAGCCAGGCTCCTGAAAGCGAGCCGGTCATCGTAACCGTCGGCTTCTCCGATCACGATGGACCCGGCTCCCTGGCGTGTCCACCCCCGGTCGCATCACACCTTGAGTGTCTTCGCCACCTCGACGAGTTGGTCGAGGGCGATGCCCCAGCCTTCGTGGAAGCCCATCTCTTCGTGCTTCTTGCGCGAGTCTTCGCCCCCGTGCAGCGCGATGGCGACGTACTTCGTCCCCGCTCCGTGCGGCTCCATGGTGATGATGCCGGTGAAGAATCCACCGATGAAGCAGGACGTGCTGGGGGCCGGCGACGGGCGGTACCCCGCCAGCAGCGCATCGGTCCAGACAAGCCGCCGGTTGGGGACGACTTCGAGGTAACAACCCACATTGGGGAACGCCTGCCCCTCGGGGGATCGCATCACGGTGCGGAACAACCCGCCCGGCCGCAGGTCGATCTGGCACTCCGAAACCGTCCACGGCTTCGGACAGAACCACTTCATCAGGTGCTCGGGCTCGGTCCAGGCCCGCCACACGAGCTCGGGGGGAACGTCGACGATCCGTTCGAGGACCAGGTCGAGCTTCGGATCGATCGTCACGGGGACTGAGGTCGTCATTTCGGTTTGTCCTTCGTTTCGTTCTTGAGTTCGTTGAGATAGGCATCGAGCTGATCGAGCCGGCGCTCCCACATCCGTCGCTGCTGCGTCAGCCAGTCTTCGACCTGCTGCAGCGGCTTGGGATCGATGCGGTATGTGCGGACGCGCCCCGACTTGCTCGACCGGACGAGCCCGCACCCTTCCAGCACCTTCAAGTGCTGAAGGAACGACGGCAGCGCCATGTCGAACGGCTCGGCCAGCTCGGTGACGGTGGCCGGACTGCGGCTCAATCGCTCCAGCACGTTCCGCCGCGTGGGATCGGCCAGCGCCCGAAAGACGCCATCGACAGGTTCGGCGACGGCTGGCATCGTTTGCTCCTCAGGGTCGTCTTTCGCTCTGCGAAAGCACGTCGCGCGTGACGAGCTAATCCGCCGGAGCGCCCGAATGGCGAGCCGCGCTCGCGTTCATTCGCTCAGCGAGAGGCGACCATCAGGCCGACGGCGACACTCTATCGGCATCCATTACTTAGGTCAATGACTAAGTATTGCCAATTTCGACCGGCATTGGAATAGGCTCGTGGCGGTTGGTTGAGGCCGACGCGACGGCTGAGGGGACGGCGGGCTTCGTGCCGCAATACAGCGTCGCGATGCCGAAGGTCATCGGGCGCCACGTGACGGTTTCCATCCCGCACTCCTGCATGATGTCGGCCAGCGCCTTCCCGTACGGGAACTCGGATACGGAGGCGGGAAGATAGTTATAGGCCGACTGCCGGTTGCGGGCGAAGAGCTGACCGATCCGCGGCAACACATTGCGGAAGTACCACAGATACATCCGCCGCAGCAGGCCGTTCGTCGGCAGCGAGAACTCGAGGACCATCACCGTCCCGCCCGGACGGCAGACGCGGACCATTTCGCGCAGCCCCTTCCGTGTGTCGGTGACATTCCGCAGGCCGAACGCGACCGAGACGATCTCGAAGGTGTCGGCTTCAAAAGGGAGGTGCTGCGTGTCGGCTTCGAGGAATGTCAGCGGCTGTTGTGTACCACCTGGTTCCGAAGGGATCTTCCGCTGATCGCGCTTGGCGTTCGCGCGGTCGAGCATCTCGTGCGTGAAGTCGGTCCCGACGACCGGAATGCGTCCGCTGTACTTCTTCCAGAAGGCAATCGCAAGGTCGCCCGTTCCCGTGCAGACATCCAGGAGCGGGGCCTCTCCCGACGCCCGCACCGCCCGCACCGTCCGCCACCGCCAGTAGTAATCGACGCCCCCGGAGAGGACGTGGTTCATGGCGTCATAGCGGGGCGAAATCTCCCCGAACATGCGGCGGATGCGGCTCTCGGACTTGTCGACGGTCATGGGGAAGCGGGGTGCGAAGAGGTGCGAATGAGTGTGAAGAGGTGCGAAGAGGCTGGAAGGTGTCAAGAAGGCGGTGGGTGAGTGATGAATGCACTCCTGCCCTTTTGCACCTCTTCGCACCCATTCATACCTTTTCGCACCCGGCTAATCGTATTTTGTCGGGAGACGATATTCCGCCCAGCGGGTGGCGAGGAGTTGTTCGATTTCGGGACGCGTTTGCAGGCGACCCGGCCATGGGCGCGGATGTCCTTCGGCGGCCAGCTTGCGGGTGGCTTCGAGCCCCATTTTGTGGCCGACGCCTTCAAGCGGGGCCGCGTGGTCGTCGATGTGTGTGGGGCCTTCGCACCAGACGACGTCGCGGCCCGGGTGGACGTTGGCGCCGACCGCATGCCATACCGCGGCCTCGTCCGAGGGATCAATGTCGGCGTCGACGACCACGATCATTTTCATCGTCGCGAGCGGGCCCAATCCCCAGAGGGCGTTCATCACCTTCCGCGCCTGCTGCGGGGTCTCTTTCTCAATGCTGACGAAAGCCAGGTTGCGACCGGCGCCGGACGCGGGGAGATGAATTTCCACGATCTCGGGGACGTACAGCCGCAGGACGGGAAGGATCAGTCGCTCGACCGCCCGCATGAGCCAGTAGTGCTCGGTGGGAGGCGGACCGGGAATGAGGGTGGGGAAGACGGGGTTCGTGCGGTGGGTGACCGCCGTCACTGTCATCAGTGAGCGTTCGCCGGGGATGCTGTAGTGGCCGGTCGGCAGGGCGATCGGTCCGGCGGTTTCCATCGGCACGTTCGGGTCGATGAGCCCTTCGAGGATCAGGTCGGCGTCGGCCGGAACGTGGATGTCGTGGGTGCGGCACTTGACGAGGTCGACGCCGCGGTTGCGAAGGAAGGCGGAGAAGAGGAATGCGTCGGTCGTCTCGGGGAGCGGTGCGGCGGCGGAGACGAGCGTGGCGGGGTCGCCGCCGAGGATGACGGCGACGGGCATCTGCCGGCCGTCGCGACGGTCTCGAGCGAAGTGACGCCAGGCGGCATCGGCCCGCGACCAGTGGACGGCGACCGTCTGACGATTGCGGACTTCGAGCGGCACGAGATCGAGCGTTCGACGACCGGTGACAGGGTCGACCGATGCCAGCACTCCGGCGGTGATGACGGGAGCGGCTTCGTCCGGCCATGAGCGGGGGATGGGCAGATCGCGGAGGTCGACATCGCGGCCCAGACGCACCACCTGCTGGCAGATCCCGGTCTTCACCACGCGCGGCGGCAGCTTCGAGAGTTCGACGATTCGCGGGACGAGCCGCAACGATTCGAGAACTCCTTCGGGCAGGTCCGACTGAAGAAGCCCCGCCACGCGCTCCGTGAGATTCCCCAGCGATGCCACGCCGAGAGCCCGGCAGAGTCGGGCGTCGCTTCCCAGCAGATTGGCGATGACCGGCAGCGAACTCCCTCGCACCTGTTCGAACAGGATGGCGGGGCCGCCCTCGGGCGCGCGGCTCAAGCGGTCGGCGATGGCCGCAAGTTCCAGGGACGGATCAACGGCCCCGCGGACGCGCACCAGCTCGCCGGCCTCTTCCAGCTCGGTCAGAAAGTCGGCGAGATGGTCGTAGGCCATGAGCCGGTCGGGACGGGGGGGGCGGGAGAGTCGGCGGGATTATAGCAGACGCGGGTTCGATCGCCCCGCGATGGGGAGGGGAGGATTGAGGGATGGAGAGACAGAGGGATGGAGAGACAGAAGTTCAAATGACGTGGACCGATCAGTTGATTTCCCGATCCCCTCGCTCCATCCCTCAATCCTCCCCTGAAACTCCGCGAACCACGCGGCGTAACCCAAGGTCTGGACCCGTGGAAATCCGCTGATAGGATTAAGGCTTGGAAAAGGGATCGCGTCGAGAGGGACTGGCATGACTACCGCGGTTGAGGAACCGGTTGTCACGACCGAAGAACCGGTCGTCACGCCGAAGGAACGGACCCGCACGGACTCCCGCAACAAGCCGAAGCGGCAGCCTCCGTATGCCGTCATCGTTCACAACGACGAGGAACACACCTTTCTGTATGTCATCGACATTCTGATGAAGGTGTGCGGTCATCCGAAGGAGAAGGCCTTCGTGCTGACCAACCAGGTCCATCATGCGGGGAAGGCCGTGGTGTGGAGCGGGGCGCTTGAGGTCGCTGAGTTGAAGCGCGATCAGATCCGCGGCTTCGGGCCCGACTTCTACGCCGAGAAGACGGTTCGTTTTCCCCTGGGCGTCACCATCGAGCCGATGCCGGAGTGACGGGCTGAGTGTCGAGTGACGGCGGTCTTCAGCCGCCGCTCGGACCTCGATCCATTGAGGATCGGGAGGCATTCCGGGCGGGTTCGGCCCAGCGCGCCGGTGTCATCGGACCCGTCGGCGCAAGCGCTTTCATCCATTTCTTCGGCACGGCGTGTCACGTTGCACGAAGACAACAGCCGGTTGGGATGCATTGGTGATTTCCCCCCTCGTGGTGGAAACGCCTGACCTAAGTTGGAAACGTCGAGTCGTTTTTCGGCCACATTCGGACGGCTGCTCGATTCCGTTTCTCCGACCCTCCCGACTTCTGCGGTATTTTCCAGCTCTTCGCAACGCCCGCTGGCAACGGCCGGTACGGATACTCCTCACGGCTTGTTGGGTTGTGGCGGTCGCGTTCGGCTTTTCACGGCTCGAACGGTTCGATCGGACTCCGGGGGTGGAGGCATCCGCGCCGTCGACCTGGCCGGAAGCCACTGCCCTGTCGATGGACGATGACCGATTGAACGTCGTCGTCGCCCTGCATCCGAGATGTCCGTGCTCGAAGGCGACCCTCGAAGTGCTGGGAGCGATGGCCGAACAGCATCCCTCGGCCGCCCGGTTCCATTTCCTCGTTTTTCGTCCCGCGGGCGGTGTTGAGTCGTGGCACGAAACCGGGCTCTGGCGCGACGCACAGCGATTTCAAGGAGCGCGGTTTCTTCTTGACGACAACGGAAGCGAAGCGGCCCGATTTGGAGCGGTGAGTTCGGGGACGGTCGCGGTGTACGCGGCCAAGGGCCGCCTTCTGTTCAAGGGGGGAATTACTCCGTCGCGCGGATCGGTCGGACCGAATCGCGGAGCCGACATCCTCGCTCGACTGATGACTTACGACGGCAAGCCGCTGGCGGAACAGGTGGATCCGCCGAGTTGCTGCCCCGTCTATGGCTGCTCGCTGGTGCCCGAGGTGACGTTCCGGCCGGACGCCATTCCCGTTCGATTGTGACGCCGAAGTTCGCACCGTCCGCGGTCCGCTCTGAAAGTTTTCTCGCTCGATCCACCGCCGAACTGCCGACTCGCTCGGCTTCCCCGCTTTCCCATGACTGTTCCCGTTTCGCATCAACAGGCCCGGGCCACGGAGCTCTATCTCCAGGGTCTGGACGTGCAATATCGCCAGCTCGACCGGCGATTTGCCGGGCTGATGGTCATGCAATGGGTCATGGGGATTGTCGCGGCCGTCTGGATTTCTCCGCTGACGTGGGCGGGCTCGGAGAGCGCGATTCACCCGCACCTGATGGGGGCCGTCCTGCTGGGGGGGGCGATCAGCGGGCTGCCGGTCTGGCTGGCGTTCCATGCGCCGGGAAGCGTGGCGACGAGGCACGCCATTGCGGTCTGTCAGGCGTTGACCTCGGCGCTCTGGATTCACGTTTCGCGCGGGCGGATCGAAGCGCACTTTCATGTGTTTGGTTCGCTGGCGTTCCTCGCGGGCTATCGCGACTGGCGGGTGCTGGTGACGGCATCGGCCGTGACGACGCTCGACCACTTTATACGAGGCATTGCCTGGCCGCAGTCGGTTTACGGGGAAGTTCTGCCCGATACCTGGCGGTTCGTTGAGCACACCGGCTGGGTCGTATTCGAGGATTTGTTTCTGGTGCAGGTCTGCCAGCAGGGCCAGTCCGAGATGCGAAGCGTGGCCGAGCGGCAGGCCGCGCTGGAAGCGGCGTACGGGGAAGTCGAAGCGAAAGTGGAAGAGCGAACCCGCGAACTTCAGGTGAGCGAGGCTCAGAATCGCGCCGTGTTCGAGTCGGCGGCCGACGCGATTGTCACGTTCGATCCGCGAGGTCGGTTGCTGGAGGCGAACCGTGCCGCGAGGGAACTCTTCGGCAAAGAGCGAGCGACGCACGGGGGCTGGGTCTTCGATCTGTTTGTCGAAGAGTACGGCGTCGTGTTTCGGGAGCTCCTGGCGGAGTACGTCTCCGGCCAGAATGCCGAGTTGGTGGGGGACCGGGAATCGTTAGGCCTGACGGAGGGGGGCGCCGAGTTCTCGCTGAACGTGGCCACGAGCGAAGTGCAGGCCCCGGACGGATCGTTCTTCGTGTGCATCCTCCGCGACAACACGCAGGCCCGGCTGTTTCAATCGGCGTTGACCGACCATATCGATAAGCTGACCCATGCCCGGATGGTGAACGAAGAGCAGGCCCGGATGCAGGACCATCTCTTGAAGGATCTGAAGGCGGCCCGAGCGAAGGCCGAGGCGGCGAGCAAGTCGAAGAGCGAGTTTCTGGCCGCGATGAGCCACGAGATCCGCACGCCGATGAACGGCGTGATCGGGATGACCGACCTGGCTCTGCAGACCGACCTGTCCTCCGAGCAGCGGGACTATCTGCTGACGGTGCGGGCGTCGGCGGAGAGCCTGCTCGAGATCATCAACGACATTCTCGACTTTTCGAAGATCGAAGCGGGGCGATTGGAACTGCATCCGGTCCCGTTTGGTTTCCGCCGATTGCTGGAAGAGGTGGTCCAGCCGCTGGCAGTGCGGGCCGCGCGAGGGAACGTGGAGCTGACCTGCCGCGTCGCGGCCGACATTCCGGACGGTCTGATTGGCGACGACCTGCGGTTGCGTCAGGTGCTGATCAATCTCGTCGGGAATGCGATCAAGTTCACGGAAGCAGGCGAGATCGAAGTCGACTGCGCGCTGGGCTCGATTTCGGAGAGCGACGTCGAACTGGTGATTTCGGTGCGCGACACGGGAATCGGGATCTCTGCTGAAAAGCAGCAGCGGATTTTTGATGCCTTTGCGCAGGGAGATTCGTCCACGGCACGCCACTACGGCGGATCGGGACTGGGTCTGAGCATCTCAGCACGCCTGGTGCAGCTGATGGGGGGAGGACTTGGTGTGACGAGTCAGGAAGGATTGGGAAGCACGTTCCGTTTCAACGTGAAGGTGCGAGTCGACATGAGCCCGCGGCTGACTGCCGGGACGGCGACGGATGGAAGCGTCCGTCCGAGGGGGGCGGCGGGAACCCGCGTGTTGATCGTCGACGACAACGGGGCCGCGGCCCGAGCGGTGCAGGAAATGCTCTCGGCCTGGGGGGTCGAGACCAGCACGGCGTCGACGCGGGACGAGGCCTGGACGGCGCTGGAGAACCTTGCCCCGCACGAGCGTCGGTCGTGCGTGCTGGCGGTCGATGCGGATCTTGCGGGAAGGGATGGGCTTGACCTGGCGATTCGTGCTCTGAAGAGTGCGATCCCGGTGCGGGGAGTCGTGGTGATGGTTCCCGCCGGTCAGCGGGTCGACCGGCAGAGGCTGATGGAAGCGGGCCGTTCGGCGATTGTGGCGAAGCCTGTGTTTCGCGGGCCGATGCGGGCCGCGCTGGAATTGGTCCTCTGCGCTGCGCCCCCGGATGACCATCTGAAGTCTGACGAAGCGCCTGCGGCGTGCTCTCGGAGCTTCAGCGGTCGGTGCGCGCTGGTTGTCGATGACAATCCCGTCAACCGGAAGCTCGCCTCGGCCATTCTCTCAAAGCGAGGATTCGACGTCGACGGGGCCGGCGGAGGAGAGGAAGCGATTCAGGCGGTGGCGCGGCGGGATTACGACGTCGTGCTGATGGATGTGCAGATGCCGGTCAAGGATGGGGTGGCGGCGACGGCGGAGATTCGTCGGATGGCCGGTCCTAGAGCGCGGCACGTTCCGATCATCGCGACGACCGCCTGTGCCCTGAAAGGGGATCGCGAGCAGTTTCTGGAGGCGGGGATGGACGCCTATGTTTCCAAGCCGCTGCAACAGAGTGAGCTGATCGAGGTTGTCGCGGACATGCTCACGCGATTCGGGATCGCGGCCCCCGGCGCGGAGGAGTCATCGGGCCATCAGGCGAGCGAAGCCGATGATCGGCGGATCGGCAAGGAACCGACGTCAACGAGTTGGAACGCAGCGACCGCGGGGATGTCTCGAGCGGCGGGGTTCCAGTGGCTGGATGAGTCCAACTTTCGGCGACGGTGCGGCGGAGACGACGAACTGATGCGGGAGCTGATCACGATGTTCCTGCCGGATGGGAAGAGTCTTCTGGCGGACTTGAACGCGGCCGTTGATGCCGGCGATTGGGAAGGGGCGAATCGAGCCGCACATGGATTGAAGGGGGGGATCGGCGAGTTCACCCTTTCCGGGCCTTGGGGGCTTCTTCAGAAGATCGAGGATGCTGCGGGGAAGGGGCGCCTCGAGGGAGCGAAGCCTCTGCTGGCGGAACTCAATCTTCGGTATTCGGAGTTGGTGGACGATCTGGAGGGCCTGCGGAGGACACTGGAGTCCGAACTGGTGACCGCCTCCTGAGACGGAACGCCGCTGAGAGTGGACGAGGGTTGTCCGGCGGCCTCATCGTGAGGCGGGCGGGACGTCGAAGGAACAGTTTGAGCAGAAGGCAGATTCAGCGAACATGAAGATTCTCGTGGTAGATGACATCGGATACGCGAGGCACTTTCATGCCCGACTGCTGCAGAAGCAGGGGCATAGCGCCATCTCGGCGGGGAGCGGCGCGGAAGCACTGCAGATGCTTCAGACCGATCACAGTATCGATGTCGTGCTGACGGATCTGGGGATGGGGGACATGGACGGCATCGAGCTGTACCAGCAGACCCAGCGCCTGGAGCGAATGAACGATCAGGGTCCGGTGCCGCCGCCGCTGTTCGTGCTGATGACGGCGCTGCATCCCGGGAAGAACGCCCAGCCGCGCGACATCGAGCGAATCCGGATCGCGAAAGAAGTCGGGTTTGCAGACGTTCTGTTCAAGCCGATCGAGGGGGATCAGTTGATTGCCGCGTTGGAAGGGGTGAAGCGCGGCGGCAAGAGAACGGTCGATACAGGGGCGCTCATTCAGCAGGTGCATTCGATCGTGAGTGCCTTGCTGGGGGCGGGGACCGCCGACGACTTCAACAGTTTTCTGGATGGAATCGAGCCGAGTCTGATCAAGGTCCGTGACGCGGCGCTGACGGCCGCGACTGTGTGAGTGAGCCGCAGGCTTCCGCGCCGTCGAGTGGGGGGACGTGGGCTGAAGAGGCTTGACCCGCGGGTCAGGCGCGGGACGGGTCGGATGTGACGGCCGCAGAACGGCCGATGACCGAACGATTGTGCTGGTCCAGAAGCTGCAGTGATTGTCGAGTGGTTGATCAGATCGTCGGCTGGGCCAGACGTGGACCTGGCCGACGCTTCTTCCGGCCGGAATACCTCGCCATGTATCTCAGTATCGAGAATTACAACGAGCGGCAGAACCGTTCTGCACAGCGTGTGCTGGACATGCTCGACCAGTTGGATAGTCGCCTCGGCACTCACTATTCGGGCAAGCGGCGGCACACGCGGGTGCAGTACCGTGGCGTCGGCACCGTCTGCGTGACGAGTCCCGAGCAATCCATTCTTGACACATCCGGCGCCGGGTCGTTTTCGGTGCATGTGCGCTCGTTGTCACAGAGCGGGCTGTCCTTCATCTATCCGGGAGAGATTCCGGAGAAGAATGTTTTCGTCGGGCTTGACCAGGCGAAGGGAGGGAAGACCTGGTTTGTGGCGGAGATCGTTCGCGTGAAGGAGATCAGCGAAGAAGGATTCTGGGAGTACGGCGTGAGGTTCGTGCGGCGTGCGGTGATCTGATGTTTGTCTGGAAGTGATGCCGGCGGAGCGGTCGTGCGGTCGCGTTACGCGGTGCAGGCATTGGACGTCGGGATGCTGCGGCCGATTGTCAATCGGGTTGGGCGCTCTGCGTCCCGCTCAGGCCGTTCGCAGGCCATTTGAGGAGATCCGACGAAAGGCGGCGAGCAGATCACGAGAGAATCGTTCGAGCGAGAAGCTGGCATTGCCATGGCGGTATGCGGCGAGCGCATAACGGCGGCGCGTCGATGGGTCCGACAATGTTTCGAGAGCCGTGGCGAAGCTCGTGCCGTCGTCGCAGAGAAAGCCGGTTGGATGATGCTGGGCGGTGTGGGCGCGGACCGGGTTGAGGCAGTCGGGCGATCTCGTCGCCGCATTCCGGTGGAGCAGTTGTTCCCGGAAGCCGCCGCGATTGTCGACGATCGGAATGCAGCCGGCGCGGAGGGCCTCGGCGCAAGTGCGCCCGAAGGATTCGGTCAGCGTGGGATGATGGTAGAGGAGTGCGTCCCAGCGTCCGAGGTGAGCGCGTGCGGACCATGAGGCTTCCTGGAAGCGGGCTCGTCCGGCGCAGGCTCGCTGGAAAGCGGGCTGCTGGTCGGCGGGGCAGCCAACGAACTCCCAATCGATTTCCGGGACGCGCCGTGCGAGTGTGCCGTAGAAGTCGGCGAGTTCGGACGGCCATTTCCGGCGTTGGGGGGTGCAGAGGCGTCCGACGAGGAGATGGTCACGCGGATGCCGAGGGATCGGTCGCGGTGTGGTTCCCGGCAATGTTCGCTGCTTTTGGACAGGAGGGAATGGAACGGCCTGGTAGAGAACGGGACCGTCGGGATGGCCGTATTGACTGGCGAGCCATTGCGAGCAGTAGACAGTGACGTCTGCCTGGGCGGGCGAGATCTTCGAATGAAGGTACTGGAGGGTCGCGACGGGAAGTTGCTGCTCGCAACGAGAACGAGGGGTGTTGTGGAGCAGAGCCAGGTCGGGACGCAAACGTTTGACGTCTCGCGGTTCGACGTGCTTCCAGCGAAGGAGTTCGACGGGAGCGAAGGTTGCCTGGGTTTGCGAGTTGAAGTCGCCGAGGAAGGCGACCGTGTGTCGCGCCCAAGGGAGCGCACGGGTGACGGTCCAGGCGCAGGCGGCTGTTCCTCCCACGATGTTTCCGACATTGCAGATCTGAAGGATGTACATTCGCCGAGTCTCTCTCATCGGCCAGGTCGCGGTTGGAGGTTCGACCATTTCCGGATGAAGGCAGCGCGGTCGGTGTGCCACTGTTGACGGTGGGTGGGAGCGGCGTGGGTGGTTTGATGGCCCAAGTGGCGTAGAGGGAGGTGCGGCCTTGCGATGAAAGGGCATGCCGTTGAGTTGTCCGCCTGGCCGGTAGGACGCTGTAGGAGCGGTTCGTGGGATTGGAGCAAACGGCATTGAAAGTCGGTGTCGGACCAGTAGAGCGTCATTGACTCGTCGAAGCCGCCGAGGCGGAGGAGATCGTCACGGCGCACGGCGAAGCACCAGCCTTCGAGGAATTGCCTCGTGGGGAGGAGCTTAAGGAGTGGCTTCGGGAGGGACGATTCGGTGCGGAGTCGCACGCCGGTGAGGGCTGGGCACGGAGGGGATGGAGAAGGTGGAGTGGGTACGTCATGGCTGGGGACTTTGCGAGGCGATTGATGCGGCACCCGGGCTGCTCAGAGCCGCAGCCTGGGTGTGTCGGGGGTCGATGCGGCTCCTGGAGTGGCAAGATCAGGGATTGGAGGAAAGGGCCTGAGGCGATCGTGTCGTTGTTGAGGAAGACGAGAATGGGGGTTGTGGCGTGGAGGGCGGCGGTGTTCCACGCTGCGGTGAGGCCTCGATGAGGTTGATGGAGGACGGTGATGTGGGAGGAATGGGAGACGCCATTGGGAAGGCATTGCGAACCCGCAAGCTTGGTGGATGGCGCCGCGAGTTGAGCGTGGTCGGATTGGAGATGGAGCAGTTGAGTCAGTTGTTGCGCGGATTTGTCGGGGCTGCCGTCGTCGATGACGAGGATTGGCCAGGGGTGAGATTCGTGCCGGCGGATGGATGTGATGCAGGCCAGGGTCAGGTCGGCGCGGCCGTGTTGAGGGATGATGACCGTGGCGGACATGGGTTACTGCGGTTGCTCGTCGGGGATGCGGAGGTCGGCGGGGAGGGAGTCGAGGACGTTGCGGAGATGTTCGATGGGATCGTGTGCGGTGATGAGTTGCGGGCCTTCGCATTCGATCAGCAGGTCGGGTTCCACTGGTGCGGTGGGCCGTGGATTGGCGTTTGCGAGGGGGGTCGACGTTCCCCTTGGGCACGGGGTGAGGGGCGGTTGAGGCAGCCTGCGCTGCGGTCGGGATGGGTTTGCGCGGCGGCCAGTTGTGAGGACGGTAATCGCGCATCGGGCCGAGGTGCGGGGCAGGGCGCGGGGTGGTCTGGCGATAGAGGCCGCGGGTGGGTTCGGTCGCTGGGTTGCCAATGGTCTCGGTGATTTGCGCGAGGACGGATTCGACCGGGGCGAAGGGGAAGTAGTCGTTGAGGCGGCTGTCGGGTGTGACGGAGATGAGCTGGAGGCCGGCGAGAGTGAGGGCGCGGCGGGAGAGGCGGAGGTATTGAGCGATGCGGAAGTAGTGGAGGTCGGTGCTGGCGGCGGCGGCGATGGGCTTGGATTCGTCGAAGTGGTATTGCGGGGCGGGGTCGAGGAGGTCGAGGTCGGAGTCGGTGAGGCCGGCTTTGCGGCAGGCGTTGAGCCATTCGTCGAGTCGGCCGTGCGGGTTGTGTTCGACGCCCTTCAACCGGGCGCTGGCGAGTTGCGCGGGGGAGTGATGGATGCGGAGCTCGCAGCCGGCGAGGTAGAGGGTGCGGAAGCCGAGGTGATAGAGGAGGTCGATGGCCTGCACGAAGCTGTCGGCCCAGTCGACGATGGTGGTGTGTGATGAGCCGAGGAAGTCTGCGAAGCCACGCTGTGGGTCGCGATCGAAGAAGAAGGTGGCGGGGGCTTCACAGACCTTGAAGGTGGTTTCGGGGATGAGGTCCATGCTGCGGCGGCGATGGACGAACTTGAGGATGGAGGGGTCGAGGTAGACGGAGCGGTGGAAGCGGGCGGAGGGGTCATAGCTGGTCCAGAAGGTGGGGCGGAGGAGGCGCGTGCCCGCCAGGTTGATGGACATTTTGGGGAGGGGTGAGCGGGCGATGGCGTCGGTAGGAAGTCCCGCGAGCGAGGGGCCGCCGCCGATCAGCCAGCAGGCGGTGGGAGTGGGGCCGGCGAAGGCGTCGTGGAGCGGGGCCGGCGTGGAGGTGCCGTCGGGGTGGAGGCGGTGGAACACGGGGATTGAGGGATGAGGAGACGGGGAGATGGGGAGAGGAAAGACGGAAGGCATTGCGAACCCGCAAGCGTGGTGGTTTGCGGATTGGAGCGACGGAGGGTGGGATCGCCGGGCGGCGAGCGGTTGGGAGAGGGGAGGGGCAAACGGTGTCAGTCGGAGCCGCTGTTGGAGGTGGGGGGACCGACTTCCGATGTGAGGCCGTTGGATGAATGCGGAGGGGGCGGGTTGCTGGTCGGGTCGGGCGCGTCGGATGAGTGGGGGGCGTTCGACGAGGGATCGGAGAGGGAATCGTCGGAGGGGATGTCTTCGGACGACAGATCGAACGAGTCGGCGGAGGAATCGAACGAGGAGTCGCTCAAAGGGGTGTCGTCCGAGGAGACGAATGAGTCGTCGGAGATTGTGGAACTGAGAGCGGAGGAGTTGGAAGAGGCGTCGCTGGACTCTTCGCTTGTGTCACTCGATTCGTCCGATGAGTTTGCGGACGAGAAATCCGAGGAGTTTGCGGAGGATTCGAACGAGCTGTCTTCGGACGAGGAGACGCTTTCGGAGCTGAGGTGGGAACTGGTTGGAGGGTTGCTGATCTGGTCGCGATTGGCGGGGATTTCCCAGCGTTCGTCGTGCGGGGGTTCGGGCCAGAGGATGCGGGGGTCTTGCGGTCCGAGTTCGAGGCGGAAGCGCGGGGTGTGGTCGAATTGCACGCGGATGGTTTCGACCTGGGTGGTGATGAGCGTGTTGCCGTTGCGGTCCTGGAGGCGGACGGCGCCGAGCCAGGGGCGCGGGAGCGTTGTTGACGCGACTTCGATGGAGTAGCGGGCGAGGGGCTGGGCGTAGGTGTTGAAGAAGTTGGAGACGAAGGCCTGGCTGTCGGTGGCGGTGCGGATCCAGGGGATCCAGAGTCGGATGCGTCGTTCGCCGTATGCATTGCGGCTGGCGGGCTGGATGTAGTTGCCGCGCCAGCGATAGAAGCCGCGGGTGGCGATGTCGGAGTTGACGGGGGCGTCGTAGACGTAGTCGCCGGTGAGGAGGACGCGGTTGAAGAGGAGGTCGCGGTCGCGGGTCATCTCGAGCGAGAGGAGGTCGCGGCCTTCGCGCCAGGTGACGAGGGGGATGGGGCGCGGGCGGAGGAAGTAGAAGGCGCCGGTCTGGTCGACGCCCCAGGAAGCGTTGCCGGCGCGGACGGCGAGGTCCTTGAGTGCGGCGCGGACCGACTCTTCACCGCGGAACTTGAGGCTGGTGAGGTTGCCGGGAGGGTCGGCGGCTTCGATGAGCGTGGGGTTGATGGAGATGTTGGTGCGCGGGGCGACGTACTGACTGCAGAGGAGCGAGACGACGTCGTGCGGAGCGTCGACGGAGTCGAGCGTTTCCAGGAGATAGTCGGGGTCGTTGAAGAAGAGGTCGGTGTTGGCGTAGCGGTGCGGGGGGGCGGCGTCGGAGTCGGCCTGGAAGCCGCCGGGGAAGACTTCGTTGAGTTGGACGCCCATGCCTTCGAGGCGGAGGGTGACGCCGGCGGGGCTGGAGGCGGTGACGTTTTCGACGCGGCCGAGGTACCAGCGGTCGGATTCGGTGCGTTCGAAGGCGATCCAGTCGCCGGGGGCGATGTTGAAGCGGGAGGCGAAGTCGTCTTTGAGGCGGAGTTCGCCGGCGCCGCATCCCCCTTGCCGGTGAAGTTCGAACCACGCGCCAGCCACGGCGAGGTCGTTGAGGAGCGCGACGAAGTCGGTGGGGCCGGGGGAGAGGTGGAGGATGCGGCGCACGGGGAGGGCCGGGGTGCGAAGAGTATGAAGGGGTGTGAAACGGTGCGAAGAGGCAGGAGAGGATTGAGGGATGGAGTGACGGAGAGATTGAGGGATGAAGGCATTGCGAACCCGCAAGCGTGATGTGTGCGCGGGTTGGTGGGAGTTGAATGAATGCCGGAAAGTCAGGCGCCGGGGGAGGTGGTGTAGAGGGTGGGGTTTTCGGCGTGGAGGAGGGCGGACCAGGTGAAGAGGTGCTTGTCGGAGAGGTCGGTTTCGAGGCGGAGGGTGCTGACGGATTTGAACTTTCGATAGGTGGTCGTGGCGGTGTCGTGATAGAGGAAGAATTCGTACTTGCTGTCGTCGGGTCCGATGTGGAGGGCGGTGCGGAGGGCTTCGAGCTCGTCGAACATTTCTTCTTCGGTGAGGCGGAGGGTTCCGGCCTGGAGGGCGATCTGGCCTTCGAGGGAGATGTCGACGCCTTGCCGCGAGTGGCCTGCGAGATGGTCGCCGTCCTGGAGGAGGATTTTGAACTGCTCGAAGTCCCAGGCTTCCTGGAGGCGGAGCGTGGTGATGGGGCGGGGGAGTTCGTAGAGGGTGGAGGCGCGGTAGACGGCGGGTTTGAAGGTGAACATCGCGCGGGGCGGGGTGAGGAGAGGTTTGAAGGGGTGCTGAAGGGCTGGAGGGAGGATGGAGTGATGGAGAGACAGAGGGAGAAAAGCTAGAAGGCAGTGCGAACCCGCAAGCGATTTGCGGGAGTTGCTGGAGCGCGCGGAGGATGATTGAGTCGGCACCCAGGCTGCCCAAGGCTGCTGCCTGGGTGCTTGGGGGTCAGCCGCGGCGGGTGCGGAGGCGGGCGTCCTGGTGGTGGAGGTTGCGGACGAGATGGGGGAGGTCGACGGGTTGGCTCACATGGAGGTTGACTCCGCCGAGGTTGGTGATGGTGGTCGAGGTTGTGGGAGGCGCGGGTGGTGGAGTGGGGGCGGGGGCGGGGGATTGGCCTCGGTTGAGTTGTGCGAGGAAGGCGGTTCCGAGTTGACGGACGGCGGATTCGCGGAGGACGAATTCGCCGGCGCTGAGGAAGGCAGGGACCTGGTCGAGGCCGGCGGGGCCGGTGACGTAGCCGCCGGAGGCGAAGCGGCGAATGGGACCGGGGTCTTGCGGGAGGTCGAAGGGGATGGGGAGGGCTGGCCGTGGGACGGAGAGGGCGGCGAGCTTGGCGGCGATGGCATCGATGGACTGGCTGAGGGTGGCGAGGCCTTGGAGGGCGGGGGCGATGTTGAGTTGGACGGGCGTGGCGGCGAGGTTGGCGATTTGTGTTGTGATGCGGTCCAGGTAGCGGCCGATTTGCTCAAGCGGCTGGAAGAGGTTGGTGAAGCGCGAGGCGAGGCGATCGACGGAGCGGGAGACGTCGAGGGCCTGGGTGATGCGGTTGGCGAAGTCGGTGAGGCGGCGCTCGACGGTTTCGAGCTCTCGCTGGAGCGGGGCGCTGTCGGCGGTGATTTGGAGGGTGAGGGATTCGGTGGGCATGCGCGCCGGGGTGCGAAGAGGTGTGAAGGGGTATGAAGAGGTGCGAAGAGCTGGAGGGAGGATTGAGGGATGGAGGGATGGAGAGATTGAGGGAGGAAAGGCAGAAGGCGGCGCGAACCCGCGAGCGCTTTTGAGGGAGGTCGTGGAGCGCGCGGGGGCGGATTGATTCGGCACCCAGGCTGCTCAGAGCCGCAGCCTGGGTGCTGGCGTTAGGGTGCTGGCGTCAGAGGCGGGTGATGGCGGGGCTGGTTTGGAAGGCGCGGCCGGCGAAGGAGAGGGTGTTGTAGTCGCGGCCTTCGGACATGCTGAGGGACTCGCGATAGACCTTTGCGAAGACGATTCGCTCGCTGGCGACTCCGGCGGGATCGGTCACGGTGAATTCGAGCGTGAGGGTGTCCTGCTCGCCGTCGCTGGAGGTGCTGGTCACGTCGGAGCCGGAGGCGAAGGTGAGGAACTCGTAGAGTTGCAGCGGGTCGGCGTCGTCGTGCGATTTGCCGACGAGCTGCGTCCACTTGGCGGTGAACGAGATCGGGATGGATTCCTCGTCGCCCTTGCGGGTGTGGCCGGCGGCAATGGAGCCGCGGTCCTTAATCTCGATGGTGCGCTGCCGCTGCGTCCAGGAGAGGTCTCCCTCGTCGAGAAGCACGGTGAGGGACTGGACGGGGTCGGAGCCGTCTTTGAGGACGAGCTCGCCATCGCGGAGGTTGCGGGTGAGGGTGGAGATGGGCATGGGGGGGGCTGGGTGCGAAGGGGTATGAAGAGGTGCGAAGAGGTGCGAAGAGGTGCGAAGAGGTGCGAAGAGGTGCGAAGAGGTGCGAAGAGGTGCGAAGAGGTGCGAAGAGGTGCGAAGAGGTGCGAAGGGGTGTGAAG
>JADZEF010000283.1 GCA_020850695.1 Planctomycetaceae bacterium | reverse complement strand
GGACGGCTACCAGTTCTTCCTCAACATGGGGCCGCTTCCCAACGCCAACACGAAGCACTTCCAGGACAAGATCGCTTTCTGGAACGAGGTGATGCAGCACCCCAACTACGACGACTTCTGGAAGGCCCGCAACATCCGCCCGCACCTCAAGAACATCAAACCCGCGGTGATGACGGTCGGCGGGTGGTTCGATGCAGAGAACCTGTATGGGGCCCTCGAGACCTACAAGCAGATCAAGACGTCCACTCCCAAGGCCAATAATCGCATCGTGATGGGGCCGTGGTGGCACGGGCAGTGGTCACGCGACCCGGGCCTGGCTCTGGGGAATGTCTCATTCAACTCGAAGACCGGCGACTTCTATCGCGAGAAAATCGAGTTTCCGTTCTTCGAGCACCATCTCAAGGGAAAGGATGTCGGCAGGCTGCCGGAAGCCTGGGTGTTCGAGACGGGGACGAACCAATGGCGGCAGTACGACGCATGGCCGCCGGCCCAAGCCAAGCCAATGACGCTGACGCTGGGCAGCGGAGGCAAGTTGACGATGAACGGTTCTGCCGATGCGAAGTCGACCAGCACTTCATTGGAATTCGATGAATACATTGCCGATCCTTCCAGGCCGGTTCCCTTCATCGATTGGACGGACATTGGCATGGCCAAGGAATACAAGACCGCCGACCAGCGGTTTGCGTCGCGCCGGACCGACGTCCTCGTCTATCAGTCGGATGTTCTTGAAAATGATGTCACTCTGACCGGCGGCATCGATGTGGATCTCCAGGTCTCGACGTCAGGGACCGACAGCGATTGGATCGTCAAGGTGATCGACGTCTACCCGGACGACTTTCCGGATCCGAAAGAGAATCCGAAGGGCGTGCGGAGGGGAGGCTACCAGCAACTGGTCCGGGGAGACGTCATGCGCGGCCGGTTCCGCAACAGCTTCGAGAGGCCGGAACCGTTCCTGCCCGGCGTGCCGGCGCGCGTGCGGTTTACGCTGCCGGACGTCTGCCACGCATTCCGCACGGGCCACCGCATCATGGTGCATGTGCAGAGCAGTTGGTTTCCCCTGGTCGATCGCAACCCGCAGACGTTCGTCGACATCTACAAAGCCACGCCTGAAGATTTCAAGAAGGCCACGCAGCGCGTCTATCACGCGGTCGATGCCCCTTCGAAGCTGACGGTGCGCGTCGTGCCGTAGGGTTTGCTTCGCTGCGACGATTCAACGGAACTGTTGTCACCTCCAAGTCACTCTCGGTCGCGAAAGGCGGAAAGCAAGAAAGCAGATTTAACAGGAGAAAACAGAGGAAACGGAGAAGAGGGCAAGCGAAGGGTGCCGCACTTGGATCCTGACACTCGGACCGCAATTTCGTCTTCTGGATCTGTGCTTCTCTGTTCCCTCTGTTTGCTCCTGTCGAAAGTTTTCTGCCTTTCGACCTGGCCTTCTCTGTGCTTCCGAACTCTCGTGAATCCCCCGCCGATTCACCATCGAGGTGTTCCTCTGCCATCCCACCGAAGGAAGGATGCACCGCAAGACCACAACGGAAGAAGCCGTGCTTGTTGCGGTTTTTGCGGCGACCTATGATTGTGCACGTGCCGTCGGCCAAACCTCACTTATCGCAGATTGCAGCCAGCACTCATGGGACTTTTTGACAAGCTGAAGCAGGGGCTTCAGAAGACCAAGCAGATTCTTCAGACCGATGTCCGCGACCTGTTCAAGTCGGGCGACATTCTGGACGAGGCATGCCTGGAGAAATTCGAAGCCCGGCTCATTCGCACCGATATGGGTGTTGCCTCGGCGAACGCCATCGTCGCCGAGCTGCGCGAGAAGCATGGCGGACGCACAGTTGTTGTGAACGAAATCTGGGAGACCGTCCGCACGAAGCTGGTCCAACTGCTGCGGAAGGATGGCGTCGCCTGGGACCCGGCCGATCCGCTTTCCCCGCTGCAGCTCGCCAGCTCGGGGCCGACGGTCATCCTCGTGTCGGGCGTGAATGGATCGGGCAAGACGACATCCATCGCCAAGCTGTCGAACCTGATCAAGCAGTCGGGACGCTCGCTGGTGCTGGCGGCGGCCGATACATTCCGTGCGGCGGCGGTCGAACAGCTCGCGATGTGGGCCGGGCGGATCGGCTGCGAGATCGTCCGCGGCGAGAACGCCGCCGACCCGGCCAGCGTGGCGCATAAAGGCTGCGAACGGCTGCTGGCGACGAACGCCGACGTGCTCATCGTCGATACGGCCGGGCGGCTTCAGACGCAGAAGAACCTGATGGATCAGTTGGGGAAGATCAAGCGCGTCATCGCCAACAAGGTCCCGGGCGCCCCGCACGAAAGCCTGATCGTCCTCGACGCGACGACGGGTCAGAACGCGCTGAGCCAGATCAAGTCGTTTTCGGATCTCGTGCAATGCACGGGCATCATTCTGACGAAGCTCGATGGAACGGCGAAGGGAGGCGTCGTCGTCGCGGTCCGCCAGACGATGGGTGTTCCCGTGAAGTACGTCGGCGTCGGCGAAGGGATTGACGACCTTCAGGTTTTCGATCCTGAGGGCTTTGCGCGGGCTCTGGTCACCGAATGAGAAATCGTGGATTCCTGGCTTTGTCGGGAAACTCGATCTGGACGTAGCACGGGCACTCATGCCCGTGCGAAACCCTTGAGAGTCGTCTCACACACGGGCATGAGTGCCCGTGCTACGAATGAATCGGAACTCCGTCTCCGGCGTTTTCCGACAAAGCCGAATAGGCCCGCTGATCGGGATTGCCGGCAGGGCTATGTCGCACGGCGATGCGATGTCAGCTTTTCGACGAATGCCGCGTGCTCGGGCGATTGAGTTCCTGCGAGAGCCACATCGGAAACCCGGAGCATGTTCCCGGCGATCAGGGCCGCGTAATCCAGCCAGAGTCCTGGCAGAACTTCGCTTCGAAAGATTCCGTCCGTCCCCGCACTCTTCCGTTCGAACCGTCCGTTTCGCAGGATGAACCAGTCAATTTCGCGGTCCCAGACGCGCCAGACAAAGTACTCCCGAACGCCGTTCCGCTCGTACGAATGGAACTTGTCGTAGAGATCATAGTTGGCGGAAGTTGCCGCGATCTCAGCGACGAACTCCGGCGCACCATGGATGTACTTGCCATCCGTGGTGTTGCCGGACTGGCCACCAAACTCAGGCAAAATCCGGAGGTATGCATCCGGTTGCGGCATGTTTCGCGGGTCGAGCTTGATGGTTGAATTGTCTCCCCCTTCAACGCCGGGCGTGCGGATCTGGTACAGGCTCATCCAGCCGATGGCGCTGAAGTGCGGAACTCCGTGATCTCCGCTGCTGACCGGTGAAGCCACGTAGACCACCCCTTCGATGAGTTCCGCCTTGATGCCGGGCATCGCGTTGTAACGGCGCTCGAATTCTTCAAGACTGAGACGGTCCCCCGCACTGAGTGGCGGAATCTCCGAGTCAATTTCAGAGGAGGGTCTTGCCGGGGCTTCTGTCGACATTCGCGCATCTCTGCTTTCGAACAGTAAGGTCTCTGAAGTTTACCCCTCCCAGGTACTGGACGCAAAAAAAGCCACCGTTCTGCACTCGCAGGACGGCGGCTTTTCAGTACCCCCAAGGGGATTCGAACCCCTGTTGCCGGACTGAGAACCCGGAGTCCTGGGCCTCTAGACGATGGGGGCAACTTCTGCGTGCTTTTTTACTCGCGTTCTCCACATCGTGTCAACTGCGGCGACCGCACGCGTCGCCTATGATGAATCGGTCGCCGCGATTCCGGCTCATGAGGAAATCGAGACCGGCCGCGATCCCTGTTTTCCGCGCTCGCCGCGTTCTACAAATCCTTTCCGAATCATGTCCTTGGATGACGCCTCAACGACCGAGATCAGGCACTTCGCGGAAACCGTGCTGCTGAGCGACGATCTCGACCTCAAGCTGCGGCGGTGTCGCACTCCCTTTGTGGACACGGCCCCCGGAGTCGCGGTTCGCATTGAGGTGCCGGGGCGGCCCGCCCATCTCCCCTTCGCCCCCCGGCGCACCGCCCCCGGCATGCCGGGGGCCGAGGCCCTTCGCGAACCGCAGAAGCGTGCCATCGCCCATCACATCATGGCCAACCACGAATTGCAGGCCTGTGAAGTAATGGCCTTCGTGCTGCTCGCGTTTCCCGATGCCCCCTCCGCGTTCCGCGAAGGACTCGCACGCATCATTGATGATGAACAGCGGCACACGCGAATGCATGCGGAAAGGGCGGCGGCGCTGGGACAGCCCTTTGGGTCGCTCCCGGTCAACTGTTACATCTGGAAGCAGACGACCAGCTACCAAAGCGTCCTTGATTACCTCGCGGGACTTCCGCTCACCTTCGAGAACGCCAACCTCGATCACACCATTGAGTTTGAGGCGGCGTTCCTCGCGGCAGGGGACGAACGGGGAGCGGCCGTCATGCGGCGTATCCACGAAGACGAAATCGAGCATGTGCGTTTCGGACTCGAGTGGCTGCGAAAGCTGAAAGGCGCCGGCCAGAGCGATTGGGAGGCATTCGCCGGGCATCTGCACTGGCCCATGCGGCCGGCGAAGGCGAAGGGGGACACGTTTCATCGCGGTCCGCGGGTTGAAGCCGGGATGGACTCGGACTTCCTTGATCGATTAGAACACGCCCCCTTCGAGTGACCGTCCGTTCCCGCAGGCAGTGGATGCCATGAGCCCGCCGACGCTCAGCCCGGCCCCCGCGCGACGCGAAGGCCTCGATGCGCTGAGAGGGATCTCGGCGATCCTGGTCGTCATGCTGCACGCGGCGATGCCGTATCTGCTGCAACCGATGCCGGGCCTCGCGTGGCCTACGCACGATCCTCGGCCCAGTGCGTTGATCGACGCCCTTGGATGGGCGATCGAGGGGTTCATCATGCCCCTCTTTCTGATGCTGGCCGGCTTGTTCGCCGCCGGACTCTGCCGAAACCTCGGGCCGAAGGATTTCCTCAAGCACCGCACGCGGCGGATTCTCGTTCCGCTCGCCTTCGGCTGCGTCGTGATAGTGCCGCTTGACTTCTGGGTCTGGTCGCTCGGCTTCCTGCTCGACGGCCGCTGCACCTGGAATCACATCCGCCGGATGAAGTTTCCGGCCGAGATCCACAAGAATCTCTTCGGCCTGAGCCATCTCTGGTTCCTGCAGTACCTTTACCTGCTGTGCCTTGGACTGGCTGCGTGGGCCGCCTGGCGGAGTAGGCAAGCGGTCACCGAAGGCGATCCTGTTCCGCGGACATTCTTCCCACGCCCCTCCGCCGCAGCCGAGTTCTTCGCACCTCTCCTCTGGGTGGTTCCAACCGCCGCCGTGTTGTGGTGGGAGCCGAACATCGTCGTCGGGTTCCAGCATTCCTTCCTGCCGGTTCCCGCCAAGTTTTTGCACGCCACGCTCTTTTTTCTGATGGGGGTGTGGCTCGACTCCGATGACGCGAGGTCGCGGGCGGCCGGTCGTTTCGGACGGTGGTGGCTGATTCCCGCTGCGGTGTCGTTCGCCGTCATGCTGCCGCTGATCCATGCCCATCAATCGGCGACGCTGGCGGAAGTGTCTCGCGTTGCTTTTGCGATGGCCGCGGGATTTTTCGCCGTCACGATGTCGCTCGGCCTTTATGGAGTCTTTCTGAATATCCCGCGATGCTCGAAGGGCCTGGCCTACCTGTCGGAAGCGTCGTTCTGGATCTACCTCGCCCATCATCCGGTTGTCGGACTCGCGGCGATTGCGGTCGCGAGGACGGGCTGGCCCGCGGAACTGAAGTTCGCCGTGGTGACCGCCGCGACGGTCGGAATTACCCTGGCGATTTATCAGGTGGGAGTGCGATACACATCGATCGGAACGCTACTGCACGGGAAGCGCAAACCGCGGCCGGTGGATGCTCCACGCGTGATCACGCAACCCGGACCGTCGATGCCCGCGGCGAAGCGCCGCATCGCGTAGATCCACGCACCTCGTGCGTCACACGATGTCACGCCGATCGCCTGCGCCGCTTTTTTGCGGCGGTCTTTCGCGTCCGCTTCGTTCCGGCCTTCTCAAGGCTTCGCTTGAGGGCTTCCATGAGGTTGATGGTTTCGGGCTCCTCTTCGTCCTCTTCAGGGGCGACGAGCTTTTCGCCTTTCTTCTTCGCTTCGATCAGATTCCCGACCCGTTCCCGGTAGGTGTCCTCGTACTGGCTGAAGTCGAACTCCGTTTCCGACCACTCGCGGATGAGGGTCTGCGCGAGCTTCACCTGGCGCGAAGCCGCGGAGACCTTCTTCTTCCGGCTCACCGCCTCTTCTGGAGGTCGAATTTCCGCGGAGTAATTCAGCATCGCCATGTGAAGGACGCCATCCAGCGCCCGGATCAGGACGACCTGATCCTTCCCCGAGAAGACAATCCGTCCGACGGCCTCGCGTTGTTCGTGCCGCATCGCCGCCAGGATGACGGAATACGACTCGTGCGACTCGGCAGACGCGGGAACGAGGTAATACATCCGGCCATCGAAGTACAGAGGGTCGATCGTGCCGGGGGGGATGAAGGCGTCGATGCGGAGGGCCTTCTCCGTCGTCGTCCGCAGTGCGTCGAGCTCGTCCGGATCGACTTCAATGTATTTTCCCTTGCTCACCTCGTAGCCCGACACAATCTCATCATTGGAAACCGTCCCATGGATCGGGCAGACCTTTTCGTAGTGGATTCGGCTGTGGCATTCCGCATGAAGCTGATGGAAGTGGATATCGCTCCCGCTCCGGTCGACGGCGTTGAACGCTTCAACTCCGAACGACACGAGCCCGAAAGTGAGGTTTCCTTTCCAGCTGGCCCTGGGACCACCGCGACCGCGATTGCGGGATGAGGACTTGTCAGCCGACTTCTTTCGAGCCATGGGAACCTTCCGACGGTTTCCAGGCCGTGGCGACATCGCGAGCCACAGCCTTTGTGTTACGGAGACCGGCCGACAATCTTGTCCAGCGCCCTCATCGCCTTCGTGAGCGACTGGGACGTGCGCGCCATCTCCTCCCAGGGATCGGAGCGGAGGGAGGCCAGCCGCCGCCGGACGTTGCGGAGATGGAAGTGATCCGATTTGATTCGCGGCGAAAGTTCACGCCATGTGAGCGGAACTGCGACCGTCATCTGCGGACGGGCGCGGGTGGAGTACGGGACGATTGCCGTGGAGCCGCGGCCGTTGCGGAGATAGTCGAGGAAGATGAGCCCCTTGCGGGCCGCCTTCGACATGTTCGACGTGTATCGATCGGGCGCGGCCGTCACAATGCTGTCGGCCACCCGCTTGCAGAAGTCTTTGACGGTGTCCCAGTCGTGCTCGGGTTTGATCGGGACGACAACGTGCAGCCCTTTGCCTCCGGTCGTCTTCACGAAGCTCTTGAGCTTCAGCGCTTTCAGAAACTCCCGCACCTCGCGGGCTCCGTCGACGACCCGCTTCCAAGGGACTGACGGATCGGGATCGAGGTCGAAAATCAGTCGGTCGGGAGTTTCGAGCGCGTCCGCCTGAGAACCCCAGGCATGGATTTCGATTGCGCCCACCTGGGCCAGCGAGACGAGCCCTGCCACATCATCGACGACGACGTAGTCTTCGACTTCGTCCTTCTCACGGATCGGAACTCGCCGCAACGCGTCGGGAGTGCCCGGGCTCGGATGTTTCTGGTAGAAGCATTGCTTCGCCCGTCCCTCGGGGCACCGCACGAGGGCCAGCGGGCGGTTCTTGACGTGCGGAAGGATCCAGTCGGCCACGTCCCGAAGGTACGCCGCGTATTCCAGCTTGGTGATTCCGGTCTCGACATCGAGCGGCTTGTCGGGACTCGTCAGCCGGATGCCGGCGAACTCCTCCTTCCGCGGATCGTATCCTTCGATCGACTCGGCCGAACGGTTTTTCGTCGAGCGGCTGTGGGAGCGGACGCGGGCGGGGGACGCGGCGGTCTTCCGTGCACGGGACGACTTTTGCGGAGATGAGGTCGTCTTCGATGCGGCCGTCCTGCGGTTTGACTTTCCGCGGCCCGCCTTTCGGACGGCCTTTTCGACCGGAACGGCTTTGTCGGGCATGACGTCCTCCGCGGGTTTGTCTTCACGCAGCCCCTGGAACGACGCGTGGCGAAGCCGGCCATCGCGAGTGCAGTTGCCGTAGGTGAGCTGGGCGACGAGCGTCGGCTTGATCCAGTGAGCGTTGCGGGCGGGGCCGGTGCGGCGCTGGAAGTCGTCGAAAGGAGACTTCTCCTGTTCGAGGGCCTGCATCTGCTTGAGAAGAGTGCCGAGGGTGCGGTGATCGAAACCCGTTCCGACCTTTCCTGCGTAGATGAGCTCACCGTCCTTGTTGTGCGTGCCGACGAGCAACGCTCCGAAGCCCTGGCGGGCGCCCGCAGGGTCTGTGAAGCCGCCGATGACGAACTCTTCTGTGTGCGAGCATTTCACTTTGAGCCAGTCATACCCGCGACCGGGGGCATAAGGCCGGTCGCGGCGCTTGGAGATAATTCCTTCCAGCTTGAGGTCGCAGGCCTTCTCGAAGAACGCGGCCCCTTCCCCCTGGATGTCGTCCGAGAAGAGGAGTCGTTCTGAGTCGACCCGTTCGAAGAGCTGCTTGAGAATCCGCTTTCGCTCGTCGAGGCGGACGCCCCGCAGGTCGTAGCCTTCGAGGTAGAGCAGGTCGAAGGCGTAGAACCGCAGCTCGGCCGTTCCGCCGGCGCGGAAGACGTTCTGGAGGGTCTGGAAGTCGCTGATCCCCTCGGCGTTCATCGCGACCACTTCGCCGTCGAGGATGGCCTGCGATGCGGGGAAACTCTCGACAGCTTGCACGACGCTCTGAAGCCGGCTGGTCCAGTTCTGATCGTTGCGGCTGATGAGTTCGATCTTGCCGTGGTCAATGCGGCAGATCATCCGATAGCCGTCGAACTTGATCTCGTGAATCCAGTCTTCCCCCTGAGGCGCCTGCTCGGTGAGCGTGGCGAGCTGGACTTCCACCGTTTTGGGCATGGCTTTCTGCCGCGCGCCGTCGAGTGACGCGAGTTCCTTGACGAGCTCTGCAGGGGGTTTGCCGCTCCGCTTGCGAGCGGTGCGGCGTGTCGATTTCTCGCGTGTCGATTTCGACCTTTTCAACTTCGCCGGTTCGTTCCGTGAAGTTGATTTCTGCGTGCGAGATCGAGACGGCTTTGAGCTGTCCCAGGTGGCGTCGGCATCGGTGGCGATCTGGTCGAGATCGCGGCCGGTGGCGACGCTCAGCGGGCGCTTGTCGACGATGTCCCCTTTCTTCGTCGCCTGCGCCTCGTCGTCCCGCTCCTTGATGAGGAGCCACTGTCGTCCTTCCTTGCCGCCCGGCATGTGGCTGCGGACCAGCATCCAGCCGCCGTGCAGCTTCTCGCCATCGAGCTGAAACTTCAGCTTCCCCGCTTTCAAGCCGCGCTCCGCATCGCCCACGGGCTCCCACGTTCCGCGATCCCACAGGAGGACGGTACCGCCCCCATACTGGCCTTCGGGAATCGTGCCTTCGAAGCCGCCATACTCGATGGGGTGGTCTTCGACCTGGACCGCCAGCCGCTTCACCGAAGGGTCGAGGCTCGGACCCTTCGGGACCGCCCAGCTCTTCAGGACGCCATCCATTTCAAGGCGAAAATCGTAGTGCAGGTGCGATGCGGCGTGCTTCTGGATGACGAAGGAATGACCGTTGGAGCGGGCCTTGCCGCCCGCAGGTTCCGGCGTGCGGTCGAACTGACGCTTGCGGCGATATTCCTTGAGGCCCATGAAATCGTTCTCCTGCCGGCGATCTTATGCTGAGTCATCCCTCCTTGTGACGTTCCGCTCCTGAGGATGTGCGTCAGGTCGATCACACGCCCGTCGTTCCGGGGATTTCATTGTTCTGTCGGGCGGCGGTGTTCGTCAGGGCCGTGAGCGGCGACTCGGTGAGCGGCGTTTCGCTCTGCCAGCCGCGGGCACTGTTGGTCCCGATTCCACCGAACCCGGGCAGAAGTCGGGCGGTGAGAGCGAGGAGATCGTAGGTCAGGCCCGGAGCGAGCGCCGCAAGTTTAGCGACGAGCTTGGTCTGGTAGCCCAGCACGACGAGAGCATCGCCGAACCGGCATCCGTCGATGGCTTGGCGTGCGGCGGATTCGGCGCTGAGGGTTACGAAGGGGAGGGAGCTGGCGATCTTGAACCAGGCGTATTCGGCGCGGTTCTGCCCTTTGAAGGTCGCATTCCGCGGGCTGCCGGTCCGCATCAGGCCCGGGCAAACCGTCGTGACGCGGATGCCGTCGCGTTCGAGCTCGTTCCGCAGGCCGAGCGAATATCCGACGAGGGCGAACTTGCTTGTGCAGTACGGCAGCAGATGAGGAACGCTGATGAGACCGCCGATCGACGAGATGTTGACGATGCGTCCCGACTGACGATTGCGCATATGCGGAATGACGGCACGGTTGACGGTCATCGGACCGAAGAGGTGCGTCTGGAGGGCTTCTTCATAGTCTTCGCACGTCATGGATTCGAGCGGTCCGGTCTGGATAATGCCGGCGTTGTTGATCACCACATCGAGCCGACCGCGTTCGGCGATGATCGATTGAATCATCGGCACGACCTGGTCGCGATCGGTGATGTCGCACACGTGCGTCTGCACTTGAGCGCTCGAGGCGGTCAGTTCGCGAGCCGCCCTTTCCAGTTCATCACCGTGTCGTGCGCAGAGGATCAAGTCGGCTCCTTCCGCGGCGAGCTGACGGGCCAGGACGAGACCCAGGCCACGCGAACCACCGGTAATCAACACGGTTTTTCCGCGAAAGTCACAGCGATTCAACTGACGCTGGACCGACCGAACAGCCAGCAGAGCCCCCGCTCCCAGGCCGACAGCGCCCAGGAAACGGCTTGCAGAAAACGCCATCGCAATCTCCTTTGAGAATCTCTGAGATGAACGGGCCGGCGATTTATGCCGCGTTCATCAGGCTGTATTCTTTGTGGAGAAATCCCGCGATGCCTGTCCGGCTTTCGATCAGGCTGGGCAGGCAACGCGCGGATTTCCCGTTGTGCGAGGTCAGCCGCAGGCTGACCCCGAGACAGCCCGCTCAGCTGTCGCCCCCCTTCAGCATGCGGAAATGTCCGCGGACAGAAGTTCCGTCGCTGCGGGTGTAGCCACCGACCCACACTTTCGAGCGCGAGCCAGCGGCAGGGGTCTCGGTGGTGTCGGAGTGCGAGTACTTGTTCGACCGCGGGCGCGAGCGATTGCGCTGCGAAACGCTGGCCCGTTCGAGCTTCCAACTGGATTTTCCATTGCGTGCCATCGGAGTTTCTCCTTGAACAGAGGACAGCATCGACCGGGCAAGTCCCGTGCCAACCGATAGACAAGGTGTTTCCCGAGCCTTTCGGAACTCTGCCGCGGCGCGCCGCCTGCTGACACTCAGAGCGCTCGATCGTTCTTCATGCTGATTCACCGGATGCGGTGACGTTGGACTGCATGTCGGCGGGTGTTCCTGTTGGCTAACGCCAAAGGCGTTGAACTCCAAAGCCCAGGTCGAGCCGATACCACAACGAGGTCATACAAGTGGTGCGAGACCGTCTTGTACAACCCCGTTGGGGTTGGCGTTCGCTCCGCTCTGTTACCCAGGGTGCGCTCACTTCGTTCGCGACCCTGGGCTTCGGAGTACAACGCCGTTGGCGTAAAGAGAGAGTCTGCCACGGTTGTGCCTCACAGTCGTAGTCCGATATTTGGCTTCTGAGTTTGAAGGAGTCGTCCCATGTCGGCTGCCGAATTCGTTCCTCAGAGCCGGTCGCTGACGACCCTTTCGAGAGCGGCGAAGAGGTGTGAGGGATGTGACCTGTATCGTCACGCGACACAGACGGTTTTTGGCGAAGGGCCGGCGAGCGCGCGGCTGATTCTCGTGGGAGAACAGCCCGGCGATTCGGAGGATCGAGAGGGGCATCCGTTCGTCGGGCCGGCGGGAAAGCTGTTGTCCACGGCAATGGAGGAAGCGGAAATCGATCGCAGTGAGGTGTATGTCACCAATGCGGTGAAGCACTTCAAGTGGGAGCCGCGCGGCACGCGTCGCCTGCACAAGAAGCCCTCGGCGCGTGAGATTGCCGCCTGCCGCCCGTGGCTCGACGCAGAGATGGAAGCGGTGGAACCGGTCGGGATCGTGTGTCTCGGGGCGACGGCCGCGCAGGCCCTGCTGGGAAGAGACTTTCGCATCACGCGGAACCGGGGGGGAACGGATCGCGTTTCAAGAGGACCTCTGGGCAATTGCGACGTGGCATCCGTCAGCAATTCTTCGCGCTCCCGAGGCCGTTCAGCGTGACCAGATGCGGCGCGAGTTCGTCCAGGACTTGGCGCTCGCCCGGCAGGAGTTGCTGGCCTCCGCCGAATAGTGCGGCGCGTGTGGCCGATTCGGGCAGCGCGTGCCCAGGGCTGGTCTGCCCGCAGGAGTCAAAAGCCGCAGCGACTGGTTGCCATTCGCCAATGGCGTCGATATGCTGGCTCCTGTTGTGGGGAACGGGCCCAAATTCGCCACAAGACGTTGGAATTGGTGGATATCTTGCCCGTCAGAACGGAGTCGGACGGAACGCCCCCGTCGCCGGGGGTGGACCTGCCTCACCGTGCCGTTCGGGACCTCCAGCAACGATGACGGGTGACGTGTTCATCACGGGAGAGTGCCGCCGGACGCTCGATGAGCGGTTCCGGTTGTCACTTCCACCGGAGATGGCGTCCGCCGTCTGTGACGAGGCGGGAGATTCCATCCTGACGAAGGAACGGCACGGCTGTCTCAGCCTGCGCCGGGCCGCCGACTGGCAGAAGCGACTCGATGATGGGGTCGCGATATTGAAGGAGAAGATCGAACGGGGACGGATGGAGCGGCGGTGGAGCGAGGTGCAGCGGCTCGGACGGCTGCTGTCGACCCGCAACACGACGGTCCGTCTGGCGAACCGTTCGCGACTGTTGATCCCGGAAGGCTATCGCGAGTTTCTGGACGTCGCGCCGAACCAGGATGTGATGCTGGTCGGGGCGGCGGTGTGCGTGGAGATCTGGAATCCTGCGGCATGGCTGGAAGCCCTGAAGCAGGACATGCCGGAGTTCCACACGCTGTTCCAGGATCTGAGTGGATAAAGCCGGGGTGCGAAGGGGTATGAAGAGGTGCGAAAAGGCGTGAAGAGGCAGGACCTGCGATCGACTATGACGCTCCTGCCCTTTCGCACCTCTTCACACCCCTTCGCACCTTGCTTCGCCTTTCCGCCTCCCGGCCGTCGTAGAGAAAGCGGGGACTCACTCAACTCCCCCATGGAATCCATGCCAGGCAACTCAAGCTTACTTGGCACAACAAGGACGGCTTGTGGGCAAGGATGCCGCTTTCACTCCGGCCGGGGGGCAGATTTTTACGTACAGTAATGCAGGAGCAGAGGGGCGAAGGAACTGAGGGCAGAGCGGCAGTGAAGCCGTTTCGCCACCCGCCGTTCCCTCCCCAACAATCGTTACGCCCGATATAACCGGTCGCATCGTCTCCCGATTCCCTTCCGGAGCAGCTCGACCGATGTTGCCGTCCCGTTCCCGCTGGTTGCTGTTGCTGGCGTTCGCTGCCTGTCCGTTCCTCGGCTGCGAGTCCGACCCGGCCGATAAGCAGATCCCGCCTCTCCCCAAAGCCTCGCCCGTCACAGCGGAAGGCGAACCCGGCGATTCGGCCAAACGGGCGCCGGACATTTACCAGGTGAAGTTCGAGACCACGAAGGGGGACTTCGTGGTCGAGGTCGACCGCTCATGGGCGCCTCGCGGGGCCGACCGCTTCTACGAGCTGGTCAACCAGCAGTTCTACGACGGAAACAAGTTCTTCCGCGTCGTCAAGGGCTTCATGGTGCAGTTCGGCATCCACGGCGATCCAGGCGTCTCTCGGAAGTGGCGCGACGCCCGCATCCGCGACGACGAAGTGAAGAAGTCCAACACCCGCGGTTTCATCACGTTTGCCACCTCGGGTCCCAACAGCCGCACAACGCAGGTCTTCATCAACTTCGAGAACAACCAGGGGCTCGATCAACAGGGCTTCTCCCCGTTCGGCCGCGTGATTGAAGGCATGGAAGTCGTCGATTCGCTCTATGGCGAGTACGGCGAAGCCCCGTCGCAGGCCCAGCAACGGATTCAGGAAGAAGGGAACGTCTTCCTCGTCGACAAGTTTCCGAAGCTCGACACCATCAAGACGGCCCGCATCGTGGGGGGACCGGATGGCGAGGCCCCTGCGAAGGGGGACGAGAAGGATGCCGCCAAGCCCGAGGGCGGGGCAGGTGACGCGAAGTAGTCTCTGCGTGGGCGACGCTGCCAGCGTCGGCGGATTGACAGCTTTCCCGCACTTTTTCCACCGGACGTGCCTCCGACGCTGGCAGCGTCGGCCACGTTGCTCCGGTGCTCGCCATCCCTCCTTGCGGAGCGAGAGGCGACCCTCGAAAGTTCCTCATGAACTCTCTGCGCAGCCTCGCGGCGGGTACTGCCTGCCTTTTTGCACTTAGCTTCGTCTTCCCCGGCCTGCCTCGCACGCTCACCCGTGCGGCGGATGAAAAGCCGGTCGAGAAGAAGACCGAGACCAGGGACAGCGCGGACAAGGACTACTCTTCCGAGCTTCCCCGCATCGCGTCGAAGTCGCCGGAAGAGTCAATCAAGGCGGCCAAGGTGAAGTCCGGGTTCCACCTCGAAGTCGTCGCGGCCGAGCCCCTCATCCGCTCGCCCATGGGAATGGACTTCGACGAGTTTGGCCGAGCGTTTGTCGTCGAGCTTCCCGAGTACAACCAGTACGCCAGTCCGAAGCCGCACGGCAAAGGGGCGATCAAGCTCCTCGAAGACACCAACGGCGACGGCCGCTACGACAAGTCGACGGTGTATGTCGACGACTTGAACTATCCGACTGGCGTGGCGTGCTGGGATGGCGGGATTCTGGTCGGAGCGGCGCCAGACCTGATTTTCTGCAAGGACACCGACGGCGACGGCAAGGCCGACGTCCGCAAGGTCCTGTTCACCGGCTTCGGCATGGACAAGGCCGGCGAGGGGATGCTTAACAGCTTCCGCTGGCGGATCGACAATCGCTTTCACATCCCGTGCGGGCTGGATGGTGGGGAAATCGTCCCTGCCGCGAAAGACGGGAAGGCCGAAGGCGGCAAGGACGTGAAGCCGATCAACGTGCGGGGGCAGCATCTGCTGCTCGAGCCGCGCGGCATGACGCTCGAAGCGACCAGCGGCGGCGGCCAGCACGGCATGAGCATCGACGATTGGAACCGCTACTACTTCGTGTGCGGGAACAGCGAGCCCGTCCATCTCATCATGTATGACGGCCGCTACCTCGCCCGCAACCCGTACCTTCAGGCACCGGCCGCGGCGATCAACATCGCCCCCGAGGGGAAGTACACGAAGCTGATGCGGGTGAGCGGCGTCGAACCGTGGCGCGTGCTGCGGACGCGGCTGCGGAGCAAGGGGATTATTCCCGGCTCGGATGAAGGAGGGGCCGCGTCGGGGTTCTTCACGGGGGCGACGGGCATTACCGTCTATCGAGGCGACGCGTGGCCGGCCGAGTATCGAGGCAATCTGTTCGTAGGCGAAGTCTCCAACAATCTTGTGTATCGGGCCAGGGTCGAACGGAACGGCGTCGGCCTGACGGCGCATCGCGCCGACACCGAAGCCGAGTTTCTCGCCTCGGCCGACAACTGGTTTCGTCCCGTGCAGTTCGCCAATGCTCCGGATGGGAATCTCTACGTCATCGACATGTATCGCGAGCTGATTGAAGGGGCTGCCTTCCTCGCGCCGCAGATCCTCAAGCACATGGACCCAAGCGCCGGCGCTGACAAGGGGCGGATCTACCGTATCGCGCCGGACGGATACACGTTCAAGAAGCTGCCGCGGCTGGGGGACATGGCCACGGTCGATCTCGTCCGGCTGCTGGAACATGCCAACGCCTGGCACCGCGAGACGGCTTCGCGTCTGATCTATCAGCGGCAGGACCAGGCGGCGGCCAAGCCGCTGGCCGAGTTGTCGGCCAAATCGAAGAACCCGCTCGCTCGCGCGATGGCGATGCATTCGCTCCATGGGCTGAAGGCCCTGCGGAATGAGGTCGTCGTCCAGGGATTGAAGGACGAAGACCCGCACGTCCGCGTGCAGGCGCTTCGGATTTCGGAATCGTTTCTTGAGAACGCGGAAGTTCGCGAGGCGGTGCTGGCCCTCGCGAACGGTGAGCCGCTTGGAAACCGCTACCAGGCGGCTTTCACGCTGGGCGCGCTGCCGGGCGTGGAATCGACCAAAGCGCTGGTTGGCATTGCGGTGCGCGACGGGGCCGATCCGTGGGTCCAACTCGCCGTGCTGAGTTCGATCGGCTCGCGCCGCGGGGAATTTCTGGCGGCGCTGCTGGCCCAAAAGGACGCCCGCACCCAACCCCATGTGAAAACGATTCTGAATGCCGTGGCCGTGCAGATGGGGGCCGCCAACGCCAGGCCCGAGTTGGCCGAAATGGTGCGGCAGATCGATGGGCTCGCGGCCGATCCGTCCGGTAAGCCGCTGGCCGAAGAGCTTGTCCGCAGTCTTGTCAGCCGTCAGCCAGCCGCCAGGGAAATGCTGGCGGGCGCCACCGGCGGCAAGGCGGGAACGATCCTTGCGGGACTCGTCAAAGAGGCCCGGGAGCTCGCCATCGACGACGCGAAGCCGGCCGAGCAACGCGCGGCCGCGGTTCGGACGCTGGCCTCAGGGTCTTACGCCGATCTGCAATCGGTCTTCGCCGATCTCCTGCAGTCCAGGCAGCCGCCGCCCGTCCAGGCGGCCTGTATCGAAACCCTGGCCCGCTTCGATACGCCGGAAGTTCCAAAGCTGTTGCTCGCCGCCTGGCCCGCGCAGACTCCCGCGGCACGCGTTTCCGCCGTGGAGACGCTTTTGTCGCGCCCTGCGTGGGTCACGATGTTCCTCGATGCGGTCGAGAAAAAGGGAGTGGCTCGGTCGGATATCGATCCGGCGCGCGTCGCTCTCCTGCAGAAGCACTCGGACGAAGCGATTCGGAACCGTGCGGTGAAGCTGTTCGCGGGGGCTGGACTCGCGCGACGGCAAGACGTCGTCGACAGTTATCAGAAGGCGCTTGAGCTGAAGGGAGACGTCGAGAAGGGGCGGATGCACTTCCGCAAGACGTGTGCGGCGTGCCATAAGCTGGAAGGGGTGGGGGAATCGATCGGCGCGGACCTGAATGCGATCCGCGACCGGGGAACGGCCGCGGTGATGCTCAACATCCTCGACCCGAATCGCGAGGTGAAACCGCAGTTTCTCGCCTACATCGTCGTCCTCGATTCGGGACGGACGGTCACGGGAATGATCTCGGCCGAGAACGCCAACAGCCTGACAATCCGCAAGGCCGACAACACCAGCGAAACGATCCTTCGGGTGAACATCGATGAGCTGAAGAGCACCGGGCTCTCGTTCATGCCGGAGGGGCTCGAGAAGCAGCTCGATCCTGCGGCGATGGCCGATCTGCTGGCGTACCTCAACTCGATCAAGTGAGGGTCGTCTTCCGCTTCCCGAAAGACGACCATCACGGCTCGTCGCGGGTCTGCAGGAAGAGCGCCTTCTTTTCGCCCGGCAGCGTGAAATCGAACCCGCACGATCGGAAGAAATCGTCGGTCGACGTGATGGCCATCACTTCGAAGATGTGCCGCTCGCGGGCCCGCCCCACACACGCTTCCACCAGTCGCCGGCCGATGCCGTGCCGCTGAAAATCGCTCGACACGCACAGGCTGCGGACTTCGGCGAGCTTCTTGGAATAGATTTCGAGCGCGGCGAAACCGACCACCTGATCATCCACGACGGCCACGAATCCGCACGAAATGAGGTCTTCCAGCTCGTCGGCAGTCCGCGGCAGCAGCCGCTTGTGAGCGACGAATGGTTCAATCAGCGCGCCGATGCCTTCGACGTCATCGGCTGTCGCGGGCCGGACGGTGATCGTGGGGGCCTGAAGTTCGGTCGTCTCGGACTCGGGCATCGGTCGGGGTGCTCGGCGAACAGTTCGTCGGAGGAAACGCCGCGGAACACGCGGCGCGACATATTCGTGAATCCCGGAAGAATGATCAACGGCAGTCCCGCGAGGTCAAGCCCCGACCTCCCATGGACTTCAACAAATCTTGACCATCACCGTCCGGCGCGCGAAGACGAAGCCGCTGAGAATTGCGTCGAGCGGCGTCAATTCGCCGGCACGCGCTTCCAACTCCCCGGAGCAATCGCAAGTTCCCGGAGGCTGTAGATGCCGTAAACCCGGAAGACGAGGGACTTGGTGCTGGACGGACTTCCCCACCCGGGCGTCCCCTCCAGGTAACGGGAAGATCCGGTCGTGACGCTCGTCTTGAAGCCGTACCGCATGGTGTTCGAGGACGATGTCGAGGTGAGGACGAGAGACAATCCGACCTCGGGGTCGAGGCGGGTGTTCGAAGTGAAGTCGAGATGGACCGCCTGCAACGACCCGGGGAGCAGAGCCTCGGCGACGCTCACCTCGTCAATCAGCGTCGGAGCAGGATTCCCGTTGACGGACGGAAGGTACAGGCTGACGTTGGTCGAACCCGCCGCCGTCCCATCCTGCGCCGCGTAAATGTCGACTGCCGTCACCCGCCAATAGCTGGCCGTGCTCGGCAGAAACGGCTTGAAATAGTTTCCCGCGAAGTGCGACGCGCTCACGACGTTGTTCGAGATCGACGTGACATCCGGAAACCCCTGCAATTCAATCGGCCCGACGTCCCGCAGCACGACGTTCACTGTGACGCTCGTCACCCAGGTCGCCCCGCCGCACCGGCCGTATCCGCGGATTTCCACCGAATCATCGGCGTCGTCGCTCAGGCTGTTGTCCGAGGTGTCGGTGAGGCTCCAGCTGACCGTTCCCGATCCGAACGTGACGCGCGTCGTTTCGACTCCGTTGGAGTAGCGGCCGCGCCAGGCGGGGTCGTTCCAGAGATCGAGAAGCGCCAGCCGCACCGCAGCCAGCGAGTATTGCCGCGCGTTGGCGACATCGATCATCGATTGACTCGTGCGGCGTTCGACGCCCACGAGGTGCATGCCCGCGAGACTGAGGACCGCCACGATCAGCGAGAGAATGACGACGGTCGCATACAGTGCGGCCCCCGATCGCCGTCCTCGTCCTGGGACGAGGGGGGCGCCGGAGTCTGCAAGTCGCATCATCGGGCGGCCTGGTTTCATGGAGTGGATCTCGTCATCGTCCGCGTCACGGAGAATCGGTCTTGAGTCCTGTCACGGAGGCCAGCGTCGAACCGCTCTTCTTGACCGTGACCGTCACTTTCCGCACTCCCGTGTCGGTGTTCTCCGCCTTGGCATCGAGTCCTTTGCCGACAATCGATGTCCCCGTCCTGATCGTGGTCGAAAAGATCGGATCGCCGGTTCCTGCCTGCGTGACGGCGACCTCGCGGGACCAGCCGCTGAGAGCCGACATCGACGTTCCGTCAACGTGCTTCGGCGGCGTCTCGGTCCACCCGTGGTAGTCGTCTACGTCGTCGAACAGGCTGCGGGCCGTCTCGCCCGCCTCCGCCCCGAAGATCGGCGTGGCGGTCGGTTCCTTGTACTCCTTCTCCAGGACTTCCGTCAGCAACGCTTCCGCCAGCAGGTTGGCGGTCGTCGCATCGTTGTGGACCGAGCGGTGCCGGGTGACGCCGACGACCGTGCGCATCGAGGCGACCAGCACGACCGCGACGATGAGTGTCGAAATCGACGTTTCCACGAGCGTGAAGCCGCGACGGCGGCAGCGGTTGTCCCGTCTCATGGGCCGCTCACCTCGGGTTGGTTGACGGTCTGCACGGAACTCGTGACGGCCGCGCGGCTGCTCGATCCGGCCTGCAGGGTGAGATCGATTCCCGTTCGCAGATAGGTGTTCGAGCCCGTCCCTGCCGTGCTGGTGGTGTACGTCCCCCAGACACGGATCCACAGGTCGATCCACGTGGTGGCGCTCCAGGTGGCGCCGTCGTCGTACGACGTCAGCAGGTACGTCCCGGGGCTTCCGTTGCTGAAGAATCCGGCCCTGAGCCGCGCGACGCTGGTTCCGGCGGCGGCGCCGACGTTGACGCATGCCCCTTGCGTGGGAAGGATCCCGGACGCATTACTGAAAGTGACCGTGTACCACGTGTTGGGGAAGTCGCTCTCCGAGAGGACCGCCTGGCCAATGACGTTCAACGAGGGCTTGCCGGACGTATCGGCGGCCCGCACCTGCACGAGGGCCGTCCCGTCATCGACTCCCGTATCGTCGACGTTCCATTGCACGCGTGTGATTCGCCACGAAACCGCGTTCGACGGCAGCGTCGGCTTGAAGTATTCCCCAACCCAGTAACTCGTACTCACATCGATCGTGCTGTTGATGAACCCGGTGTTGCCGCTCCCCTGGTCGAGGAAAAGCGTTTCGGCGCTCTCCGTCAGCACGACGGCCGGCGGAACGGTCTTCGTGTGGTATCGCAATGAGAACGCGTTGACATCCGGAAGGAAGGTCTGAGCGGTCCCGCCGTTGAACGTCCGCATCAGGGCGTTTCCCGCGGAACCGCCCCACGAATAGCGGATCGTGTCGGGGGAGCCGTCGCCGTTGATGTCGGGGACGGTGAATTCGACGCGGGTCGAGTTGCACACCGCGCTGTTGAAACCCGTGGCGCTTTGCAGTTCGCGGGTGATCTGAAGCGAAGCTTTCGCGGCGTCGTAGGAGTTGTGGAAAGTCCCTGAACTGGGATCTCCCGCGCGGATGGAGAAGGCGACGGCCGTCGCCAGTCCCGCGAACAGAACGGCTGCCGAGGCGAGCGACGTGATCAGTTCGAGGAGCGAAATGCCGCGCGGGACGCGAGAACGGAAGCCGCGGGCCGAAGGTCGCCGTCTCATAAAATGCTCACCTTTCCGGTGGACAGTTCGACGGCGACGGTCCGTTGCCCGCTCCCTGAGGAGATGATGATGCTCGCGGCGCGATCTGGAAGACCATGAATTCCGAACCGGATCTCGCCAGAGGAATTGAGCCCAGTCGTCGTGAACGTGCACGAGAAGGGACTGTCGGGCAGCGTGACGGTATAGGTCCGCGCGGGGCGATTTGGATCGGACATCCCGACGAGGACGTAGGATGAGGTCGCCGTCGTGAACCGCACGACCTGTTCGCTGCTTGTCGTGATCGCCCGCTGCCGGGCAAACTCCAGGTCGGCGGCGACACGGCGCGCGGCGGTGCGCGTGCGATTGGCGTCGAGCGAATCGATTAATCGCGGCGTTCCGACCGCCGCAATGATCGCGATGATAAACAGGGAAATCGTCAGGTCGACCAGCGTCAGGCCCGGACGGCGGCGCCGATCTCTGCCGAACCGTGACATGGCGGCCGGCCTTTGCGTTGGAAACGGAGATCCGACCCGGCGGCCGGCCGGAATCGGTGCTTTGAGAATCAGGGGACTGATCCAGCCTAGGTCTACCGCCGTGTGAGGCAAACCGGACGCGGCGCCCCGCGGGGGACTCAAGTCTCTTCCTGTCGATTGTGCCGATTGTGCAGGTTCGATGCGGGCGAGTAACGTGCAGAGGGTGATGCTCGGCGCCGCCGTCCGATCGGGACGTCCCGCAGCCGATTGTCGCAAGACAGAAGCGAATGAACCTGTCCTGCGCTATTCGCTGGCAATACCACCCAATCAGGCAGTCGCTCGCGTTGCTGCGTCTGCCGCCGATACGATGCCACCCCCTGACTCCGACGTTCGATTCGTCCCCGCGTCGCAACGCCTGCGTTCCTACTGCCCATGTCCGATTCCAACGTCACCGTCCCCGAAACTGCCCCGGCATTCCGGGCTTGGAATCCGCTGTGCTGGCCGCTGCCGGTGCGGGTGCTGATCGGCGTCATTCTGGGCGGAGTGATCGGGGCGGAGTTCGGACGCGGTCCCATCGTCCTCGGATGGACCAATGCCGACTCGGGCGTCCTGGCCGGTTTCTACATTCAGCTGTTGACGGCGCTGGCCACGCCGCTCATCTTTTTTGCCATCGTCGAGGCGTTTGTCCAGACGCAGCTGACAGGCCGGCAGGGATTCAAGATGGTGGCCATCTGCGTCCTCAACATCGGGGTCGCGTTCGCGATCGGGCTGACGATTCTGAATGTCTGGACACCCGGCAAGTCGTGGCAGGGGACGTTGGGGGAACGGGCGGAGGCGGTCGGGTCGACGGCACCGGCGACTCCGACGACGAACTCCGGTTCCGGGTCGCTGGCCCCGCTCGAACTGATCCGATCGCACGTTCCGAAGAACGCCCTTCAGCCATTTATCGAGAACATCGTACTGACGGTCGCGATTCTCGCGATCGCCGTCGGGGCCGCCATGCGCTCGTTGCGGTCGTCGGGCGATGAGGAAGACTTCGCGGCCGTCCGGACGTTCGAGCGGTTCATCGTGGCCTGCTATCGCATCCTGCTGCGGATCCTCGGCTGGCTGATCGAACTGGCTCCGATCGCCATTCTGCTGGCGGTCGCTTCCGCCGTGGGCAACGCGGGGCCGGGCGTCTTCAAGATCGTCGGGATTTTCTTCGCGACCGTCTTGAGCGCGCTGTCGCTGCACGCGTTGATTTATTATCCGTTGTCGGCCTGGTTGATCGGCGGCAAGTCGCCCCGGACCTACTTCGGGCAGGGGATCAGCGCCATTCTGACCGGCTTCTCGATCAACAGCAGCCTGGCGACGGCCCCGCTCACGCTGGAAGCGTTGCGGCGAATGGGGGTGAGCGAGGCCTCGGCACGGCTCTCGGCCTGCGTGGGGACCAATTTCAACAACGACGGCATCACGCTTTATGAAGCCATCACGGCGTTGTTCATCGCCCAGGCCGCCGGGCTCGACATGACACTGGGGCAGCAGGCGATGATTCTGGTGGCGGCCCTCGTCGGCAGCATGGGGATCGCCGGCATTCCGAATTCCGGGCTGATCATCCTCTCGCTCGTGTTGAAGGCAGCCCGCCTTCCCGAAGAGACGGTGCAGCTCGCCATACCCATCGTCTACAGCGTGGACTTCATCAATGCCCGGCTCCGCTCGGCCGTGAACGTGATGGGGGACATGCAGGTGGCGATTCTGCTCGACGCCGGAACATCGGTCGCCAATCCCCCGGCATCAACGGAAACGCATTGACCCTCACCCGGTAAAGGGTACGATGTGTCGGTTCTGTTCCAGCTTTTGGTGACCAGGGGGCCGCCCAAGCTCAGTTCGCCCGTCCGCAAGGATCGTCGAACGCTGCGGGGATACCCCGTGGAAGCAGTCATGTCCGCCATTCGTGGCGTGAATGGTCGCTCCGGACGCACTGGTCCGTTGCAACCATTCGGCACAGGATCCGTTGTGCGGCCCGCTGGTCACTTTTTCCGGCATCCGAAACCCCTCCCGCGTGCGGTGAACCAGCATGTCGAATCCCGAATGATCGGCGAGGAAGGCAAGAGAGGCCGCTCACTCTCGGTCGCCACTCTTCTCGCAAAGCCCCTTGCGGCCTTCCGATCATTCGTCGATTTCCGATTTCTGATTGCTCGACCGCCGCACCGCCACCGGATGCCGCTGCATGGGCCTGCTTGATTTCTTGCGGCGATTATTCTTTCCGCAACCATCGCCGCCGCCGAACAAGACAGCCTTTGACGGAGTTCCGTCGCCTCGCCCGCCGGTCCGCGCGCCCTCGGACAATGGACGACATCCGTCCGACAATTCGCATTCAGCCGCAACGTCGACTGCCGAACCGGAGGTCGAATCGCGCGACAGGCGGCCGAAGCGACCGCGCCGCACTGGTCCGCGCCCCCGAGCGAAGCTGACGCCGCTGCGTCACGCGCCGCCGGAATTCATCGCGGACCGTTCGACGGAAGTCACCCCCATTCCCTATCGTTTCGCCCGGTTCGGCGTTCGATCCGGCGGCTTCCTGGATCTGGCCAGCGATGGCGATGACGCTCGATTGCGGGAGCGTCAGCTCCCAGTGCTGCACACGCCCGAAGATCTGGCGGCCTGGCTGGGAATTCCGTTGGGCAAGCTGGCCTGGCTGATTCACCGGTTCACGGCCAATTCGCGTCCGCTGAGCGAGCGCGAAGCCCATTATCACTTCCGGTGGGAGCGAAAGCGGTCCGGCGGCTGGCGGTTGATCGAAGCGCCGAAAGCGACCTTGAAAGACGTGCAGTGCCGGATCCTGGAAGAGATTCTGAGCCGCGTCCCTGCCCATCCGGCGGCTCATGGATTCGTCCCCGGACGGTCGATTGTGACCAACGCGGCTGAGCATGTGGGCAAGCCGATTGTGGTCCGGCTGGACCTCACGAACTTCTACCCGACCGTCACTCTTGCCCGTGTTGCTGCGATCTTCCGTTCCGTCGGCTATTCGCGCGAGGCCTCCGTGTGGATGGCTCGGCTGTGCACGTCCTCGCTCCCACAGACGGCTGGATTTCCCGAGGGAAACGCCAGTGCAATTCGCCCCTACCTCCCGGCCCATCTTCCGCAGGGAGCCTGCACGTCGCCCGCCCTTGCCAACCTCTCCGCGTTCTCTCTTGATGTGCGGTTGAGCGGACTGGCGCGGGCCTTCGGCGGCGTCTACACCCGCTACGCGGACGACCTCACGTTCTCGGGTCCGGACGGATTCCGCCGTGCGCTGCCGAACTTCCTGCCGCTCGTCGAGCAGGTCATCCGCGAAGAACGTTTTCGCATCAACAAGGCGAAGCGGCGGATCATCCGAAGCAATGCGCGGCAGATGGTGACCGGCGTTGTCGTCAACGACCGCACCAATGTGCGGCGCGTGGACTTCGACCGACTGAAGGCCCTGCTGACCAACTGCCTGCGCCACGGAGCACGTTCGCAGAATCATGAGGGGCGCGACAACTTCGCCGCGTGGGTCCGCGGTCGGATTGCTCATGTCCAATCGCTGAACGCTGCGCGCGGAAGCAAGCTGCTGGCATTGTACCAGCAAATTGACTGGCGGTGACGTGCGGCGAGCGATGGAATCCTCGACAATGGTTCGACAGGCCAGCCGCAAGGAACGTGCTGGTCGGGCCACGAATCGATTCCTTAAAACCTTCTGCGAGACGACGCTTCCGCGATGACACCGACGCTGCAATGGACGGGTGACGCTTTCCATGGGCGACTCGTTCTGATTGATCAGACGCTCCTGCCGCTGGAATGCCGAGAGATCGAGTGCGACACGCACGAAAGGGTGTTCGAGTCGATTCGATCGTTGCGTGTTCGCGGCGCTCCGGCGATCGGGGTGGCGGCGGCGTATGGCGTCGTGGTCGGCCTTCAGTCGGCGGCGTCGAAGGATCCGGCCGAGTTTCGTCGGCGACTGCTCGAAGTCACCGACCGTCTGGCCGCCAGCCGCCCGACCGCGGTGAACCTTTTCTGGGCGCTCGATCGCTTGAAACGCGTCGCCGACGAGGAAGCGGGATTGGCTCCTCGCGACCTGATTGTGCGGCTGCTGGAGGAAGCGCGGGCCATCGAAGTCGAAGACCAGGAGATGTGTGCAGCAATTGGCCGACATGGGGCCGAGCTGCTGCGCGACGGCGCGGGAGTCCTCACGCATTGCAATGCGGGGGCGCTGGCAACCGCCGGCAAAGGGACGGCCCTCTCGGTGTTTTTCTCGGCCGTGGAACAGGGAAAGCGGCTGCATGTCTACGCCGATGAAACGCGTCCACTGCTGCAAGGCGCGCGGCTGACGGCATGGGAGCTCTCGCAGCGCGGGATTCCCGTGACGCTGATCTGCGATTCGATGGCCGCGCAGGTGATGCGTGAGAAACGCGTCGAAGCGGTGGTCGTCGGCGCCGACCGCATCGCGGCGAACGGCGACACGGCCAACAAAATCGGGACGTATTCGGTCGCCCTCGCGGCCAAGGCTCACGGCATCCCTTTCTACGTCGCGGCCCCGACCAGCACGTTCGACCTGTCACTGCCCACGGGTGAAGGGATTCCCATCGAAGAGCGGAAGCCTGAAGAGATCACCCACGGCTTCGGCCGGCAGACCGCCCCAACGGGAGTGAACGTCTACAACCCCGCGTTCGATGTTACTCCTGCGGAACTGATCAGTGCCATCATTACGGAGAAGGGATTGATCCGGCCGGTGACGACGGAGAATGTCCAGCAGGTCGTGAACTCGTAGGACTTCCGAAACTGGTGAAGCGGTTCGAAAAGCCGCATAATGCCGTCCATTGAAACCTCGACAGCTTAGTGGCCCGTCGGGTGGCACGCCCTCAACACTACCTCTGTCCCTCGACACTAGTCCCTCGTCCCTAGACCCTCCCATGCCCACTTGCGTTCTCGCGTACTCCGGCGGCCTTGATACCTCGGTCATCCTCGGATGGCTCATGGATGAGGGGTACGACATTCATGCGGTGTACGTCGACCTCGGCCAGCCCTGCGAAGACCGCGAAGCCATTCTTCAGAAGGCCCGCAACATCGGGGCGAAGTCGGCCCGGATCGTCGACGCCCGCGAAGAGCTTTGCCGCGACTTCGCCTTCCCGGTGCTGCAATGGCAGGCGAAGTACGAGTGCGGATACCTGATGGGAACGTCGATCGCCCGTCCGCTCATCTCGAAGGTCTGCCTGCAGATCGCTCGCGAGGTGGGGGCCGACACCTACGCCCACGGAGCGACCGGCAAGGGGAATGATCAGTGCCGCTTCCAGCTGGCCGCGGAAGCCCTGCAGCCCGACATCAAGATCCTCGCCCCGTGGCGGATCGAGCGATATCGCCAGGCCTTCCCGGGCCGCAAGGAAATGATCGCCTACTGCGACGCGAAGAAGATCCCCGTGAAGGCTTCGGTCTCGAAGCCGTACAGCTCGGACGAGAACTGCCTCCACATCAGCTACGAAGCGGGCAAGCTTGAAGACCCCGCGGTCGACGGCGTGAAGATCATCGACTTTGGAATGACGGGCTCGCCGCAGGAAGCCCCGGACCAGGAAGAGACGCTGACGGTCTCGTTCGAGTCAGGCGTGCCGGTGGCCGTCAACGGCAAGAAGCTTGGTGCGTTCGAGATCGTCGACACGCTCAACAAGCTGGGGGGCAAGCACGGCGTCGGACGCATCGACGTCGTCGAGAACCGCTTCGTCGGCATGAAGAGCCGCGGTGTGTATGAAGCGCCCGGAATGACAATCCTCTACGCCGCGCACGCGGCCCTCGAGCAGCTGACGCTCGACCGCGACCTGGTCCACCTCCGCGACCGGATCAGCCCTGAAGTGGCCGAGATGGTTTACTACGGGTTCTGGTACTGCGCGAAGATGGACGCCCTGAGCGCCTTCATCAAGGAAACGCAGAAACCGGTCACCGGCGAAGTGACAGTCGCCCTTTACAAGGGGAACACCCGCATCGCCAGCCGCAAGAGCCCCAACAGCCTCTACGACGACGCCATCGCCTCGATGGAAGCGGGCGGCACCTACAACCAGACCGACGCCGAAGGCTTTCTGCGGATCGTCGGCCTCCCGAGCCGCGTGCAGGGTTTGGGACGTCCGCGGCCGTATTGAGGGTTCGCAACAAACCACGCCGCCCCCAGGCTTCGGCACTGAGCAGCCTGGGGGCCGAATCAAATTGCTTCCGACGCTTTCCGTCGTCCTCTTTCCCTGGGTATATGCCCCGACCCAGGCGACGCTCCCGCCCTCACGGGGGGCGATCAAGACGCGGAACAGACGAATGAAGAATGTGCGAAACCGGCACGGTTGACCGGATCCATTCTCATTCGCTATGGGGAAAGAGCAGCAGTGAAGATTCCGACCGCTTTGTGATTGCCGGGAGATGTCTGTGCGCCGCATCCGATTCGCCGCAGTGCCGTTCCTCGTCCTCTTCGCGGCGCTGTTGAGCGTCGCCCACGGCGCGGATGGCCAGCAACGGCACGTCGTCGTCATTTGCGTCGACGGCCTGCCTGGATGGCTGTTTGACGATCCGAATGCGTCCATGCCGGCCATCCGGGCGCTGGCGGCGAAAGGAACGCGGGCAGAGGGGATGACCGTCTCGAACCCGTCCGTGACGTGGCCGAACCACACTTCGTTGACGACGGGTGTGCGTCCCGAGCGGCACGGCGTGCTGTTCAACGGCGTGCTCGAACGCACCGGTCCCGGGTTGCCGGTCAAAGTCGACCCGCGGAAAGACAAGAAGGACCTCGTCCACGTCGAGACGATTTATGACGTCCTGAAAGAGAAGGGATTGACGACGGCCGCCATCAACTGGCCCTGCACGCGGAACGCCGCCAGCATCGACGACAACTTCCCCGACGTCCCCGAATCGTTTCAGCACACGACCCCGCGACTCATCGCCGAGTTGAAGCAGGAGGGCATCGTGACCGATGCGGAGATCGACGGCTTTGCCAAGCTTCCGACTCCCGCCCGAGATCGGATCTGGACGCAGGCCGCCTGCCACGTCATTCGGACGCGAAAGCCCAACCTGGTCCTCTTTCACCCGCTGAACGTCGATGCGGTGCATCATCGGTATGGACCGCAATCTCCGGCGGGATACACCGCGGTCGCCTACGCCGACACGCTGGTGCACCAGATCGTCGATGCGGTCGCCGATGCCGGCATCGGCGACCGGACAACGATCCTGGTCGTTTCGGACCATGGCTTCATGTCCATTCCCAAAACGCTGCAACCCAACGTGGTGCTGCGGAAGGCGGGACTGCTGACGGTCGAGGGGACGCAGGTTACGGCCGCCCGCGCCCAGGTCGTGCCGGAAGGGGGCATCGGGATGCTGTACCTGACGGTCCGGGACTCTCTGGAGGAGGACCGCAAGAAGGTGATCGAGCTGTTTCGCGGCCGTGAAGGGATCGCCGACATCGTCACGCCGGACCAGTTTAAGAAGTACGGCCTGCCGCAACCGGACGACGCCCCCCAGATGGCCGACCTGATCCTCGTCGCGAAGGACGGCTATGGTTTCTCCGCAACCGCCACGGGCGACGAAGACGTCGTGAAAAGCGAGTCGACCACGGGAACCCACGGGTTCCTTTCGACCAACCCCAAAATGAACGCGACATTTATCGCGTCCGGGGCCGGAGTGCGCGAGGGAAAGAAACTCCTCCCCATCGAGAACATCGACGTTGCTCCGACCATTGCCCGTCTTCTGGGCGTCGAACTTCCGGCAGTCGATGGGAAGGTCGTCACGGAAGCGTTGAAGGCCACGGCGAAGTGAGATCGGCGGGGGCGTCGACCGGCATCGGAAGGACAGTCCCGCCAAGCTCTCGCGCCGTCACTTCTCAGCGACGCTGCGCCAGAGTTCCGGTTTCGTGTCGGTCAGGATCTCGAGGATCGCACGGCGGTCGTCGGCAGCCAGATGAGCGTACGCCTCATCCTTGTCGGTTCCGGTGAGAATCCCGCGCAGCCGTGTCGTCACGGCCAGTTTCATCTCGTCGGGCAACCGGTCGAACGAAGCCGAATAGACGAGAAAACTGCACGGATAACGGAACAGCCGCGTCTTGAGATCGAAATCGCGCAGCGAGCGGCCTCGCTTGTCGCGCGGCCCGGCATTCGTGAAACGCTGGGCGTACTCGGATGTGCCCGCGACCGCGGCGGTCAGCGGAGCCTCCTTGGAACAGAGCATCGCCTGGAGCAGAGCGTCGGCCGCGTTGCGAATACGGCGCGTGGTGCTGTCGAGCCGGCGGTCGCTGGGTTCCCCCAGCGCCCGGTTCAGTTCCGACTCATAGTGCAAGGCCTGGCGTGCGGCGAAGTTCGCCTTCGTCAGCAGGTTGTGCACCATCGACTGATGTTCGAGCACCATCAGCGCCACAATGTCGCTGTGCGGGGTGGGATAGCGAGAGACGTCAAAAAACGGGGTCAGGTCGGTGACGTTCAGTCCCTTTTCGTTCTGGACCGGCCGCGGAACTTCTCCGTTGCGGATCAGCAGGTTGCCGAGGTGCTTCTGCTCGCCGTGCGTTCCGGTGACATACCAGCCTCCCCAACGGTTCTCGAACGGCGTCGTCTGATCGACGCGGTGGCTTCCCTCGGCGAGGAGCGGATTGCCCATGGTGTCGACGAACAGAGAACGAACCCGATGGCCGGGAATGCCGTCGGTTTGGCTCATGCCGTGACAGAGGAGGCACTGGTCGGTCTGGCGAACGAACTTCGGCTTGTCGGTCTCGTCCTGGTCGATCGTGTAGAAAACGGTTCCAAGTTGCGGGTCGGCGACCGAGATCTCCAGGACGTCCCCTTCATGGCAGTAGCCCAGGTAAACGTCATCGTTGAAGTAAATGGCCCGTGGCGTGCGGGGTGAAATCCGGTGCCGCTGGAGGCTGGTCTTAGAGAAAACGAGCGTCTGGGACTCGGGTCGAATCTCGAGAGCGTCCAACACGCTTTGCAGATAGCCGAATCGGTCTTCGTGTCGCAGCGCATGCGCCCCGCTGTCGAGCTTCTCCTGAAGCCGCGACACCGCATTCTCCGGCGTACCGCGGCTGTACTCGATAGGCGGCAGTTCGTACTCGTCGGCCGAGAACGCAGGGCGAGCGGCCAGCGCGAGCAGAAGCATTGCGGCAAACGTCGGACGCATCACTTCTCCTCGGGATTGGGGGACAAGGACTGCTGCAAAGGCATGGAGATGACGATCGCCGCCGATCGCGGCTTGTTGCTGGTGCGTGCGGGGAGATGGCACTTGAGACACTCGGCGTGGAGTACGATCGCGCCGGCATAGCGGAACACGTCCTTCTCGATTGTCTCAAACGACTCCCGCCCCGCCCCGATCGCCTTGATCGCTTCCTTGTGGAAATCATCGGACGGCTCGTGATCGACGCTCATCGCCCGCGCATTGACCGCCAGCCAGCGGATTTTCACCTTGTGCGCGGCTTCGAGATCTCGGAAGACGCCTTTCAATGTCACGGCGGGAATCTTGAGTCCCTCGTCTTCGCGGTAATACTCGCGATGGACGTATTGCAACGTGGAATGCAGGCTCTCGTGAAGCAGCCGGGCCCGACCGCGGGCTTCCTTCAGCGAAGCAGCATGCGGAAGCGGATCCACTTCGTTCGCCGCAACCTTGGGCGCCTCGTCCGCGCTGAGGGGCGGACCGATTCTGTCGAGCACGGTCAGCCCCGCGACGCCAAGAAGAGCCAAGGCGATCCAGAGCCGGTTCCGGGGTAAAATCATCTCAAGCTCCCCCAAGTCGTCGTGGTTCCATGCGGCCGATCCGTCCTACTGTTGGACGACGGGAATGCTGATCACGAGACCTGCATAGCGAGGGATTTTCGTCGGGGGGGCGAACGAGGTCGTATGACAGCTCACGCAGCCCCCTCCCAACAAGATGGCGCCCGCCCGACGATACGAGCCGTTCTCGATTCGCTCGAACGACTCCTTCCCTGAGGCGAGCTCGATCGCCGCCTGCTTTTCGAAATCGTCGGCCGGCTCGTGATCGATGCTCATGGCCTTCGTGTTGACCGAAATCCACCGGGCGTCAACATGAGACTCCCGCCCGAATTCCGCGAAGACGTCCTGCAGGGCCCGTGCGGGGATTGTCGTGCGGGCGCGATCGCCGTGAAAGTAATGGTCGTGCATGACATGAAGGGTCGTCACCATCAGCCGGTGCATCTGGGCCGCACGATCGCGCGCCGTGTCGACCGCAATGCGATGGCCCGAATCCCCCGGCACCGCCGCATCCGCGCGGGGGCGACGCTTGGGCTGCTTGCCCGTCCCCGCGGGAGGATCGGCGAGCGAGACGATCGCTCCCAGCAGGGATGTCCCAATCAACGCAGCAACAGGCAGCCAACGAAGATGGATCATGGGAGAATTCCTCGGTGTCAGTGGTGATGGAACGGCGGCAATTGCTGCGCGGGACCGGGCAATGCACTGGAATCGGAAGCCCTTCCGGTCGCTTCAAGTCTCATCCCTCACTCGATCGGCACGGAGTAGCTGATCGCACCAATGGCCGCACCGGACTTGGCGTCGGCATAGTGGGGATGGCACATGATGCACTTCTTCGACACCACGGGAACGGCGGTCACCGTCCGCAGATGCGGCTTGCCGTCGACCGATTCGATCGCTTCGTAGGAGGCCTGTCCGGACTTCAGCTGCCGCACCCCTTCTTTTTCGAAGTCGTCCCTGGCGACGTTCGCTTTCTCGTAAGGCATCCCGGTGGCATCGATCAGACGCACCTTGTGGTGACCGGCGTCCGTGACGCTTTTGAAGAGGGCCACTGCCGCGCTTCCCGCAGGGAAGTCGTCCGGCTTGTTGACATACTTGTCAGTGATCAGCACGACCGTCGTCTTATAGATGTGGTCGAGCGTCCGGATCTGCTTGCGAGCCCGTTCGACAGCCGCATTCTCGGGCTTCCTGGCCGCGTCCTTTTCCGCAGCGGTCCCGAGGGGGGATAACGCCGCAATTCCCCAGACGGCGCCCAGCAAAGCCAACATTCCCAGCGGAAACAAGCGCTTCATGATTCGAACTCCCAGTGTGATGGATGTGAAACGTCGCCGGCATGAACGATCGAGTGTTGAACAAGACAAGGCCGCTCAGTCCGCCGACACTTTCGTCAGTTGTCGCGGCGTCGGCATCACGTCCCGCAACGTGATGCCGTTGAGGTAATCGCGCTGGAGACGCTCGGCTTCCGCGAGCGCTCCCTTCAGTTTGCAGAACGGCTGAATCACACAGACGTTCTCCGTGCCGATGCATTCGAGCAGGTGACGGCTCCCCTCGAAGGCCATGACGACGTCGCCGATCCGGATCTCGTCCGGCGACCGCGCGAGTTCGATGCCGCCGCCCACGCCCCGCACGCTGCGCACCAACCCCATGCGGGCGAGCTGGTTGACCACCTTCGCCACGTGATGCGTCGAAATCCCGTAAAGCCCGGCCACCTCGTCCACGGTCGACCGGTCGGTCCGCGCCGCAAGGAACATCAGCGTTCGCAACGCGTAATCCGTCTGCATCGTGAGCTGCATGATCGCGGCCGCCTAAAAGATGCATAAGCAATACATCTTTAGATCTTTTATCGTGAGACGGGGCGTGCGCCAATCAACAAAAGGCAAAAAAAGAGCGATCTCTTTGATCTGGCGCGAGGCCAGAAGGGGGGGATTGCGGGGCCGCCGCGGTTTGTCAGGGCCGTCCGCTCTCCCGCGCCGCGGGGCCCGGTGTTCGCCACACGAAACACAGCGGCTTGTCCCGTCGGCGAAATCCCGCGCGCGTCCAATCGCGATCCACGGAATAAACGCACGTCTGCCGGTCGTCACAGAACTCCCACAGAGCCACAGCGGTCCGCGGCGGATTCTTCGTGTCCGGAGCCAACGCGAAAAACAGAGGCGGACCAGCCGAAGCGTCGGAACGTGATCCGATGCGAAGCCGCCGCGATCCGTCGGGCGCGTCGTCGGCGAAGACTGGCACCGAGTCAGGTCCGCCGCGGTCGAGCGCCATGAACGCGATGGCATCCCAAAGCAATCCACCCCGCGGAATCTCGTCCCCCCGCAGTCGTTTCGGTATTCCCCGCTCCGTCGCGCCGAATGCCACGGGCAGCGCCAATCGTTCGTCGGAAAGATCGACGCGATACATCATCTGGTTGTATTCGTATCGCGATGTCGCCTCCGTGTTGCCGGAGAAAGTCTGCGTGTAGGTTCCTTCGAAGTAGACAATCCGCCCTCCATGCTGGTCGAACATCGGGTGTTGTTTCGGATTGTAGAAGCTGTACTTGTCGTGAGTGACGATCTTCACTCCGTAACCCCAGGGCCCTTCGGGAGAGTCCGCTTCGGCGCACCAGACTTCTCCGAGGACGGACGTCCCGAACGACTGCACCGCGATCATCAGCCATTTCTTTCGATACTCGTTCCAATAGACCGACCCGCGATGGGCCAGAATCGACTCTCCGCTGTCGCGATCGGTCAATCGCAACAGGGTGTCGTCCCCCTTGAGTGTCCCTGCACGGACGAGCGATTTCTCGTCTTCCGCACTCAGAGCGGGAGCGTTGCGCCGCCACGCAAACCGGATCCGGCCGCTCTCGTTCCGATCGACGTCCGGCTTCTCCACGCGGCTTCCCGATCTGACGCAGGTGAACGCTTCGTATTGCGACAAATCGCGCAGACTGCCGGATGTCGCCTGCACGCGCACGAGAGGGTACGGGTTCGCAAAATAGACGTAACGCACGCCGTCGACGGCATGCAGGAAGGCGTGACCATTAGGGTAAAGCACCGCGTCGCCGGGAATTGCCGCAACGCGTTCGAACTCGTGCTTCTCGTCGTTCCATTCCGCCAGCCCGCGTTCGTAGATCGTCAGAGGAGGCTTGACCTTGCCATAGGACGCGAACATCCGCTCGCCGTCGGACTCCTTCAGCGACACCAGCCCGTCAATCCAGGTCGGCCCCGAGCCGGGCATCTCCGCCGTCGGCTTCGCGAAACCGTCGGCCCTCCTGAAGTAAGTCAGGTCGACTCCCCGGCTGGGATTCGCCCGCGTTTCGGACGGCAGTTCCGAAGTCGCTCCCGGCGTATGAAAGTTCCCAAGGGGATAGCCGGGGCGATTGGTATCTCCCCAGAACCAGTAGATCCGGCCGCGATGCACGGCGTTCAACACGCTGTCCGATCCCAGCACCTGGGCATTGAGGACCGGGTGCTCAAGCGGAACCGGCTCGCCCGTCAGCACGCTGTCACGATAGATGCCGCCACCCGTCACGCGATACAGACGCTCGGCGATGTTGATGCGGCGAACGGCCAACGTCGCCCTTCCGCCGGGTGTGGTTCGCAGGGCCTTTCCGACGAAGCCGAAACCGTCCTTCGGAAATTCGTAACCGTGACTGCGAACGTGAAAGAAGACGTCGCGGTCCATCAAACCGGGTTCGTGAAACGCAACGATCCCGTTGCTGTCGGTCTCGAACCGAATCTGGTTGACCGTCTTCAGTTCGACCAGCGGCACGCCGCGGCGCGTGGCTTCGTCGACCACCTGAATCGTGAAGTAGGGTTCCGCCGCCGCGGCCATGCCGGCTGCGGTCTGCATCATCACGAAAATCGCGAGCCGTCCGGCGGATCTCATGGCGCGCTCCCTGGGATGGCTGGGCTTCCCGACGTCACAGCACCGCAAAGATCCGCGTCGGCCCGCCCGTGCCCGCTTCCACTTTGATCGGCGCGATGATCAGGCCGAACCCTCGCGCCGGCAGTTTGTCGAGCTGGGCCACATTCTCCAGCCCGTAGCGTCCCGCGCCATTGATGACGTGGTGCACCGCAAAATCGGTCGATAGTCCAAAATCGACACTCAGCGTGTCGATCCCGAGCCCCTTCGCATTTCGCTTTTCGACAAGCCACCGCGCCGCCTCGGCGGAATAGCCGGGAAAATGCATTTTGCCTCGAACATCCTGGTTCTTGTAGCGATCGAAATTGGTCCAATGCCGGCCCCATCCGGTCCGCAGCAGAACGACGGCTCCCTCGGGAATGCGGCCGTGCTGCTTCTCCCACTCCACGACGTCCGCGACCGTCAGCCGGTAATCGGCATCGGACTCCACCGGCAGCGAGACGTCGATGACGATGCCGGGAGCAAAGAGCTGCTCGGCTGCCAGCATTTCGACGGAAGGCTGGCCCTTCTCGAAATGATTCGGCGCGTCGAGGTGCGTCCCCAGATGCTCGGGAAAGCTGAGCGACTTGGAAAGGACGCCGTTCTTTTCAAGCGTGGCAATGGTGGTCAGTTTGAAGGGCTGATAGTTTTCGGCCGGCCAATACGGACTCTTGTCGTTCAGCGTCCACGTCAGATCGACGACCGTCGCTCGCCCTTGAAACAGGTCAGCAAGCGTCCCCTTCGGCAGCCCCTCGGGCGCCGCCGAAGGGGCAGGGGGCGCGGAGCGGACGGTCCAGGATCCGAAAGCGAGAATCGCCGTCAACCCGATCAGAATGCGATACCGCATGAGATGTCCTTTCCAGGCGGAGGAGCTGTCCATGGTACGACCTTGGGGGCAATGATCGCTGTTCTTCCATGTTCTGCAATGCGCCATCCAGTCGACGAGAGTGAAGTGAGCGACTTCGGCACTGGCCTCCCGACCTCGAAGCTTCGCCCCGCCACTGAGCCGATTGAAACAGGCACGCGCACAGTCCGATCGTCCCGGCAGCAGTCCGAAAAGCCCTGATGGCTTCCGGGACCTGACTGCACGCGTCGGTGAAATCGGACGAAGCCCAATAGGGAAGGCGAACGGGAGTCCGTCACCAGAAGTTCTGCCCGAGCAGAATACTCAACGGCACATCCGCTTGCGATTATATGGCTTCAGTAGATCATCAGGATTTCCGCACCCGCGATCGGATATGGTCATCGAGCGGGTGAGCGCGACGAGGAAGCCCTCTCAAAGTGAACTGAGCCGAGTCACCGCCATTCAGGTTGGCGACAAATCGACACGCAGCAACCATTTCTCAGTTGCTGCTCGCGTCGCAAGCGTCTGCGAACGCTAGTGAAATTCACTGGCTTCACGAAGCATCGGCGAACGGCCGACGACCCTGTGGAATCTCAATCGATGACTCCGGGACGTGCTCGTCGTGATAGGTCGCGCATGTCTTGCCAAGGCGCCGCGTGTCGCCAGCCTGGCGGCGCTGGCGATTGGCTTTGAGAAGCTCATCCGCGACGGCGTGGTCGCCGACGACGCGGAGCTCGCGCGGCTTCGGCATGGGACTCGCGCCCGAATCCCACAGATCATCAACCGGCTGCACCCTCGCCCCGGACATCCAGGAGGCAACTCTTTACCTCCCAGTAATCGACGCAGGCGAGGACAAGATCATGGAGCGGAAACTACCCGAGATCGCAACTGCGGCCAGCTGGGCCAGACTGGTCATGCCGTTGACTACTTGTCGTTGATGGCTTTCAACAGAGCTGTTGCATTCGCAAGACTTCCTGTGGCTTTCAAAAGCTGCCGAGCCATCTTAATGGCATCCACCCAAAGCGCCGCCGAATTCATCGGGCTTGATTTGGAAGTCTTCGACGTCTTCGGCCGGCCGTCAGACCGCATGTTGGACTTCGTCTTGACCATGTAGATCAGATTCTTGCTGATCGAGTGACCGTATTCCGCCTTGACTGCGCTGGCGATTTCTGGGGCCGACGCACTGGGCATTCTCTGCAGCATCAATCGTACGGCCAAGCTCTTGTTCGTTGTCGGACTCGAACGGTCGGTCTTGTTGGACGGCTTCTTCTTCGCCATGGACCTCACCTCGCGGAGGATGATGTTGCTGCAATTCGAGTGCAGGGTAACACATCCGAGGTAAAAGAAACAGGCGAGATGGACTTCGAACGGGATATTGACCCGGCGCGAGAGGAGTGAAGTGTCTTTGGAGCGGTTTGGCGCTGTAAAACACGGGCAACGTCCTCTGGGTATTTCTTGTCAAATCCGTCCAATTCGAGGATGGTCCCGCTTTCGTACAAAGTTCGAGTGTAGACTTTGTTATCGCACTCTTCGATCATTGTACGCCCAGCTCAAGATGAGAGACCGCAGGCGCGATCAGCACAAATATCGAAGCGATGCTCAACTCGACAGCAGGATTTCGTGAGCTGTGGTCGACCGGTCGTGGCTGAGCCAAGGCCATCAACCCCACTCATGATGGGCGAAGGTCCGAAGTCCAGCCATCGAGTCAGAAACAAGCATGGCACGCAGGCCATCGTGCAGATGCACCAGACGACAGTTCCTGGTGGGGAAAAGACGCCGGGCCAGCAACTGTTGGCCAGTAGCATGGTCACCCGCATCCTTGATGCGGCGTGCGCGAACAGGCGCTCACAACCACTTTGAAGAAACCGACCATCCCGTTGCTGCGTCGGCTCCTTTCGACTCCTGTGTTCAGAAGCTCGAATCGAGTGTCCGATGGACAGCACATTCCCGACGCGGTCCCATAGAAAGTCGCTCCATGTCTGAGAGAGAACAAGTCCGCCACGCGCGTCGCCAGCTCCTCGATGCGAAACTGAAGACTCAGCAGGGTCGCGAAGAGATTGTGACTCTCTGGAGGTCGGTCGTCCCGTCGCCCAAAGGAGTGCGCCACGATCCTTCCTACTTTCAGATGATCGATGCAATTCTCGACCGCGAATTCCCTCCGGCATAACCTCAGTGCGTTCCTTCCCAACAACGTGAAGCCAGGACCAAGGTCAGCTTGATCTCATGAGAAGCCCTCGAGAGATCGATGTGTCATTCATCAGGCCTCGAACTGTACGGGTCCTTGGAATGTTGGCCGGATCTTTCGATCGGGTGGACTTCGGCACGCGCGGCCTGAGCAGGACGCAGTTGCAAACAGGAGGCGAACCCAAGCGTTTAAAGATTCCCTGCGCTCGTCCTTCAGGATGATGCCGACCGTCTGGTCGCAGACTTGGTGTCCCAGGCTGCCGAGCGCCCTGAATGCGGTCGTATCCTGTTCAGGACGAAGCGAACCGCCCTGGCCGAGCCCGTAGGCACCACCAGCATCGGATGAATACTCCACGCGCTCTCACGGGCATCTTCCAACTGTAAACCAATGAGTCGTTCCCTCGACGGACTGCATCGGTTGCATGGTTTCAAGGTCGACCAGCCGTTCAGGGTGTGCCCGCACGAGGCGGCTGATCGCGTGGAGCGGATTCCGACCCCCGTAGGCCTCGAAAGGCGGATCGGTAAATCCTGCTTCCCATTCCCCCTGACCATCACGTCGAACCGAGATCGTCATTCGCATCGATATCTTCCCTGACTGAGAGCCTTGCGATGCACATTGTGCCGTGCCGGCTATAGCCATGTGACATTCGCTCCGCTCGTCGGTAACGCAATTGGTGACCGTGATGCCACGGAGCCTTGGCCACGTAAGACCCGAGTGCCCGCACCGAACCCAGCACGGAAGATGCGATTCCCCGGATGTCGGCGACAGGGACGACGAGATTGCTTCCAGATAGTTGGGTTGCGACGGCTCTTCCCACAGCAGCGCCAACTCATCCGAGAATCATCGCCATCGTCAAGTCATTGGGCGGGCTCGCGCGAAAAAAGAGGCGCATGCTCGGCGGCGTTTCGTCCGGCTTGCTCGGCGCTCGACGCATTCGGGTCGATGTCGCGTCTTGTCGAGCCAGATTTCACTTTGCAGTTGCCGCAGATCCCGCCGATCGGGTCGTCCTTGTCAAGGGGGGCGAACTCTCGAACCACGACATTGCACATCACGCAGATGACCTTCAAGGGAACCGCCTCTCGTTGTTCCACCCTTCCGAACGTTCGCGATCACAGGCCAGCTACAGCCGCTGCTCGGAAGAGATAAGAACTGTTGACCGTCCTTCGCGGAATTCGACGATGGTTCTCGGCCACGTCGCGGAGGCATCGCCAAGGGTGAATCCGCAGTGAGCTTTCAGTCAGTCTGCGTGCGCTCGAGGGCGGTGTCGATCCGCTGGAGGCGGAGCGTCTTGTGCGGGTGGTCACCGTTGACTTCCCGGTCGCGGTGATAGGTGAGCCGCTCGTGCAGCATCTGGCGGCAGGCCACCGGGCCGATGCCCACCACTTCCTCGTCATGGACGTGGATCAAGAGGAGGCCGCTGTCGTGCGTCTTTCCGCACATCCCACAGTAGACGGCCATCCGCTTCGTTTCACCGACCCGGGCGTCGGCGTTGTCCCGCAGGCACATTGCCAGCTTGGAGGCATTGTTGCGGGCTTCCTTCACCGTGACGGCGAACGGTTCGTATTCCATAAGGCACCGCAATCGCAGGATAGAAATGTGAATGATGACAAGTCGGCGGGTTTCGTGCTGGAGGGCTCAGCTGCGGGAGAGGCTGAGGCGGACGCCGCGCCTCGTCTCACGGACGTCGAGCGTGCGCTTGGTGAGCTTGCGGGCGACCTGCGGGGCGACCAGGAGGACGATGCGGCTGCCGTCGGCGAACGTGGTGTCGTCGGTGCGACGGTGATCTCGTTTGAGCCGCAGGCGGCCGTCCTTCTCGAGGATGCGGACGG
>JADZEF010000282.1 GCA_020850695.1 Planctomycetaceae bacterium | reverse complement strand
CCATGGTTCCCTCTCCTTGTAGAACACGTCACGAACCGTTCCCGCCTCGCCGCCAACCTTGCGGCGATTCTTCACGATTCGAATATACCTCCCGTCAAGTGGAACTTGTGGCTTATGGCGCATGCTTAAAGGGAACGATGTCGGAGGCCGAACTCCACAGCCTGCGACTGCGGCTCGATGCGGGCCGGTTGTCGAAGGCGCGTCGAGGGGAACTGGTCCAGTTCCTTCCCACGGGCTACGTTCGCGACCCGGACGGGACGGTCCACTTCGATCCCGATCAAGGCATTCAGGAGAGGATCCGCCTGGTCTTCACCAAGTTTCTCGAGCTTGGCAGCGCTTCGAAGGTTCTGCGTTTTCTCGTGCGGAACCAGCTCAAGGTTCCGCGCCGGCAGATGTCAGGTCCTCGCATTGGCGAGATCCTGTGGAAAGAGCCTTGCCTCTGCGCAGCGCGAAGCATCCTGAAGAACCCCGCGTACGCGGGCGCGTTCGCCTACGGTCGACGAATGACGGAGCCCGCGCGGAAAGTCTCGGGCCACCCGGGTTCGGGGCGCATTCATCAGTCCCCATCGCGGTGGGTGGCGTTGGTGAAGGACGTCTATCCGGCCTACATTACGTGGGAGGAGCATGAACGGATCCAGGAAACGATCGCGAAGAACTGGCGGCTCATGCAGGAACGCATGTCGCGACAGCGTGGAAAGCACACCGCCCGGCCCCTTCTGAGGGGGCTGGCGTATTGCGGACACTGCGGTCATGCCATGCGAGTGGCCTACAAGGCACGCTGGGTCAACTATGTCTGCGCTGCGGCTCAGGCCAAACATGCGCGTCCGTCCTGCCAGTTTTTGTCCGGCCACCTGATCGATGAGGCTGTCGTGCAGGAATTCTTCCGCGTCCTGCAGTCTGCGGAGATCGACGCCCTCGAACACATCAGTGCCCGAGGGGCCGCTCACCAGCGAGAGGTGGTGCGACACCTGGAGCAGGACGTCGCGCGTCTCGACTATGCCGCCCAAAAGGCCGAGCGGCAGTACAACCACGTCGATCCCGAGAACCGTCTCATCGCCGCCACCCTGGAACGGAAATGGGAGTTGGCTCTGGCAGACCTCGAACAAGCCCGGCAGCGGCTCAAGGATGCCCAGGCGGCCGTCCCGAAGGCAATCGCTGTTCCGCGGGAGTTGCGTGCCGTCTTTGCTGACATTGGGCATCAACTGCCGGAAGCCTGGCCAGGCCTCTCGTGCGAGGCGCAGCGCCAACTGCTGCGAACACTGATCACGGCCGTCAATCTCCGCCGCGACGATGAGGGCATGGTCCAGGTGCGAATCGTCTGGAAAGGGGGATTCGTCAGCGAGCAGACGGTCCGGGTGCCGATTCACTCGCTCCGGTTTGCGAAACGGGAACAGCAGATTGTCGAGCGCATCCGTGAGCTGATCGAGAAGGGAATGGACGACTCCGCCATCGCCCGGACGCTCGATGAGGAGGGTTACAGTCCGTGCCGCGGCGGGGCCTTCACGGAGAGGATCGTCCTCAAGCTCCGCTGTCGGTACAAGGTGCCCTCCCTTCTGGCTCGCCTGCGTCAGGGCAACCTGCCGGAAGGCTACACGGTCAGGGAACTGACCGAATTGATTGGAGTGGACTCGTCCTGGTTCTACCACCGGATTGGAGAAGGGACTCTTCAGATCGCAAGAACACCACGCTACGGCCACTATCTGTTCCCACGGTCGAAGCGCACGATTCAGCAACTGAAGCAGCTCAGGAACGGCAAGATCCATCAGCTCTCATTCCTCTCGGAGCATCACGATGGTTGAGTCAAGAGCGCGTTCGCCAAGTGCCTGGGAGCCGAGACCTGGCGACCGGTCCTGGTGCTCGACGTCGGCAGTCTGATGGGCTCTCTCGTCGGGCTCTCGGAGGAGCGGACCCGGCAGGCGCTCCGGATTCTCGATGCCATGGCCCCTTGTGTGGCAATGATCGACGAAGTCGAGAAAGCATTTGCCGGCCTCTCGGGCGCGAATGACTCCGGAGTGGCGTCCCGGATGTTCGGCACATTCCTGACGTGGCTCAATGACCACGAGAGCGACGTCTACGTGGTCTGCACGGCCAACGACGTCTCCCGGCTCCCTCCCGAGTTCTCGCGGGCCGAGCGGTTCGATGGGGTGTTCTTTCTCGACCTGCCGGGAGCCGAGGAGCGCGAAGCGATCTGGACGATGTACCTCGAACGCTTCGAGCTCGATGTGCGGCAGCGTCGACCCGACGACGCGAACTGGTCGGGAGCCGAGATCCGGGCCTGCTGCCGTCTGGCCGCGCTCCTCGATCTGCCGCTCGTCCAGGCTGCCCAGAACGTCGTCCCGGTGGCCGTCACGGCCGCGGAATCGGTCGAGCGGCTGAGGGCCTGGGCGAGCGGGCGGTGTCTCAGCGCCGATCGGCCGGGCGTCTACCGCCGCGAGGAACCGTCCAGGGGACAACGGCGATCGGTCAGCCGCAAACCGTCGAACAATTGAGGAATGTCGATGCCACAGCCCGGAGTCCGGGCCGCAGACCGTTTATGTGCGACGGCTCGGGTTCACTAAAACATCTTGCATTCCTGTATTCGGAGCGTTGGAATCTGTGAGCAGTTCTCTCGGAAGAATTCTCTTCCTCCTGCGTCGAGCCGAAGGAACCCGATGCCACTGCCGCGACTTTCATCGGTTATTTCCCACCCTCGCCTGTGGGTCTCCGTATTGATCGGCCTCGGGATAGTTCTCGGGATTGCTGGCGAGCGAGTGCGCTGGTTCGGCCTGTTTGACAGACGCCTGAGGGCCGACGATTGCACTTCAGTGACCCTCTTTGCACCCTATTCCGCCTGGTGCCTCCAAGTGCGGCCGAATGGCTCGGCCGTCCTCAGCCCCGGAGCACACTTCACAACCGAAAAGGTCGGCTTCGGGGATTGGGGAACTCTTGAGGGCCTTGGCGAATATTCCACTCCCAAGTGTCCCTTCCCGGCCGGCAGCTTTGATTTTCCAACGCTCTGCCGCGACCTGCTGCGGCGGCGCAGCATCGAACTCATGGAGACCGTTCCTCGCGATTATCCGGACATGCCGTCGACCGTCATCTTCGGCATCACCAACGAGTTTCGTCAAATGATGCTGGACCAGGCTCGGCAAGGCGCCCCTTTCGATGTTGGGGTCGGGACGCTTTCCGCCGGAGAAGGCCAGCGTCTCATCGAATCGGCCCGAACGAAGGCCATCGAAGGCCGGTTCTGGCCGCAGGACTGGGACGACATCTGGCCTTACCCTGCTATCCCATGGGGCTTTGCTCGGGGAGCCACTCCATCCGTCCCGTCGGGATTGAACGTGACTTGGCCTTTGAAGCTCCAACGCAGTTGGACCGGCGTCGTTTCCGATCTGAAACTGCGAGACGTCGCTCCGCACGACTTGGGAATTATCAATGAAATAGGGATGGTCACCGACCTCGACACCTGGAAGCAGATCTGGGAGGCGTGGCGCGGCGACCAACAGGTCCCCCGCATTGACTTCAGCAACGAACTGATCCTGGTGCTCACTTCCGTTGAAGATAGTCAGCTGACGCTACCTCCGATTCAACTGGGCCAAAACGGGAACCTGGTCGTCAATTCGCCCCCTTTGAACAGCACCAATGTCGAATCGGGTTTCGGCTACCTGATGGGCACCATTCCCCGCGCAGGGATCAAGCGTGTCAACGGCCGCGTCCTTCCCGAGCCGATCATTGGCCGTTGAACGGCACGGGCTCGCAGGAATTTGGCCAGCTCGAACTGGCACCCGCGTTCGCGCAGGGAAAAAACAGTTCGACGACGTGTGCTGCATCGACCTGCCCGGCGCCGAAGACCTTCGGGGGGGATCTTGCTGGGATACCTGGCAGAGTTCGAGCTGGATGCGAACCGCAATTTCCGAACGACTTGCTCTGAACTGGACCGATACACGGGCCGGTGCTGCCTCTCTCGATTTGAGCTTGTACGGGCCGCTCAGAATGTCGTGACAGCCGCCGAGGTGTTCGAGCGCGTGAGGGCATCGGCAGAGGGCGATGCCTGAGTGCCGAACGTGTGGGCCGCCATCGCAGGGACGAACCGCTAACCCGCATTTCTCACCAGCGAGATTAAACGAACTGCCCGCCGGGGCGTAAGTGATAGT
>JADZEF010000281.1 GCA_020850695.1 Planctomycetaceae bacterium | reverse complement strand
TGTCTCCTTCGATAGACATCGAACTCACACGAACCAGCTCGATCAGAAAACCCGATGCCGCCCTCGCTTCCCGAGAGTAATGGACGAACGACGCTCCAAAACTGCCGCGCCAGCGGCTTCGTTCAACGGCTTTCGCGCGACAAAGAGACGTTTTCTGTCAACCAGACGCACGCAATTTGATAGTGGATGCGATCGTTTTCACGACCCCGTTCGGGTGACGAACTCGCGTAACCTCAGGACGCGTCTCTGGTTTTGCAAAGAGACATCGCGCGCGAGTTTCCGAAAGTGGTTGTTTACGGGGAGGGGCGACACGATCGGCGGCCGTCATCTGCCATTCCCCTCCGGTCTCTGCCCCTACACCAGAGCCCATCAACCGTCCCCCGCTTCACCGCAACAATGTGAGGAAACGCCAACTCACCAAGACCCGCAGGCCCGAGGTTTCGCCAGCCAGTTATCGCTGACGTTCATTGCGCCGCCGAAGGAGCAAGACCAGCGTGACGGCGCCGTAGAGAACCGCATGCAGCAGAATAAAAAACAGAGCCCCCCCGGACGAAGCGCTTTCAATCAGATTTGTTTCTTTCTTGGTGGCGAACTTCATCGGCGTTTCCAGCAGAAACGAGTCCACCGATCGCTTTCCCCAGTATGTGGTGATGAACAGCTGGGCGAGGACCTTCGCCCACGCGGCCCCCTTGGTGAGCGACACGATTGCGCCGGAGAGGATGATTTGCGGGATCACTGCCATGGGGATCGCCATGACGGCCATCGTCTCCGACGTCGCCATCGCTGAAATCAGCATTCCGAGCATCGTGCCGGCGAGATGCATTGCCAGTAGAGAAGGCAGGTACGCCGTCGCCCCGGCGATCGAGGCCTGCGACGTGCCGAACCCGACACATCCCCACCACACCGCTATCAGAAGCACGGCCACCTGCATCCAGCCGATCAGGACGAGCCCGACCAGCTTGGAGACGAAGTACGCCACCGGACGCAGGTTGAACAACTCCTCGTGCCGGATGATGGCCCGTTCGCGGACTAACTCGCGGGCCGCGTTGTTGCACCCCAGCCAGAAACTGGTGACGCACAGGAGAAACGTCAGGTTCAACACCTTCCGCACCCATTCGATGCCCTCGAGATAGCTTTCCGGAACTCCGCGGAAGTGAACCATCGCGGCCTTCACTTCGGACTTATCGTCCCCCAGGTCCGGGAACTTCCCGATCGTCTGAAACGCCAGCCACAGCACCAGCGCGACAAGGAAGACCTGCCCCAGGTATCCCGCCAGCGTCCACGGCTCTTTGCCCAAAAGGCGGACCTGTCGCAGGAGGAGCAACCCCGATTGGAACGCGACTGTCCTCGATTCCTTCGCCAGGTCGATCGGGCGGCGCTTCGAAGCGGTCGGACGCGATTCGGCAAGCCTCTCTTCCAACTCTGCGGCGGCCGGAAGGGCCCGCTGCTTCCGATACTCTTTGAACTCGTTGCTCTCGGCGAACATCCGGCCAAGTTCAGCAGGATCATTCTCCAGCAGCAGAGGATAGATGTCCCGCAGCCGTTTCTTGTTGCCGAAGTACTTCAGCGCCGCGCCTGGCGAGCCGACGAACGCCAGCCGCCCGCCCGGCGTCAGAAACACGACATGGGTGCAGAACTCGGGGATATTGACCAGATTGTGGGTCACGCAGAGGATCGTCTTCCCTTCGTCGGCCAACTCGCGGAAGAGCTGCATCATCTCCCTGTCTGTCTGCTCATCAAGGCCGCTGGTGACTTCATCAAGGAAAATCAACCCCGGCCCCGACACCAGTTCGTTCGCCAGGCACAGCCGCTTCTCCTCCCCTCCGCTCAGGATCGCTACCGGCGCGTGACGGCGTGCCTCAAGCCGCATGGCTTCAATCAATCGGTCCACTCCCTCCCGGTAGTCGGAACCCCAGGGGCGCCGCAGCACCGAGGTGAACCAGAGAGCCTGCTCAACCGAGAGGTCGTCGTGGCTCAGCGGCTTCTGTTCCACCAGCACCAGATGCCGACTGACGGACTCATACTGCGAGGCCATATCGCGGTCATTGAACAATACCAAACCGTGCGTCGGCTGAACCCGCCCGCTCAGCGCGTTCATCAGCGAGGACTTCCCGCATCCGGAGGGTCCCAGAATGCACACGAAATCGCCGGGGCCGAAGTCGAGCGTGATATCCTGAAACAGGAATCTTGCACCCTCCTTGGACTTGATCTGCCGGGAAACGCCAAGCGCTCTCAAACGCCCGCTTTGATCTGGTGAGCAGGACTGGAGTGAATGCCCTTTGAACTGATACACGAACGGGCCGATTTCGATCTCGTCGTCATATTGCAGCGTGACGGTCCGACCGCTCACCAGGCGTTTGTTGACATAGGTTTCCCATCCAAAATCGCGAAGCCGCGCTTGGCCGTTCTCCAGGGAGATTTCGCAGTGCCGGGGCGCGATCAGGGGATGAATCAGCGGCGAGGCACACTCCGGTCCGCTCCCCAGGCAGGTCGTTCCGCCGGGAGTCAGCGCAATGCTGTGTTCAACATCGATCGTCATCAGGGGGCCCCCGGGACCAGAGGATGGAAGGCGATGCGAGCTGCGCGGCGGATTCATTCGATCTCCTGCGCCGGGAATGTCTCAGTGCCGGCCGCAGAATGGATCCTTTGACTCTTCGTACGAACTGGCGTTGCAGATCAGCGGCTGCCGCAGGACCAGCCCCTCGTCCAGGACTTCTTCATCCCGTGCGGCAAAGGCGAACGGCAGCTCTCCGGCCACGACTCGAAGCTCACCCGTCTCGTCAAGAATGACTCGCGCGTGATCGGTGCTTCCGTTGCTCGTTTCCGGACGTGCCAGCTCACCCAGGCGGATCCAGTCGACTTCGTCCCCTTTGGGAAGGATGAAGAACACGTCCTTCCCTGAATTGGGAATTCCGTGCAGCGGCTTTCTCGACTGGCCCCCGCGCCGCGTCGAGCCGTCGTCCGGATTTCGGAAAGTCCGGTCGAACATGTTCGGGCCGATGACAAACAGCTGCAGGTCGTTCTCGGCGCCGCTTTCGTAATTCGCTCCGATGATCCACCCCCCCAGTGCGGTCATCCAATCGTCGGACCCAGGCGAGCCCTCCGTCTCGCCCGAATCCTCCGGGCGAGCCAGAAGACCGAGGTTGCGGAGCACGGACGGCACACTGATGCGGGGAATGTTCCCGGGCAACTGGTAGTGGGGCCGTTCCCCGCAACAGAACAGGATGGAGACGATCAGCCGCTGATCGGATTCAATCGCGAACAGGAACCGCCTCCGGAATTCATTCTCGCTGAAGCCCAGCCGGACCCGCAGATGATGGCATTCGAAGCTTCCCCAGGGATCAATCGCGCTCCCCGCGAAGTCGAATCGCTTGACGACGATTTCGTTTGGCGGGCGATGCCACGCACTGGCAATCCGCCCGACTCCGTCATCGTCGAAATTCGTGAAAGGCGTTCCCGGGGAAAGCAGCGGTATCAACGACTTGTCGACCGTCGCGTCCTCATGAACGAATCCGCATTGCAGGAACTGGAACAGATTCCGAAGTTCGACGATCAGCCGATTTCCACTCAAAACACTCGTCCCGTCCGCGTGCAACTGACTGTCGAGGTTGCGCTGCGCATAGGCGGCCCCGAGGGCTGCCGCCCTCTTGGCGTATTCTCCTTCGAACGTCAGGCTGGTCGGATCCCAAAGCAGAGCCGGCTGCTCGGCCGAGAGCTCCGAAAACTTGCGAGTGATGACGTCGCGAACCTGCTTGAGTCGGCAGGTCTGCCCGGAAACAATCAACCGGTCGAGCGGCGCCGCATCGGTGCCGCTTTTGACCAGCTTGCTGCGTGCGAGGGCGTAGGCCAGTTCGGCGATCTGCTCGATCCGCTTGTCGATGGCGGCCAGCAGGTCCGAAGTGGCGATCGTCAAGGACACGATTCCCAGCGACTGACAGAGTTCCGGCGGCAGCCCGAGAATCTCGGCGATCTGGTCGAGGGTCACCGTCACGGTCTCGGCGCTTTCCCCTTCCGAGCCCCCCAGCCGGTGGATTTTGATCTCCTCAGCAAGCCTCCACAGCAGATGGAACGTCCGCGCCCGCTCCGAGGCCTCCGTGGGGTCGGACTGGTTTTTCCAGTCCGTGGGGATCGCGCGCTTCGCCAGCTCGACGGCCATCGACGGGGGATGCTCGGGATTGTCATCCTGATCGCGCCTCTCCCACAGTTGATGAATGTCGTAGTGTTCCAGCAGGGACAGCGGGCGGTATCGCTCGCTGCCAGGTTGCCGGAACGGCTCGGGAACGCGGGCGGCCAGTCGCAGCAGTCTCTGCACGCGGGCGGCCGGTGAATGGCGTACCTCCTGGGGCGCCGTCTCGTCGTCCGTCGGAGGATCCTCATCGAAGGTCGGCAGGCTGCCCCGCGGCTCCCGCGCAAGCGCCGTCAGGACGTTGTCCGCTAGCCGCCTCTTCAGCTCGTGATAAATGCAGAGGCTGAGCTGATTGCCGGCCAGCTGTTCCCTTCCGGTCACTCCCAGCAGCTCGGGGACAAAATGGTAGGTGCGCCCCCTGGCCGCATCGGCCTGCCCATTCTCCTCGGACTTCAGACGGACCTTGACCAGCGCGATGTCCGTTGTGCCGCCCCCCACATCGATCAGCAGCACATTCTGGGTCCACTCCTGGGGAGGCAGCCCGTCGTCGCGCAGCGTGGGACGGCAGCTGGCCCGGTACGCCTCGAGTCCGATCCCCCGGTCGTTCCCGAAGGGATTGATCAGATAGAACGTGATCGCCGACACCGCCTCGTCCATCGTCAGGATCGGACGGTCAAACCCCGAATCCCGCGCGGCGCTTTCCAGTTCCTGGCGCACCCGCATCGGAATCGCGGCCGGAATCGTGATCACCGCCTTGTCGAATTTCCGCTCGCGCTCAAATTGCAGGCGGGGGCATTGGTCTCGAAACTTTTCCATCCGACTCCGCAAGTGCACCAGCGCGGCTCGGATGAACGTCCGCGGCGACACCGTCGTCGCATTGCCCCCCTGCGAAACCGGAACCGTTTTCCCCGAGAGCCCCATCTCGTGATAGTAGTTCTTGGGGGACAGGTGGAAGCGCGTCACGACCGAGGCGGGGTCTGCGATCGCGGCCTTCTGACGCGCTTCCTCAGCCGCGAAGCCCATTTCCAGCGTAAGCTCGGGACTCAGGTTCGTGACTTCCGCAGTGCTGGGAATCGGCCGCGTGGTTGATCGCCCGAAGTGTTCGTCCGAGGAATCGAGCTCAACCGCAATCAACTGAAGCTCTTCCAGCGGAAAACGCCGGAACGCCGACGAATACATCTCCGACAGTTCGTGCCGCAGCGCCAGCCGGAATTGAGCCGACAGGCTGCGATTCATTACTCGCGACTCGAGCGCCTTGAGCACCTGGTGAATGACTTTGTCCGTCTCCTGCTCCGGCGCCTTATGCACTGCCAGGTGCGCCCGAATGTCCTGAACCGGATCCGTCGCCCCGCGCTCTCCAATCCGAAGGTCGCTGGCTACCCCCGCAATGACTGCATCCCAATCGGGCATGCCGAACGGGCCGTCCGTCCGCACCAGGAACTCGTTGATCCGCGCCCGGAAGACCCGCTCCTGCTCAACGGGCAACTTCCCCTTGCGCAGATTCGCCGAACGGATCAGGGCGAATGTCGAACTCGTGCCGAGATCCAGAATCGGGTAGCCAGTGAACCGGTTATGGACGAAATCGACCAGCAGCGACTGATCGTCTTTCCCCATCCATGCGGCGATCTCCTTGACTCCGGCCGGATCATTTCTTCTTTCGATGCTGACCCGTAGCGGAACCGGGACCGGCTTTCCGTTGATCGCCGCATGAATGAAACGCTCGACCGACATGGGAAGCGAAATCCGCTGGCGGAATTCCTCTTGCGGCGGCGAATCATTGGGAACGCGCTCCGGGCGCGCGCGAGATAAGGCGTCACTGAGCACCTGGTGCAGCGCCGGCAGGACTTGGTGATCCGGGTCGAACACGCTGACGACCGGTTCCGCCCCTTCAGGCAGGTTGACCACGTGAATCGCAAGCTCCGCGTCGCGCCCCCCCACGGTCAATTCACGGTGCATCCAGTCCACCTGAAGGAAACAAGCGACGTCGAGGTCGCCGGGAACCTGCAGGGTTCGTGTCGCAACCCGCGAAATCTCGTTTCCGTACGCTTTCGTGCCGAACGGATTTCGAGGTTGATACGCGACCTCCGCATGCACCACATAGTCTCCAGGCGGCAGCTGCGCCTGCGACTTGAGCCGGAGGGCCTTCGTCGGCCTTATCTTCTTCTTCTCGAGCAGCGGCTGGCCTCCGCCTGGAAGGTCAGCACCTGACGAGTAGGCGGCGTGCAGAAGCTGCCGACCTTTCGAATTGCCATCGACCTGCGTCACGCGGATGCGATTGACGAGCGGCTCCGCGCCGGCTTCCGGCTCGATCCAGATCGGCGGCAGCAGCAGGATGCCTTCCTGGGAACGGATCACCAACGGACTGGCGTCCCGGTTTCCAATATAGATTGTGACCATGCGGGGATGTGGTGGGTGGTCAGGAGGTAAACGGGTTCTTGACTGTCTTCAGTTGCAATACCCGAGCGCTGCGGGCCGATTTCACCGGCTTTTGAAAGAGCCGCAGCAGCTCGGCGTCGCCGAGCCGCTGTGCCTCGACAATGGCCTCGGCCAGATCGCTCCGCAGTTCCTCAAAGATCTGGCGAATGCTCGAAAGGCCACTGAAGACTCCTTGCAGCACGCACCGTTCGATATTCGCGGAGAACTCGCTCCTCAGGCGGAGGACGGCGATCTGATGATTGGTTTTGTCCAGACGGACCGCTCCCTCGACTTCCTTGTCACCGTTGTCCAGAGGCGCCCAGCCGAAATACGGACCCGGCGCCAGATCTCCGTTCTTATCGAGAGGCATCTGAAAGGGAAACCGGTCGCGCCAGAACACATCGATTCGACTCTCGACCGGCGCAGGCTGTTCGATTTCGCTCAATAGCTCTTCGATCGCGACGGTGGGTCGAAGCGCAAAGGTAATCGGGCTGTCTGATTCACTCGTGGCAATCGCCCCCAGGCAATCGCGCAATGCTCCCAGGCGGGCCTCCAGATCCCGCAGAAACTCCGTGAGGCCGATGTGCAGGCAGCGCCTTCCGATCGCTTCGATGGCGCTGTAGGCCGTGCGGTACTCGTCGTGAAACTCTCCAGCGCGCAAGGGAGGGCCGTCCTTCGTCACCTTCTTCCAGCGCCTGCGGGCGCCCCGATCCTCTTGCGCCCGCGGCTCGCACTCGACCAGCCCATTGTCCGAGCGCACGCAGTCCAGCAACCGCGTCCATTGGGGCCATTCCCACACCCGCATCAATGTCTCATTCCGAATCAATTCGGCCAGAGTCAGCGTCTCCGCGGTTTCCGGCGCTTCCAGCGAAATCCTGGCTTCGTCTCCGTCCGAAGACGTCAGCTGACGAGGACGAACAATCAGTTCGTCGACGCTCGCGGGCGGGCGCGCCTCATCGCGGTAGAAGCTGAGCAGTTCTCCTAATTGCGAACGGAGCTGCGTCGCCTGGGACTTCTCTTCGTCCGCTCCTTCGCTCAATCGTTCGACAAATGATCGGATCTGCTTTTCAAGTTGCCTGGCCCGCTCCTCCATTTCGTTCGCCAGCTGTAACAACCCGAACTCCGCCGAGTGGGCGACCAGGACGCGCCGCAACTGGAGAAGCCCCCCCTGTCCCTTCGGCTCCGCATAGGCGGACAGCCACCGCGCCAGCTTCGATTCGGGCTCCTCCTGCCGGATCTTTCCAGCAAGCATCCCCAGCCGCTCCTGCAGGCGTCGTCCCTTTTCAACGTTGGACTTCCATTCTTCGTTCTTGCGGTCCTTCGGCCCCAGCACGCGATGCCGAATCGCGGCAGTCTCGTCCAGTTCGGACAGGGCCACCATGGCCGAGACCAGGACGAAGCGGTCGACCCGCGCGGGCGTCCGGTCGAAAACCGCGGTCAAAGGCGAAAGCACCGGCAGTTCGCCCAGTGCGGCCCGCTCGCTGATGCGGGGCGCTTCGTCGGACGTGAGTTTGACCAGCTTCTCAAACTGAATGGGCTTGTCGATCCAGACGGGAAGCCCGTCGAACCGATTCGCGACGATGACCACCTGCTCTTTGGGCAGTTGCGTCACCAGGTCGATCGCCTGCGTTCCCTTCAACTCGGTCGAATTGACGACCACGATCCACGTGTGAATCCGACTCGGCGTTCGACGGCGTTCGTTATACGTCAGGAACGTGTCTCGACCGGCGGTTGCCGGTGCGGCCAGACCCGGAAAGTCGTGCAACTCCACCGTGTCGACCTTCAAATCCGACAGGTCCCACACGGCGTCCGGAACGCGAACGTCGATGCGGACGGTTTGAATCAGGGGATACAAGCATTCCGCCAGCCTCGGGCCGATCGATTCCGGCAGCTGTTGCAGTTCTCGCGATCCGACCGCCGATGTCAGCTGCCTTTCCAACCCGTCATAGAACGCTTCGAACGTGATCGTCTCATCGATCACTTTTGGCAGAACGATCGCTGCATGGGCCGCTTCCGGCGTCACCGGGACGCGACGCTTCCCGCTGACCGCGTGCCCCAGTCGATCCCAAGCATAGGCACACCGGCCGAGTTCGATCATCCGCAACCGGCCGTTGCCCGGCGCGATCCGCCACGTCTGGCTCACAAAATCGAGAATGCCTCGGGCCGAAAGCGTTTCCGCTTTCAACTGCCGCTCCAGGCTCGCCGCCTGACGCAAGACCTCGTCCGTCGCGGAAATGCGCTTCAGTTCGGTCGTCAACCGCGCCAGAATCTCCTCAAGACATCGACAGATATCCTTGTCATCAAAAAACTCGAGGAAATGCGGACCAATCTCCGTCGCCGACAGGTTACCGCCGCGCCGGATCCGCAGGACGGCAACGTTCCCCGTAAAGGGAGTCGCGTCGACCGGAATGACATCGGCCCGCCCGATCAGCGCCTCGATTAACCGGCTTTTCCCGGCGTTGCTGTCGCCCACCACCCCGAACCGCAGCGCCAAGTCTTCCGGCGCTTCGGAAATCTCCGACTCCAGAAGATCAAAACCCGCCTGAAACCGCTCGCCCGTGACGACACGGTGGTCGTGCTCGCACGCCGCACGGATCTTTCGAAGGTACCCGCCGAGCTTCTCGGACGCTTCGGAATATCGGCCGGAATCATTACTGGCATTCAACATGAGGCTTCTCAGAACGACAGCGGCCCCCAGCCGGGGACCGGTATTTGTGGACTGAAAAACTCGCGGCGCGTCGATGGATCCACACACGCAAGGGAACACTCTCCAGCGCAGAATGCTTCACAGTTTCTTCCGCGATGAGTAGAGAATCTGTGGAGCCACACGCTCGGCACGCCGTACTCGAGACCAAGCGGCGAATGAAGTGGCAGGCACTCACGCATCGCCGCAACGTCATGGTCCTGCTCTTGCCCGAAACAAGGTTCAACACATCCGCATCCAGCCGCGAAGCGCTGCGGTTGCGGATCGCGCGTTTCGGACGCTCGACGTCCGAAAGTGTGCCAGCGAGCGCCGCAGGCCACACCTCTGCACGATCCTTCAGATCGGAAGGAGTGACGTCGTACGAGAACTCATGTTCAATGTCAAGTTACGAACACACTCAGATTCGCAGTCAGCAGCAACTCCCAGCTTAAACGGACTTCCGCCGATTGGATTCTCCTCACGCAGACTCGAATACGGTTCGCCGGCGAGGTTCCGTTTCAACCGCGAAGCCCGACGCGCAGAACCCCGTCCCGCCCGCTCACTGCGGAGAGCTTGGCGGATTCCCCGGATGATCTGCCTCCGCACCTGGGTCCTCGTCCGGGACAGAATCCTCCGAGGAAGAATCGGAGAGAACTCGCGAAGTTTGAGAGTAGCCATGCCATGGTCTCCTGCGGAGTCTGTAAGGGAAAGTTGCACGACCCGATCGCAGCGGACTTGTGCCGTGCTATAACAAGAGACGCCAAACGGACCGCAGCAAAGACAAATAATCTTGATCCCCGCAAAACCCTTTCTCGTCCGCCCATTTGGAAGCGCGTGCCATCCCAATGAGCCACCCCATCGAATTCATGACGGCCGTCTTCGCGGCCCGGTCAGGCGATCCGGCCTCCCGCGAGGTGGTCCTCAAGCAGGTCCGCGAACGGCTGAAAGGCTTCTACATCCCCCGGGCCGGAGCCATCGAATCCTCCGACCTCGCGCAGGACGCTTCCATGGCCATCATCGAAGCGCTTCCCGACTTCCGCGGAGAATCCGAGGCTCAGTTCTGGTCCTGGACAATCACTATCGCCCGCACCACCGAACTCGACGGGATCCGGCATCGCAATCGCAAAAAGCGAAGCGCCCCGGAAACATCGCTCTCAGAACCGCAGGGGAACGAGATCCCGCTCGTCGACCCGGGCGACTCTCCCAGTCGGCTCGCCATCCGGAAGGAATCCAGCCAACCCGTCCTCGCCGCGCTCGGGCGCCTCGCTCCCGACGAACAGGAAGTGATCCGCTTGTGTCACTACGCCAGCACTCCCTGGCCGGAAGTCTCACGCTTGCTCGGAAGGTCCGAGGACGCGTTGCGCAAGCTATTTACCCGCAGCATGACAAAGTGGCGCGAACTCATTGAAAGGGGAAATCATGGGTGAATCGAAGATTTTCCTGGACTCGAGCGACGACGGACGCCCGCGCGGATTGTCCAGGCGCCACGAGGAATTGCTCGATCGATATCGGAAAGAACTCGAAGAATGTCAGCCCGATGAAGAACCGACGATTCCGCGAGAGTGGCTCAGAATAGAAACCGACTTGTTTTCCGCCGCCTATCGGGATGCACTCTGGTCGACCTACACTTACATTTTTCCTCCCCCGCTCATTCCCCGATTCAAGATCGTGGATGTCCTGGGGAAAGGGGCCTTCGGCCTTGTCTATCTGGCTCATCAATACGCTCTGGATCGACATGTCGCCCTCAAGGAAGTGACCCGGCAGTACCGCACATCCCCGGAGTTCGCGCAGCGCCTTCAATTCGAGGCACAGGCGCTTGCGAACGCAAAGAGCAACCATGTCGTGCACGTCTACGATGTTCTTGAAGTCGGCGGGCGTGTCTTCATCGCGATGGAATATGTGGGCAAAGGCGTCTATGACTTCGCACCCACGACGCTGACTGGCCTTATCCTCTCGGCCGACGGAAGCCGCTATCAAACGATCTGCTCCGTGCTGGCCAAGGTGGCCTCGGGAATCGAGTGCGCCCACGAAATGGGAATCGTGCATCGCGATCTGAAGCCCGCAAACATTCTTATCGACTCTCATGGTCAGCCCAAAATCTGCGACTTCGGACTGGCGCGAACCATATCCGCTGAGTCCAACCGCACCGGAGAGTATTCCCGCGCGGGTACCCCCTGCTTCATGGCGCCGGAGCAGATCGAAGGCAGGACTCTCGTTCTTGCCACCGATGTCTGGGCGATCGGCGTGATCCTTTACTTTCTGGCGACGGGGAGATACCCATTCGGCGGACAGGAACAGATCAGGCATGCCGGTCCGCAGCCGATGGATGACAACGTTCCTTCGGCGCTGCGGAACGTCTGCCTCAAGTGCCTCGAAAAGGATCCCGCCCGCCGATACTCGCGGGGCAAGGAACTGGCCCTCGCACTGGAATCCGCCGCTGCCCGGTTGCAGGATGTCTCGGCACCGGTCAAAGGCGCGATGCCTGCCCGTACGAGTCAACCCTTCAACCGCCGAAGGCTGGGACTGTACTCCGGCGGACTTCTGACGCTGGTCATTCTCGCGTTCGCGCTTCCGAAGATTTTCGCCGTCGTGAAAGCAGCGCCCGGGGCCGCTGGCGACAATTCCGTCACCACACAGGAATTCGCAGAGAAACTAGAATACCCGTGCACTTCGATCGCCTTCACCGCAGATGGCAAGTCAGGAGTCTCGGAGTCCGGAGGAGCGATCGTCCATGTCTGGGACATCGCCCGCAGCCGGCAATCGAAGGAGATCTTTCATGGCTTGATGAGACCGGCGCCCAAACATTCCGGTTCCTTGGCAATCTCTTTGGAAGATCGGGTCGCGGCGCTCGGAATCAATGTCCACACCGAACATCTGGATCAACTACAGCTGGTCAATCTCGGGTCCAGCCAGAAGAGCCACGTCGAGTTGGGGGCGAGTTTCAGCGGGCCGATGAAGTTCACCTCGGACGGGAAGTTCCTGTTCCTCGCCAGCGAGCCAAACTACCTTCAGCAAGAATTTCTCGCACCGATCCTTGAGGTCGTCCGAAACGAAAAGCCCGAGTCCGGATCTCAACTCGTGATTTACGACATGGCGAGTCGCGGCAAGCGGACCGCGCCCATGAAGTCCCCCGTCGGCTGCCTGGCCGCTCACCCGAAGCAACCTCAACAGGCGCTGATCGGTTGGGAGAACAAACCCAACCTCCTCTTCTGGGACGTGGAGGCCAACAGTTCGCTTGGCGAGACGAAAACCCCTCACGGCTGCGACGCGATTGAGTATGCCGCCGATGGCCGCGAAATCTATGCCGCCTTCGGAATCGACGACATGATCCGCGTCTTCAGCGCACAAATTGGCGGCGCAGAAGTCCGCTCGGTCTCCACGAAGGCCTTCGGAAGGCTGAAGTGCGTCAGCTTCTCACCAGCCGGTATGGCAGTGACAGCCCATGCCGATGGCAAAGTGGTGCTCTGGGATCTCTCCGCGAAGACTCATCAATCCCTTGACTCAAGCCCCGAGCTCGCCACAGCGCTCGCCCTCTCGCCCGATGGTCGTCAGGCGCTCGCCGCATTTAAGGATGGAGCAGTCCGTCTCTATCAGTTCGGATCACGCTAGATCCATGCCACGGTTCAGCACCGTCACCGCACGTCGGCTCGGTTCTGTCGTGGCCCTCGTCGGATCGCGGCAAGCGCCGCCCTTCGTGTCACTTCCCTGGCGAATCACGACGCAGATCAATCAGATTCCCGTCCAGGACGCGGGTTGGCTCGGCTGCGACTTCGACCCCGTGTGCGTGCAATACGACGATCCTCTGGGGGGAACGATTCCTCCTCCCCTCGCTCGGCGCACCGGAAGTGGCGTTGAAGCTCGATCGCGAGACTTAAGCGACGTGGGACCGATACGGAAGAAATGTTTTCGGCCAGAGTATACGCCTTGCACGAAGGCTGGCCGAAGCAGTGTGCGGGTGGTCACCGTCTACTTACCCGACCGCAAAGATGAGAACGCCCTCTTCTACAACGGGAGGCGGCAGCCGGTCAGCGTTCCGATGTGGGACACGCACGGCTGAGCGGTTGGCGACACCGCGAACTTCGAATCTTGGACCAATCCTCGTCGAGATGGAACGAACTGATGGCCGTTTCGTCGAAAGCGGTCATCACTCATTCCCGTTTGGTCTTTGTCCGGGGTACCATGCCGCGGACTGACGGCAGATCCGAATCGGGAAACATGCCGGACACAGATTCGAGTGAATTGCAACGTTTTCTGTCCGCGAATCTCAAAGTCCAAAAGTGCCTGTTCCCCGCTGTCAGTGGGCGCGTAAAACCAGCCAGTGATGGGCGCGTGAAAACCAGCCAAAAAGAGAGGGATTTGCCCGCCAGTGTTCAGCAGGTTTCCTGCTGGAGGAACACTGGCGATGGCGAATCGACT
>JADZEF010000280.1 GCA_020850695.1 Planctomycetaceae bacterium | reverse complement strand
TGCTCCATGCCCTGCTGGACGTTCGCCTTGAACTCCGGCCCCGATCCGACGACGAAGCCCATCGCGCCGATCGTCGGCTCCTTGGGCAGGCCCTTGAGCAGCGAACCGTCGACCGCCTTGATCGTCTCCATCTGTTTGGCCGTCTTCGACCCGTCGCGCGGGTTGAAGAACCAGCTCAGCACCAGCCCCGTCTTCTGGTTCAGGGCCAGGGCGACCGTGCATTCCTGCAGGTCGTTGAACATCTGAGCCCACTGCTCCTCAGCGGCCGGCTGTGACGCCGCCACGGGGCTCATTTCCTTCTGAAGATTCTGCAGCGCCTCGCGCAGCGAATCCTGAAGTTCCTTCGAGACACTCGACGGATTGATCCACACGAAGAGGTCAGTGGAGGGATAGCGCTTCATCTGCGTCGGCGAGAGCGTCAGCCCCTTCTTCGCCGCCGCCAGGGCCGCCTTGACCGTCTCGGGCTTCTCGGCCGCGATGACAAACCCGTCGATCGGGGCGCCGTAGCTCGGCTGCCCCATCAGCGTGATCTTGTAGACGTCGCCGTCCTTCTCGCCACCCAGCGCCTCGATCAGTTCCTCGCTCTTGGTCGCGGGGATGTAGACCACCAGCTTGTTGCCGATTTCTTCGGGCGTCTTGACGTCCTTGAGGCTCAGGAGAGCGAACGCGAGGCTACCGTTGTCCTTGAGGCCCTTGCTCACGCCCGTGCTGCTCTTGATCCAGTCCAGTGGGCCGGGAACCATGCCGGCGAGTTGGAGCTGCTGGAGAACGCCCTGGACGTTCGCATCCATCGCCGCCAGATCAGGGATCGCGGCGAAAGCGGCCGCATCCGCCGGCAGCGCCTTGAGCAGCAGCGTCGGATCCCCCGGCGTCACCGGTGCCGCTGCGGCAGCAGCCGGCGCCGCGGCGGCCGGTGCGGCGGCATCCTGTGCCCATGCCCAACCCGCCATGGCTGTCACCAAACACAACGAGAGCATCCCACGCGTTTTCATTGCTTGTCCTTTGTGAGAGGTCTTCGGGCCAACCCCGCCCCGTTCACATGTCCCGATGGCCCGCCATCGAGCCGTCCTTATACAGGACAGCATCGAATGCGAAAAGTTCTATCCACGCCGTCCAAAAACCAATCTGCGGGCCCCGGCGCGTCCACCTGAATCGACCGTTCGCCAGTCTTGGGTAAAGCGGATTGATCGAAAAACGAGTGGGGTCTGCTTGGCCGCGAGGTGATGGTTATCCGGCAGCGGCCATCCCAGTATCGCGCATGGCCCTGACCAGCGTCTCGGGCGTCAGCTCATCCGCACGGTGACACGCCGCCAGGTGATCGGGCGGGGCGCCTGCGTGCTGCGTCAGCGGCGGCAGTTCACGCCGGCACACGTCGATCGCCAGCGGGCAGCGGGGGTGGAAGGGGCAACCCGGCGGAGGGTTGATCGGACTCGGAATCTCCCCCGGCAGCGCCACGCGCGACCCCCGGCGCGTCGGGTCCGGCTCGGGCACGGCCGACAGCAGCGCCTGCGTGTAAGGATGCTTGGGATTCTGATAGATTTCGTCCGCGGGGGCGATCTCCACGATCCGCCCCAGGTACATCACCGCCACCTCGTCGCTGAAATGCTCGACGACGGCGAGGTTGTGCGCGATGAACAGGTAGCTCAGCCCCATGTCGCGCTGAAGATCCTGCAGGAGGTTGAGGATCTGCGACTGGATCGAGACATCCAGCGCGCTGACCGGCTCGTCGCAGACAATCAGGTCGGGGTGCAAGGCGAGCGCCCGGGCGATCCCGATGCGCTGCCGCTGCCCGCCGGAAAACTCGTGCGGATAGCGATTCAGATACGAGGCACTCAGTCCGCACCGTTCGAGCAGCTCGGCCACCCGCCGGTCGCGCTCCTTGCCGTGCGCGATGTGATGAACCGCGAGCCCCTCACCCACGATCGCCCCGACGGTCATGCGCGGATTCAGCGACCCGACCGGATCCTGAAAGATGATCTGCATCCGCCGCCGAAGCTGCCGCAATTCGCTTCGACCGGCCGTAAAGACGTTGACGCCGTCGAAGATCACCTGGCCGTCGGTGGCGGGAATGAGCCGCAGGATCGTGCGTCCCACCGTCGTCTTCCCGCACCCGCTCTCCCCCACCAGCCCCAGCGTCTTTCCCCGCCGCACGACAAAATCGACCCCATCCACCGCCTTCACATGCTCGCGCACGCGCGAAAACAACCCCGCCCGCACGGGGAAATGCGTCTTGAGGCCCGTTACTTGAAGAAGAACATCAGCCGTGGACACGGAGTCACTCGCTCAACCGCAGGTCAATCCATTCACCGATGCAGGAAGCCTAAGACGACAAGCTGGAATTGCCAAGGCGAAAGGAAGCCGTGTTTGCGCGGCGCTGCGTGTTCGTTTGATCTTCTCCGTGCCCTCCGCGTCTGTGTAGTGAATCCATTTCTCCGTGCGCCGATATCGAAAACCAACCCGTTTTCGCGTATCTTTCCACCGCAGATGGCTGCGGCGCGGGTCTCGCGGCGGCTTCCCGCCTGGCGCCGGCGGCCTGACCAGGGAACCTCCATGCCCAAACGTCAGGATTTGAAACGAGTTATGATCATCAGCTCCGGCCCGATCGTCATCGGGCAGGGCTGCGAGTTCGACTATTCGGGGACGCAGGCGTGCAAAGCCCTTCGCGAAGAGGGCATCAGCGTCGTCCTGCTCAACAGCAACCCCGCCACCATCATGACCGACCCGGAGATGGCCGACCGCACCTACGTCGAGCCCATCACCGTCGCCGCCATCGACAAGATCTTCGCCCGCGAGCGCGAACTCGGCACCCCGATCGACGCGCTCCTTCCGACG
>JADZEF010000279.1 GCA_020850695.1 Planctomycetaceae bacterium | reverse complement strand
TGGCTGGGGTCGACCGAAGGGAGCCCCCAGCTTTCGACGCGGAGTTCGCTGGGGGCTCGCAAAGCCTCGACCCCAGCCACCCCTTTCTGGTCATTCAGGTTCGCTGGAACCCTCCTGAAACTTGTGACATGGACCACTTAGACTCGCTAAAATCGCTCCATGGCTTCGCCGACTCCTTCCACCGAGGTCCCCTCTGCGACCGTCGCAAGAGGCTCAGAGCAACCTGCTGCGCAGGGGAAGCCCTCCGCATCCTCATTGCCTCACCCCACGCGTCGCAATTTGATCTGGTTGACGTTCCAGTATCTCCTACGCATCGTCTTCACGGTCTGGATGCGGTATCGGGTGCGGGGGTTGGAACACATTCCCGCCGCCGGGGGCGGATTGATTCTCGTCAATCATCAGAGCTTCCTCGACCCGCTGCTGGTCGGCCTGCCGTTGTCGAGGCCCATCAGCTTTGTCGCGCGGGACAATCTGTTCCACATCCCCGTGATTGGTTGGATTCTGCGGAAGACCTACGTGATGCCGATCAACCGCGAAGCGGCCAGCACAGCCAGCATCCGCGAGGCGGTGGGACGGATTCGGCATGGGTTTCTCGTCGGGATCTTCCCCGAGGGGACTCGAAGCGACACCGCGGAAGTCGGGCCGTTCAAGCCCGGTTTTCTGGCGCTCCTGCGGCGATCGAACCGTCCCGTTTATCCCGTCGGAATTGCCGGAGGAAATGACGTGATGCCCCGCGGCCCGCTTCGGCTTCGTCCGAGAAGAATCTGCGTCGTGTTCGGAACGCCGCTGGAGACCGACGAGTTGGAGCGGATCTCCGCGGCGGGCGACGCGGCGCTGATCGGCGAGTTGAGGGAACGGGTTGTCCGTTGTGCCCAGCAAGCCGCGGACTGGAAGCGGGAACTCGACGGCTGACGCCCAAGCGGCACGCTACTTCAATTCCTGGTCCGCTTCGAGATGAGGCTTGAGGACGGCCGCCGTTCGCTGGTTGTGTTCGCCGATGCGGTCCATCCAGGCGATCATCTGCGGGAGATATGCCGAACGCTGACTGAGGAACAACGGCGCGTCGGCGATCTGTCCGCGCAGGTCCTGCAGGATCTTCAGAAGTTCCGCCTGTTCGCGGCACAGGGGCTCAAGCTCGGCCGGATTCGAGGCGGACTGGCCACCCATCGCTTCCGGCTTTTCATTTCTGGGGCCTTTGGATCCTTTGCGGCGAAGGCGCTCGGGCGGTATTTCGATCGCCGCGGCGATGCGGGTCGCTTCGGACTTGCGGGGAAGGGCTTCCAGCAGTGCGTCAACGACTGCGAGCAGCCAGCGGTGCGAGGTCTCGTCTTCGGTCTCTTCCACCGCAGCACGTAAATCGCCCAGCAGAAGGTATTCGAGGGTGGCGTACTCTTCGAAATGCCGTTTTGGGTTCGTCGGGGCGGCCATGCGCGACTCGAATGCTATGCAGGCGACCGCCTGCATGCTCCGCCGACAGCGGAGCGAGGTTCAGGTGAAGGAAAAACAGAGAGATCCGCAGGAAGCCGTGATGGGTGAAGGAGCGACCCGCGGAGTCGCATGCTGGAGTCGGCGTGGCCCGCGGAATCAATTGGCAGCATTCGACTTTGGTTACGAGCGAGCCGCCGCATCAGGGAAGAAATCCCCGCTCCCGCAGTTCTCGGATATTGCCCGGCGTGCTTTCGATGACGCGTTCGGCCGCGTACCGCAGCACGGCGAGTCCCGCCAGGTTGAGCGGGGCTGTCAGGATGGCGGTGTGTTCTTCCTCCTCGTCATCCAGCTGTCGATTCAACCGTTCCACGGCTTCGTCGACGCTGTCGCTGACGATGCGTTCGGGACCACTCTGATTCGCAAACTTGAGATGTGAAAAGGCCGCCGTCCGCGAGAGCAGGAACTCTGCCAGCCCCCGCTCGGACGCTTCCTCGAAGAAATTCTGGAACTCCGGGCGGGCGTTGTCCGGCGTGATGATCAAGGGGCGAGTGACTTTGACTTCCCCCTTGCGGACAGTGACGGTCCCGCCGGCTTTCCGCGCCCCGCACACCAGGTAGTACGGCAGATCGGACACGCCGAACGTGAACAGCCCGTAGCGGACGGGGCGGGCGATCTGCACCGCCTCCCAGGCCGCCCGGAACTGGTTTTCGGGATCCATCTCGTCAAAACTCATGCGGCGTCCGCCCGCGGGGAGAGAACCGGGAACAACTTGCAGTTGAGTCGATCCCCGAGGGAAACACAAGCGATATAATCCGGGAGACAGCCAGGGTGCCAAGGCGTGTAAAGAGGTGGCAGAGGGCAGGAAAGTCGTCATCACAAAATGGTGACCTTCCGATACTTCGCGACCTCACTCGTTGTTTCGTCGCCTTTCCTGCCACTTCACACCTTTTCGCACCCCTTCACACCCTTTCGCACTCCGCATTCCCTCCCCCATGCTCGACCGCGAAGAATACATCGAGCAGGCGTATTTCTTCCGCGTCTATCGCGAGCGGCTGGAAGCGAACGTTCCCGCCCAGGAAATCCTGTCGGCCATTCACGAGGAGATCCTCGCGACGACTCGGCTGCCAATGGCGATTGAGTTCCTTCGCGGCGAGATCATGTTGACCGGCCGCATCAGCGACGGAATGAAGCGCCTCGGGCACTACTTCGCCCCGTTCCAGACCTACGTCATGTCGAAGGCCGAGGAGGAGAGGTCGAAGTTCGATCAGAAGATCGCGCTCGACATTCTCGCGAAGGAGGCCGAATACCGGGCGGCGAATCCCACGGCTGCGGGGCTTTTTGTCTACCAGTTCGAATGCCTCGCGCGAAACCGGCTGGGTTACGACTACGGCATGCTGGCGATGTCGGACGACCCCTTCTACAACGCCGAGTGGAGGGAGTGGATCCGGCGTATTCGAATGAAGCTCGGAACGACCGAGTTCACGGACCTGATCTACTACCGCTCCGAGCAGTACGTCCTCGACCGCCGCCGTCGCGGCGAACCCGAGTGGCAGGCCTCCTACCCGATTTTTTTCGGCTCGCAGGAAGGCCGCATTGCCAAGGCCAATAAGGGGCGCGACCCGCTCTACATGTTCGCCGCCCTTCAGCGGCAGTTGGGCTATCCGGCCGTACCCCGTGCGACTCCCCGCCCCACCGGCCCGATCCTCCATCCCGCGGTCGAGCAGCGGCTGCTCCGCATGGAAGAACGCATCAAGCTGCTCGAAATGGAAAATAAAGGGGGGATCGACCTTTCGAAGTTCGCCCCGCCGAGCGACGATCGTCCAGCGAAATAACGCGAAGCCGGGATCCCGTGATATTCTGGCAGGAACGAGCGTGGTTCCGTCTTCGCTCGTGAGTGTCTATTTCACGAGTTTCGACTTCACGCATCGAAAGCCGATCGCGTCGCTGCGGGTGTGATCGGGAATTGCCGCCCTTGTCGACGACCGCAACGAGTCGTAACGGTCGCGCCACGAGCCGCCGCGGATGACGCGCTGCGGCGAGGGGCCGGCGGCTTTGTCCTCCCAGGAGGAGCCGTCCGTCGGTGCATCGGCGTAGTCGCCGTGCCAGGCGTCGGCGACGTACTCCCACAGGTAGCCATGGAAGTCGTACAACCCCCACGCATTGGGCTTCAGGGCGCCGACGGGGGGATCGTTCCCGGCCGCGTTGCCCGTATGCCATCCATAAACGTTCAGCAGGCTCGCCTTCACCCCGTCGTCGTTCGGCCCCTGCGCCGAGTCTCCGAAGCTGTAGGAGGTTTTCGTCCCCGCCCGGCAGCAGTACTCCCACTCGGCTTCAGTCGGGAGGCGAATCACTTCATCCTCTGCGATGAGCTTTGCCCCTCGCATGGCCGCAGTCGCCTCGCGGCAGAACAGGACGGCCTCGCGCCACGTCATCATCTCGACCGAGTTTCGCGGGCCACCCCACACGCTGGGGTTCGAGCGCATCACGGCCTGATAGAGCGCTTGCGGGACTTCGTATTTCGCCATGAAGAAGGGATGGCTCAAGGTCACCTCATGGGCCGGTTGCTCCGACTTCGGCCCGTCGGACGAGCCCATCGTGAATGATTTAGGAAAGTCTCCCTTTCCCGGGGTGATTTCCACGAATTCCTCGGCGAAAGCCTTGAGCAATTCAGACTTCTTTTCGGCCGCTTTCTTCACGGCGGCTTTCTTTTCGGCCTCCTGCTCAGGTGCCTGCTGGGCCATGGCCGCGAGAGGCCAGCCCGAACTGATGACCGCCAGAAGTCCCAGGACAAGACGTTGATGCCACAATGCCAAGGCTGCGCGGAACATGGCTAACCCTCGACGAGCATTTGAATGCAGGTGATGGAGCGACTTTGCACTCGAAGCGTCCCATCGTCAACCCAGGACAGAATGGAGGTCGGCACCTCCCCGTCCACCTCGCCAGCCAACCAATCCAGAGCATCCATCGAGTAGCGGCCCATCGACCAGCCTGAACCCGTGAAGGGAACATTGAGAGAAGCTCAAAATTAGCGAAATTTGTGCGGCGGTTTTGGATCGACTTCGGATACCTTGTTGAAAGAATTCTGCGATTTCACGGAATGAGGTATGACATCCGATTCGAGAAGCCTGCTGGACGCAGCATTGGCCGGCGGAGAGACCGCCCGCGGGGCGTTGCTCGAGTCGTACCGTCCGTGGCTCGAACTTCTGGCCCGCGTCGAGATCGGGCGGCGCCTGCAGACCAAGGTCGACGTCGCCGACGTGGTCCAGGAAACGTTCCTCGAAGCTTACCGCAACATCGACCGGTTTCGCGGGACGACTCCGTCCGAGTTTTCCGCGTGGTTGCGGGGCATTCTCGCCATCCGCGTCTCACTTCTTTTGAGACGGTATCTCAAGACACAGGGGCGAGATGTCCGTCGCGAACGGGAGATCGAAGTCGATCTCGATCAATCATCCCGGGCGATCGACGGCGGAATGATCGCTTTTCAAAGCACGCCGAGCGAGCAGGCCGTCAAGCGCGAACAAGGATTGCTCCTGGCCGACGCCCTCGCCCGTCTCCCCGACGACTACCGCGAAGTCATCATCCTTCGGCACCTGGAAGAGTTGACGTTCCCGGAAGTGGCGACCCGCATGAACCGCACGCTCGACAGCGTTCAGAAGTTGTGGATGCGCGCCCTGGCGCGACTTCGACAATTGATGCCCCCCGGTTGATGGCGAAACGCAATGCCCCACTATAGTTTCCGATACGGCCGCAATTCAGCGACTCGAAGTCCAAAGTTTCCAGCGATTATCAACGATTTGCCTTGTGAATGGGTTGACGTCACCTGACAGGCAGAACGCCGATCCTAGATAAACCATGATCGACCCCGACAGTATTCCAAGCGACGGCGACTCCGCATCGAACTTTTCGAACGATGATCTTCCGGAGGACGACCTTCCGGAGGATCCGCGGATTCTCGAAGTTCTGCAGGATTATCTTGCCGCGATCGAGCAAGGCCGCGTGCCGGACCGCGAGGAATACATCTCTCGCTACCCGGAGATTTCCGCAGCCGTCGCACTGTGTCTCGGCGGACTCGACATCGTTCGGACGAACATCCCCGCCCGGCAGCCTTCCCCGTCCGCTGGCGGACCACCGGCCGACGCGCCGCGCAGTCCTCGGAACCTGCATGAGCCGCTTGGCGACTTTCAGATCATTCGCGAACTCGCCCGAGGCGGGATGGGCATTGTCTACGAAGCCGTGCAGATGTCGCTCGGCCGGCGGGTGGCGCTGAAGGTCCTTCCCTTCGCGGCGACGTTCGACGCGCGCCAACTGCAGCGGTTCAAGAACGAAGCCCAGGCCGCGGCGCTGCTGCACCACACGCACATCGTCCCCGTCTATGCGGTCGGGTGCGAGCGCGGCGTCCACTTCTACGCGATGCAGCTGATCGAAGGGCATTCGCTGGCCGCCGTTGTGCGTCAGCTGCGGTCTCAGGCCGGACTCGCCGGCGAATCGAACTCCGCGGCCAGCCCCAGCTCAGACATCCTCGGAGGAGACGAGAGCGTTGCCGATCATCCGAAGCGCTCAGGACACGCAGGCGGTCCCTCCCCGATCGCGACGAAGGTTGCCCCCGGTGCGGCGATGCAATCCACGGCGGACGTCACCGCATCGCTCACTTCGGGATGTTCCCTTCGCAGCCCGCAGTACTTCCGCCGAGTCGCCCGCCTGATCGTGCAGGCCGCCGAAGCGCTCGACCACGCCCATCAACTTGGCGTCATCCATCGCGACGTCAAGCCGGCCAACCTGCTGGTGAATTCGGCCGGCAACCTCTGGGTGACGGACTTCGGGCTCGCCCAGCTTCAGGCCGACAACGGCCTCACGCGGTCCGGCGACATCCTCGGCACGTTCCGCTACATGAGCCCCGAGCAGACAGCCGGACAGCGGGCCGCTCTCGATGCCCGCACCGACATCTATTCCCTTGGGGCGACGTTCTACGAACTCCTGACTCTCGAACCGGCCTTCGAAGGAGAGACCCGGCAGGAACTCCTCTACCAGATCGTTCACAAGGAGCCCCGCCTGCCCCGGCAGGTCAATCCGGCAATTCCGGTCGAGCTCGAAACCATCGTCCTCAAGGCGATGAGCAAGAACCGCGTCGAGCGGTATGCCACCGCGGCGGAATTCGCGGCCGACGTCCAGCGTTTTCTGGATAACCAGCCCATACAGGCGCGGCGCCCGTCGCTGATGGACCGGCTGCGAAAATGGTCCCGGCGGCATCCGTCGATCGTCGTGGCAGCAGGCATCGTCCTGGTCGTGATCACCCTCGGCATGTCGATCAGCAACCGAATGATCGCCCGTGAGCAGTCACGCACCGCCGAGGCCCTCGTTCGCGAGCAATTGAGGGCCAATGAAGCCGGCGAGCGCTTCCAGCAGGCTCGCCAGGCCGTTGATCTGCTCATCCAGATGAGCGAGGAAGAACTGGCCGATGTTCCGATGGTCCAGGGAACGCGCAAACGTCTGCTCGAAACCGCCGTCGGCTTCTACCAGGATTTCATCGACCAGCACGAAGGAGATCCCGAGTCGCAGGCGGAACTGGCCGCCGTGCAGGAACGCGTGCGGGGTATCCTCCGCGAACTGACCGTGCTGCAGCGCGAAATGCAGATGGACCTGCTGAGCAACGCTCAAGTTCTGGATGACCTGGGTTTTCCTGAAGACACGCGTGAAGTCCTGAAAGAGATTCTGCGGAATTCGCGCGACGAGCGCGACCGCGTCTCGCGCGAGACGCGGGGATCCGATTCGCGGCGGCGCCGCTACGTGGAAATCGCGGAAGAACGCGAGCAGAAGCTGTCGCTGATCCTGACCGACGCCCAGTGGCGGCGCCTGCGGCAGATTTCGATCCAGACACAGGGGCTCTTCGCCTTCAAGGAGCCGGAGATCGTGCAGGCCTTGCAGCTGACTCCGGAGCAGCGGCTCGCCATTCGCGAGATTGAGTCGGACATTTTCGCCTTCGCACCGCGAGCGCCCGGCGGGCCGCGCCCGCCCCCGCCGCATGGCGAGAACCGAGGGCGGCCTCCGGGACCGCCAGGACCGTTCGGCCCGATCCCACCGCCCCATGACGACCGAGGCCTGCGCGACGGCGACAACGAGAAATGGATTGAGCCCTTGGACGGGTTCAGGCCCGAGCGCCGCGCCGGAGGCCCGGGCAGCCCCGGGGGCCCGGGACACGGCGGCCCTGGTCCGCGCGACGTGGGATTTCGAATCCGCATGAACCGCAAGGAATCAGTCGAGAAGGTGTTGAAGCTCCTCACAGAAGAACAGGTGCGGAGGTGGAATGAGCTGATCGGAAAACCGTTTGCCGGTTGGGATGATAGGATGGGACGGCCTCCCCGCCCATGATTGGCAATGCCAGCCTTAATGGCACCTGAGTTCTGAAAGCCGCGCGACGGCATGCGACGGTCCACGGATACTCTCCCTGTATCGAACTCACTTCGGGTCGATTTCAGCGGATGCCTGACCTCATGCCTCTTGCCGTCGTTCCCATGCCCGACACGCCGCCTTCCGAATCTCCTTCGTTGAGGGCGTGGACTCGGGGTCAACCGCGTGCGTATGAGATGAAGTTCCTGCTCAGCGAGTCCCGAGCCCGCGACGTGGAAACGATCCTCTCCCGGCACCTCTCGCTCGATCCCCACGCCGACCCCACTCTTGACAACGCGTACCGCACGACGACCCTGTACTGTGACACGCCGGCATTCGACGTCTTCCATCGAGTGGGCCGACATGCCCGCCGCAAGCTCCGGTTGCGGCGATACAGCGAGAGCCGACAAATCTTCATCGAACGCAAGCACAAGCGAGGCGAGCGTGTCCGCAAGCGGCGATCGGTGATCGATGAACTCGAACTGAATCGATTCCAGGACGTGGGGGGCGAATCAGCGTGGTCCGGACGCTGGTTTGAAGAGTTGGTCGTCCAGCACGAGCTGCGCCCGGCCTGCCGCGTTCATTACCTGCGGACCGCCTACTTCGGCGCCACAGCGGAAAGCCCTTTGCGTGTAACGTTCGACCGCGACGTGCGAGGCCTTCCAACGCACGATTGGAACGTCGATCCCTTCTTCGGCGGATCGGAGGTCTGTGTCGGTGAAGTGATCTGCGAATTCAAGTTTCACGGAGCCATGCCCGGACTGATGAAGTCAGTGGTGCAGTCGCAGCGTCTCGCCCCGTGTGGTGTTTCCAAGTATCGCCGCTGCCTTGCCGCGGCCGGTGTCATGAAGATGCCCAAGGAAGGATGGGGCTGGCCGGAGTCGGTCCCCTTCGAACAACGGGGGGAGTCCGATGCCTGAGTGGCTGGACGACGCCATTCCGTTGGAGACGACGCACCACGCGAGCGTGCTGGTGGTTCGGCTGTTGCTTGCGCTCTTTTTCGGGAGTTTGGTGGCGGCCGTCTATCGGTTGTCGCACGGCCGAGGCAAGGCGGACGGTGCGGCGCTGGCCACCACGCTGGTGCTGCTTTGCGTCCTGACGGCCATGGTGTCGGTGGTCATCGGCGACAGCGTGGCCCGGGCGTTCGGTCTGGTCGGCGCCCTCTCGATCGTTCGTTTCCGCACGGTGGTGGACGACACACGCGACACGGCGTTCGTCATCTTCGCGGTCATCGTCGGCATGGGGGCGGGATCAGGACACCTTCTCGTCCCGACGATTGGAATCCCTGTGGTCGCCGTCGCGGCGTTTCTCCTGGAGTGGATTTCTCCGGAACGAGCGGCGAATTCATCCGGGACAGCGATGACGTCCGGAACGGTCGTGGTCCGGCTTGGCCTTGGACATGCTCCCGAGGACGCGCTGAATCCAGTCTTCACGCGACATACCGAATCCTGCCGCGTGACTGAAGCGGCCACCGCACGGCAAGGGGCGGCGATTGATGTGACGTATGCGGTCCAGTTGAAGGAATCCAGCAGTGCGCCGTCGCTGGTCACCGAGTTGAACCAGATCGAAGGGGTGCAGAACGTCGAACTGCGGATGGAAGCCGCGTAGGGGCTCCATTTCCCGAGTGTGTCATCGTGAAAGGGCAGAGAGCAGGTCCGAGTAGCCGGGAATCGAGGCTTTGCGATCCCCAGTGATTTCTCATGTGGCGCTCGGGACTTCATTCGTATTGCGCCGGCCACTCGGCGATTGGGGAACGGGTGAAAGTCAAATCCTCCGATGCATCTCGCGTCGGTCGTGAACAGTCAGGTCACTCCTCAGGGAGAGGGACGATGCGACGAGTTTTGGCGATCGGCAGCGTGGTCCTGGCGTTGACCGGCGTCACGGCGGACGCTCAACAACGTGGCCCGGGCGGCCCTCCAGAGTTTGGAGGACCAGGATTCGGCGGTCCCGGTTTCGGCCGCGGTCCGGCGGGACTGTCGCCCACAGCGATGCTGTTGGGAAGCCCCGAAGTCCGAAAGGAACTGGGGATCAAGGACACACAGGCGCAGTCGCTCGACGACCTCCTCGACGCGATGCACGACGAATTCCGCGAGGGGATGGGCCGAATCAACTTCCCGGACCTTCAGGATCTCTCCGAAGAAGAGCGTGGAAAACGGTTCTCCGCGATGCGAAAGCGCGGCGAAGAGATCAGCAGGCGAACCGAGGAGAAAGTCGCCAAAGTGCTTGATGCGAAGCAGAACACGCGGCTGGCCCAGTTGCGGTTGCAGCGCGAGGGAGCCGCCGTGTTCCAGCGCGATGACGTGGTCGCCAGACTCAAGTTGACCGACGTCCAGAAGGAAAAGATACGCGACATCGTGGAGTCATCATCCGGCGGGTTCCCACCTCCTGGCCCGGCCGATCAGAAGCGGTCGCAGCAGGAAGTGGTCGCGTTGCTGAGCGACAGCCAGAAGACCGAGTGGAGCGAGCTGACGGGTCCCGCCTTCGAGTTTCCCGACGGATTCGGGAACATGTTCCGCTTCGGCCCTGGTGGACCAGGCGGCCCCGGAGGTCCTGGCGGCGAACGGAAGCTGGTCGAGAAGTTCGACAAGGATGGCGACGGCCGGTTGAATGCTGAGGAACGGAAAGCGGCCCGCGAATCGATGGCTGCCGGCGGCGGCCGAGGAGGCCCGCGCGGGCGAGGTCCCGGAGGTCCCGGCGGAGGACCCGGCGGAGGACCCGGCGGTCCGGGAGGCCCGGGGGGACGCGAGCCGGGCAAGCCGGGCGCGAAAGTCTCGCCCAACCAGGTCAAGGCCGTCGACGCGGATATCCCGCTTTACGACCCCCAAACGCTCCGCACGCTGTTCCTCACCTTCGACGGATCCGACTGGGAGAAGGAGATGGCCGACTTCAAAGGGTCGGACGTCGAGATGCCCGCCACGCTGATGGTGGACGGCAGAACCTATCCGAACGTCGGCGTTCATTTCCGTGGCGCTTCGTCTTTCGGCATGGTGCCGGAAGGATCGAAGCGCTCGCTCAACGTTTCGCTCGACTTCATGGACGAGGACCAGCGGTTGCTCGGGTACAAGACTCTCAATTTGCTGAATTCCAACGGCGACCCGTCGTTCCTGCACTCGGTCCTCTTCTCTCACATTGCCCGGCAGTTCATTCCTGCCCCGAAGGTGAACCTCGTCAAGGTCGTCATCAACGGCGAGAACTGGGGCGTCTATGTCAACGCGCAACAGTTCGACAAGACATTCCTCAAGGAGAACTTTCCGAGCGCGAAGGGAACTCGCTGGAAGGTTCCCGGTCGTCCGGGCGGTCGCGGCGGGCTCGAGTACATCGGCGACAACGTCGACGACTATAAGCGGACGTTCGAGATGAAGACCGACGACGGCGACAAGGCATGGAAGGCGCTGATCGCGCTCTGCAAGACGCTGAAGGAGACGCCGGCCGAAGAACTCGAGAAAGCGCTCGATCCGATCCTCGACATTGAGGGCGTCCTCTGGTTTCTCGCGCTCGACTGTGCTCTGGTCAACGAGGATGGGTACTGGACGCGGGCCAGCGATTACAGCCTGTTCCAGGACGACAAAGGCAGGTTTCACGTCATCCCGCACGACATGAACGAGACGTTCCATGCAGGGGGCGGCCCGATGATGGGGGGCGGCTTTTTCATTGGCGGTCCAGGCGGCGGCCCCGGCGGACTTCCGGGAAATTTCGGAACGGGCCCCGGCGGACCCGCCGCAGAGCGACGACCCGAGGCGCGCGGCCCCAATGGCCGTCGACCCGAAGGACAGCGGGGACAGCGTCCGGATGGTCGGCGAGAGCCTGGAGGTCGCGAAGAACGCGGCCCGCGGGGCCCTCAACAGGCGGGACGTGGTGGACCGGGCGGTCCCG
>JADZEF010000278.1 GCA_020850695.1 Planctomycetaceae bacterium | reverse complement strand
GTGTGCTGCCGCTTCCGAGCGGTCGGGGGCCTCACGCCAGCCGCAGCACACGCCCCAATCACCGATCCTCTCATAACGACTGGTACGCACTACAGGGGCAGGCCAGTCGGGGTGCCGAAAATGGTGCCGGACGCCTCGCATCGAGCCCGTTGCGGATCGCGCCGGATTGCACCGAAGACCCCCCGACGCGAGGATGATCGTAACGAGGATAAGAAACGCGAAAAGCTCCGGGAAAAACGGGGCTCCTCGCGCCAAGTCGCATCAATCTGCATCTCGTTGCCAAGCGGAGAGGGCGGGATTTGAACCCGCGAGGGACGTGAATCCCTTCCGGTTTTCAAGACCGGTTGCGATTCCGCGGGAATCACCGTTCCTACCTGCGGTTGCGGCGAAAACCTGGGGGGCGATGAGGCGCATTTTGGGACAACCAACTGTCCGTGCATGGCAGCGGATGACGCCGACTTGCAGCAGGTCATTCGGGCATGGGGCAGATTGCCTGCATCAACTCGCAGTGTGATCGTGGAACTCGCACTCTCACGCATGCGAACGGGGTGACACCACTGGTGTCTGCGACCCTTTTCGCCCCGAGCTACCCGAACGAAGGCGGCTAAACGGAAACCAATTCAGCTCTTCCGTGAACTGATTGAATTCTACCGTTGCCGGATTTTCATTGTGATTCCACGGGTTTCTCACACTCGATGCAGCGCCTGCTGCAAGTTGGTGCAAACTAGCGAATTGTCCGAATCGAATTCTCCAGGCCGCGATCGATTCCGGGAGTGAGGCCTTTTTGGGCTTTTTTCTCCCGCAGATTCAAGAGCGGCTCGGTGATGATCGTGCCGCCGGGGAGCAGATTCACTCCGCTGATGGCGGCCCCCCCCGTGATACGCACGGTGTCTTTCAGCAGCTGGTGACACGGTCCCGGAGGAGGCGTGTCATTCGGGTGGAAGCTTTTCGCTGTGCTGCAGTGGTACGAAACGTCCGGATCGCGCTCGCCGCAGAACAACCGGGGTGCGCGTCCGAAATCGACGGTCATCTTGCGACGGCCGAAATCGTAGGTGATCTCGTTACGTGAGTATTCAATGCGTGGCGCCCCGGGCAACATCTGCACAGTCAGGTTGAGCTGCTCGCCGGTGCGCGGATGGTGGACGACCAGAATCGTCGGGCCTCCCGGCAGTGTCGGCCCCTGGAACTTGCGGTCGCCCGTGTAATAGTAGCGATGAACGATGATCGTTGGCGGAATCGTGACGACGGGTCCTCCCGGCGTGGGCTCGATCACGGCACGGGGCTTCCCCTCCGAATCGACGCGCGGGTCAAGCACTTGCAGTTCGTCCGACGGAGAGACGATCGGCGCGTCGGACGCCATGACCGATCCGGTTCCCCGCGAGGCCGCAACGGCGACGAGGAATGCCGCGGCAATCCCTGGAATTCGAAGCATCCCTGCCTCCGTGGAATGGACGTTATTCGTACCGGAATTCAACCTGGACGCGTTCGATGGAATCAAAGTATTCGCGCACGGCCGGCAGCTGGTGCGTCAGTTGCAGCGTCTGGACGTCCCCTTTTTCCACCCACACCGGCGGAACCTCGATGTCAACGGGCTGCGGCGGAGCCAGCCCGCGCAGATTCGGATCGGCGGGAAGCGGAGACAGCGCGACCGGATGGAATCTCAAACGGAACCGGTTTCTGACGAATCGCTCGGCCTGCGGCCGCACCTCCACCGGGACGAGCGCCGGATTCTGCTCGGCCCGGAAGCTGGCGAACCACACCCCATCCTCGCGCAGTGTCAGAACGATGTTCGAAACCAGGCAATGATCGATCTGCAGGGCGCGAGTTTCAAACTGGAATGATTTGGCACGAAGGGGCAGGGGACGCGGCAACCCGGGTAGCGGCACGGCCGGTGTCGGCGCGACAACGACCACCTTCGCCCCCGGGGGAACTGGAGGAGCGGGCGGAACTGAGGGAGCGGTGGGGTCCGGAGGAACGCGGATCGGACCGATCTCGGCGGTCAGGAATACAGCCGTTTCGGAGATCTCATACACCGGCAGAGACGCCGGACGGTAGTCGTAGCCATACGGCGGGATGGTGCAGACCCGGATCGTCTTCGTCCGACGGTGAAGCAGGTCGCCGGCCAGGCAGGTGGCCGCCACGCTCAGAACGGCCAACAGGAAAACAGTGCGACGCATTCTCGACTCCTTTCGCGGGGAGAGATCGGGAGAACGAGGATCATTCGCGTGTTTTCTTCAGGAGCGGAATCCGGTCCGTCCACCGAGATTTCTCACCGGTCGCGCGGCCTTCCGCCGATCGCGAAGGAGTCGATTCATCCCCGGCATTTTTCCGCATATCCAGCGCACGGGATCGGGACGGAGAGACGATTTTCGGCGGCGTCCCGGGAGACTTCGACGGCCAGAGGCTTCGTCGTCCGCTTCCGCCGACCGAAGACTCTGCGGCCGGGTTCCGACGAGAGGTTCCCGCGACTTCCGCTTCGCCCGACACCAGCGAGACCCGTCCCGGTTGAACCGATCCGGCCGCGGGTTCCTCGATATGGAACGCCGACCGATACGACGACGTTTCTCCGTCGGCTGCGGCCTTCTGCCGTGTCGAGCGAACCGGCGGACGCAGCTTCTCTCCCGTCCGCATCAGCGGGACGGCTCCCGTGGGCGGCCCGGGAATCCCCTCCAGCGGGGGACCCGACGGGATGGTTGACGGAACGAACGGCTCGGAAGCGCCCGGCGTGTAACGCGGCGGCTGGCTGAACCGCTGGATGTCGTAGCCTTCCTGCAGCTGGCTGTCGCGCAGGTTCAACCCCGGCCCCGAGTACCCGTTCGGGTGGACCGACGGAATCGTCTCCTGCGTCCGGTAGAGGTCGGGACGACGCTCCGACGGCGGAACGCGGAGGAACGTGTCGACCTGATGCGTCGAGTAGTCAAACACCCGGTCGCGGACCGTCTTCTGCCGGCCCCGCGTCACGAATTCCAGTTCCTTGAGCCGGAGCGTGTCGAGGTCGGCCACCGCCGGCGCCCACCGCAATCCCATCAGGTCGAACAGCGTCGGAAAGATCGCCGACTGCGCGAGGATGATGTTCTCCTGAAGCGACGATTCCTGTTGCGGCAGCGGACGGAACAGTACGCCCAGGGCCGGCAGGTCCTCGAGGAGCGGAACCCCGCGGGCCGTCCGCGACGCCTTCAGGGCCACCTGATATCGCGAAACCTCCCGCAACTCGTAGTTGCCGAGTTGCACGTCGGTGTCGATGAAGTGCCGCTTGATCCGCCCGAGGTGCTTCTCGTCCCCGCGCACCGGCTCCCGGACGTTTGTCGTATACATGTACTGGAGGTGGAACACCACCGCCTGGCCGTCCGGCTGGATCACGGGACGGATCTCGAACCCCGTCCCCGTCTCGAACTTGTAGATCGCCGGATCAGGCACGAGCCCTTCGAGCTGCGACGCGAAGTCGGGACGCCCCGACGGCGCCTGGACAAGCAGCTTTTCATCCGTGCTCGACGGAAGTCCGGGCAGCACGTCCCGCACCATTGGATTCGGCGCGCCAAGGAACGGGGCGGACGTCGGCTGGCCAGAATACATCTTGGTCAGCGTGAGGAAATTCGGATCCCCCATCAGGGCGCCGTAATCCTGGTATGCGGCGGCGGCGGCCTCGAACGCCTCCTGCATGAGAAGGCCCCGCTTCGGCAAGTCGAATTCCATGACCGCCTGGGGAGATACTTTTGCGAAGGTTCGGTTATTCGTGAGGATGCTGGTGTGCTCGATCTGGCCGAACTGCACGTCCCAGTAGCGGCTGGTCTCGCGCAGAGCACGGAATGCCGGTTGATAAAACTGCGTGTTGAAGTCGTCCTCGAGGGCCGTCCCGAGCCGCGACAGATAGTTGTCGACGTTGGCCGTATGAGCCCGCGTCCCTTCCAGCAGCTCGATGTACTTGTCCTCGACGTCGTCGATCAGCATGTCGAGGAACTTCTTATGGTCGAGCGGCCGGCGGGAGTTGAGGGCCAAGTCTTTGGCGAATTTGAGCCGCAAGTCGGATTCCAGCAGTACTAGGAACGACTGGCCGACCGCACGGATTGTGGTACCCAGAACTTCATCAGTCGTTTCCAATTGGACACGTTGATGACATTCCTGGTTCTCCAGCCAGATTCGATGCAATCCGGCGACATCGGCGGTGTCGTCAGAGAGGCCGCTTGCCACCTTTCTGACGGAGAACTCGGTGCAACGTAACGCTTCTTCGAAAGAAGCGCAAACCGCGAGATAATGCTTATACAATGCAACGATGCGGATGGCATTCGGCAGCAACTCGTTCGGATCGGCCTGCGTTGTGAGCACCAGTTCCAGTTTCTTATCCGCTGCACGCACGCCCGCCAGGAAATCCAGTTTTTTCCGAATTTCGCGAAGTTGCGTGATCGATGTCCGAAGCGTGTCGGTGGCAATGGAGATCGCTTCGCGTTCGCCTTCGGCGTTCGCCAATATGGCAAGCCTGCCGCTCTCTTTGGGCAAGAGTTCAAATGTCACCGAACGATTTCGCAAAACCTCAACTGCCAGAACGACAGTGTCAAGTTTCGCCTCGTTGAAGAATTCGATCTTGTCCTTCTTGTCCTTTACATCAGCTCTATTCAGTTTGGCGATGATCGTATCAAGAACCCCATTTTTGATGGTCTCAAGGGCGCGAAAGATTTCCTCGGGATCCCAACATCGGAGTGCGAGCCGGAGTTGGTGGACGAAGGGCTCGGCGTCGATTTCACCCGCCCCGACGAAGTTAGGTGTCTCTGCCATATTCTTGATCAATTGAATAATCGCATCCTCAAGCGCACGACTGAGAGACTGCTCAGCCGATCTCAATTCGGCTGCGGCCGCAGCGGACACTGAACGAGTCGATTCCAGATATTGGGCGAGCTGACGCGACGTCGCAAGCACCTTGATTTGCTCCTCGCGCCGTGCCCGGAACCTCGCCTCCAACTCTTCATCAGCCTTCCTCTCCTTGTCAAATACGGCGTTCAGTTGTGTGAGGTAGTCTCCCAGCCTCTCTTCAATGACCGACCGCTCGGTCACCCGCTGTTGCCACTCGATCTCGGTCACCAGCCGGCTCTTGAAGATCTGCGCCAGCCGGATGAACTCTCGCTGCAGCGGATTGATCGTCTCGGATCCCTCGACCTGCGCGTTGAAGAACCCGCGGAATGAAACGAATTTCCCGTTCTGTGCGAAGAACTGGAATTCCTTCTTGTGGCACGGCGGCCCGAACTTGTACTCGGCTCCCGAAGCCGCGAAATACTCGCTCTCGTCGCACGGAAGCTGGAAGCGGACGCGGCGGTCGAATTCCTGAAGGATCTCCATCCGGACGTCGTTCTTCGCGAGCGCCAGGAGGAACAATGCCGAAGCGAGGCTGGTCGTATCCATCGAATGGAGCGAGAGGAGCTTGTTTCCCGTATGCAGGAATTCCGAATCGAGCTCGACCAGTTCGGCGATGAACTCGCGGCCGAAGAAAGATTCGAGATATTTGCGATCCCGTTCCGACTGAGAAACTCCGACGCACTCGCCGGCAATCGCCTCCGCCCGCTGGCTGGCGATGGTGACGACCGCGTTCCGCAACATCTGAGCGGACTGGACGGTCAGGAACTTCGAGTGATCGATATAGCGTTGAATCCGCATCACCACCGGCTCCATCCGGTCACCACGCTCTCCGTTCACCTGGACCGTGTGGATGCCAATTCGAACCTGACCGACCGGGGCATCGATTTCATTGATCATCGTGCGGATGACGTTGACCCCCTTGAGGGGGCCCCGCAGCTGGATGACTCCTTCGCCAATCACCGAGACCGAAACCTGTTCGACAGGATCGTCCGATCGGGGAACGCCGGCCGCATACGTATCCACGTCTGCCGTCTCGGCGGACACGCCCCGGCGGAATGCGTCTTCGTATGAACGGGTTTCCCGCGCTTCGAAAGACAACGACTCTTCGCGCGTCTTGAGTTCCTGGGTGCGGGCAGCCTGGACTCCCGTCAGGGCGGCGTTGACGCGCTGCTCGGACAGGGTCACTTGCCCTGCAGCCCTTTCTCGATCGGGTTGCAGGGCTTTCTTTTGTTCCTCGGTGGTGGCGAGAACAATTTGGCGGTCAATAAACGTCAATTGATCGCGGGCACGGATCAACGCATTCTGGAAGTCCTGAAGCTGCCCTTCGGCGCCGCGGGCATCCTGCGCCGCTTGAGCGGCGCTGCGTTCGGCCGCTTGCCGCTGGTCGGTCAGGGCTTCCGCGGCCCGGGCCGTCTTATCCGCCAGCAGACGCAACGTATCGACAGACTGGCGATTGTAAGACTGGGCCTTGCGGTTGATGATCTGCGCTACGCGATGGGCATCACGAAAGTAATAGAGGCGTGCAACCCGCGTCACGACCTTGTCCGACGGATTGAAATTGGAAAGGAGCGTCCGACGGGGTTCGTATTCCTTGAACGCGACGTAATCACCAGAACGTCCCGCGAGTCCACGGCGGACGCTGGGGGGGAGACTGCCGCCTTCCGCGGGTGTCACCTCCACCGGTTTTCCAATCACAGCGACGAAATCCGTATTGGGCTTTCCCTCGACGCCTTCAAGTGGATTTCCGAACGCGTCTTTAACACCTTCCGTACCACTTCGTATGACAAGTTGATAGATGTCGGCGGGCAGATTCGCATGAGTGAGGAAGACGGAGTTCAGTGTCGGGTCAAAGCGAATGGCGCCCGACGCCAAAGCCAGCGGCTGTTCGCCGCGATTGAAGAGGCCGGTTCCGCGGCTCGGGATCAGGAAGAACTGGGACGCGGCCTTCGCCGCGTCGAATGCGAGTGGATTCTCCGGATTGAACCGAATCTCCAGAGTCTGGACACCCGGAGCGGTTCCGAAGTTTGGCGGAATCAATCCCACCACCCGCGGACCCCGTGTCTGTACGTCCAGAGTAATCGCCGGACCGGCAGCGCTGCGTCGACTGCCCGCGAGGAACACCGGCGTCAGCCGATACGATTGGACGGCGAGTTTGCTTAACTCCAGGGAAACAAGGTTGGAATCCGCTCGCTTTGCTGCGACGACGTTTTCGGTCTCGTCAAGAATCGCCACGTACATTCCGGGAATTGACTCCGCGGAAACCTTGATCACCGGATTCGTGAGCGACGTGCGGACCGTCGTCTCGTTCGCTCCCAGATCCCTCCCGCCCACGTTCTTGATCTGCGGCGCCGTCGCGGGGAATGGCACAACGCTCCCGCGGATCGATAAGGGAACCGCGAACACCAGGCGGTTCCCCTCTTCCGACGCGACAATCAACCTGCCGTACGAGCTATTGCCGGTGCTCAACCGCAGATTGGCCGCCCAGTTACCTTGGGCATCGACCGTAGCATTTGCAGTGACGGGAACATCGGAGAAATCGCCGGTGTCCACAGCGCGAACAAAAAGGCGAAAGTGCAACCGTCCCGCTGGCGCCACATCCGTACCGCGCAAACGAAGGAGTCCGTCATACACGGGCAACTGCGTCGTTGGTCCCGGAACCGGCGAGACGAACGGAACCCCTTCCGCATCAGCATAGGCATTGAGAATCGGGCGGATCGTGCTCGTCAGGTCTTGCATCGTGACGCCGACGGAAACACTCTCCCGTGACCAGAGATCCTGGATGGAGAGCGTATGGCTGCCTGGAGTCAGCGGTTCCAGCCGAATCTCCGCGACGTTCGCACTGGTAGTGGTGGAAATTGCTCCCTTGCTGACAAGCTGCTGTCCATCAAAGATCACCAGATTCCGGTCTGGCGAAGCGCTCTTGGAGACGATCGTTGCCCCCTGAGACCGGAGCAGAACCGCGGAGGACAGTGTCCGGGTGACGAGTTTGTCGCTCGAATCGACGATTTCGTACAGCGAATCTACCGTTGGCGTGTTGTTGATTCTTCCTTCGCGATCCAACGTCACCGGCCACGGGGCGGAATTGACCTGCACACCTCCCTTGGAATTGACTGCCGTCGTTGGCAACACAACCGTCTCATACACTGTGACGTCAAATTCCCTCGTGTCTATAACACTCGCCTGTGTCACATCCGTGATGACAAAAGGCTTGAGAGGCGTGCTTTGTGGGAAGGAGATCGAGGTGATCGTGTTCGCGTCGACGTTTCTAACCTTCACACGCACCTTGACCGATGGCCCGTCAGAAAGAAATCGGCCGTTCGGCGATACGGCGGTCCCGCCAATGGTCACCGATTCGATCGTCGGCTCCCGGACAAGGGCCACATTGTATGTGCCGAACGCGGCGGGAGCAGGCTCTTGGCCGGCCACGCCGAATGCCAGTTTCAAAGTCGCGGAACTCAGCGGCACGTTGATGACCGGCGGCGAGGTCGTCAATGGTGTTGCGGTACTCGTGGTTTGATCCGCCTTCCACCACAAATGCGTCATCGTCGTCGGCGCTGGCAAGTTCGAGACAACGAGAGTAAGAGAAGCGTTGCTCGCTTGTATTACAGCTTCTTTCAAAGGGACGACCGTCGTTCCCGACGAAGCAAGAGCCCCGTTGATTGTGACGAGTTGTGGTATCGGATTTCCAACTTGTCCTGCAACCAAAGGAAGGAGGGGAAAGACGTTTTCCGCCTTCGCCAGTCGAATTGACGAGGCCTCGTTCTGGACGGGAACCGGCCGAAGGTCGACGGAATCTGTCGGGGAAAGGAAACCCTTGGCATTCGCAGACCGTCTTGAGCCGTCGTCAAATGTCAAGGCGGCGATCCAACCGCCCGCGAGACCGAAAACCCCTGTCAATATCACCAGTGTCGTGCGATTTAAGTGCCTGCGATACATCAGGTTCCGTCCTTTTCAGAACACATTCCAGCCGCGTTCGCGAACTGAGACCGCTTCCTGCAGTCGCTCTGAAAGTATCGGATGTAACGGTTGTACCGAATGAGCAAAAAGGATCAATTAATGATATTTTGTACACCACTCCTCGGCGATCTGTGTTCAAGCAGTTCGACCATAACATTCGTCAACTAAAACAAGTATGATCGTTATCGAATATAAATTTTTTGGTTCCGGCGTGATGTGAGGCTTCTTTATGCGCGCAATGGATTACTTCCCGATCATGAGTGCGATTATTGCTATTCATCGAAAAACAGGAGCGACAACTCAAATCAGATGCAGAACCACGGGTAGGGTCTTCCTCACGATCCGATTTGATCACTTTACACAACTGATCAAAGAATGCCCCGATCCGAGAGACTGGGAAGCGGCTTCAATCGGAACGAATGCGAAAGAGGCCAACAGACTGATTGAATTGGCACTGAAAGCTTTCATCGAAGCACTTCGCCAAGAAGGGACGCTCCCCTGATTTCTGATGATTCCGTTGTACAACCGATTCACGGCAAGCTGCCGAATCGGGCGGTCCCTGTCCGCGTGAACGAGAATTCGCCCGCAGTTTTAGGTGTTACTCTCAAGAGGAGATGGGAATATCCCGTGTGCCGGAACTGCCAGGACTTGGTCGGGACCTGATCCGCAAGGTCTTCCAGACCGTAGTACCCCTGCCGGTTGTTGTCGGGCTGCACGGTGAAGGGGGGCAGCGTGATCGTTCCGAGGAACGTCGGACCGCGGTAAATCCCAATCTGCATGCGGACGGTGACCGGCATCCGCGGCGCTTCCATCATGAAGCGGACCTCGTAGCATCCCGGCTTTGACGCGAGGCTGACGGACATCCCCTCGTAGAGGACGGCCGCGTTGGGGGCAATGCTCACTTGTGTGCGGTCGAAGCCCCACAGCGGAAAGTGCGCCGGATCTTTGAACACCGCGTGGTACAGAAACGGCGACGGTTCAGGCTCCAGAGGCAAAGCCGGCGGCGCGAGGGGGCCTTGCGGAGCCCCTAGTGTGATGTCCTGAAGCCCAGAATAGGAAGGACTGGAACCAAGCGTCCGAGGGTTGCGAATCGGAGTGGTGCAGCGGTCGGGACAGCCGGGAGGACAGGGCTCCTGCGGCTCCGGCAGGATCGCACGTGGCAGGAACAACTGGTCGAAGGCATTCGGAACATGACAGCGCGGCTCCAGAACGGGGCGTCCTGGAATCGCCAGGACGCCCGCTCCCGGCCCGGTCATGGATTCCATGAACCCGTGCGACCCGTGGGTGCCGTCGGTTGGAACGTAAGGACCACCCGGAGCCGCTTGTCCCGCAACCAGAGCCACGAATAACGTCAAGGAACCGCACATGGACCGCCCTCGATCGACCAGCGCTGCCGGTCGCCTTCATTGCGTTTGATGTGGTCAGTTATGCTCCCGTTTTGTTGTGAATTCGGCTGCAATGATGCTCCTGCTCGACGGAACTGCACGTATCGAGAGATGAGATAACTCTTTTCAGCATCCCAGTCCGCTTTTTCCGCAACATGAGGTTCGCTAAGTGGCCATGATGGAATCTCGACACGCCGACCACATTACGGAGCGGAGGGTTCATCTGGGAGAAGGTCATTCTTCGACTCTTTCCGCAACCTGTCATCAGGCACCGGCGACGGAGCCGCTTCCCCGCCCGGAGAAGGCCGATCCGACTTGCGAACCGATTCTGCCTTCGTTCCTCCCTCGACTTTCAACCACAATTTCGCCGCCTGAAGTGCTCTCACGGCTCCCACGTATTCATCGTACTGTTTGCGCAAGTCTGCCTGACGAGCAAGGGCCATGTTGAGCTCAGTCGCCTTTCCCTCAGCTTGGAATGTGATGATCTGCACGTCCAACCGCCGAAGGGTCGCGCCGATCGCCGCCATCTGCTCCAACATTTCCAACTGCGAAATCAACTGTTCGGGGCACATGGCCACCCCAGCGCCAGGCATCGGTCCGGGAGCAGCCTGCGCGCCTTCCAGGATCGGGCCGTACGCCAATGTGCATTTCACCAACCGGATCGTCCCCGGCTGGAGATTCATGTGGACAGACTCCCGCTTTGGGGGCACGGCATCCGGGTCGCTGATGACAAGTGTGACCGCCGCGTTTTCCGGGCGGATGTTGTAGACCTGATTCATGCCCACAGGCACGACTGTCGGCCCGCTTCGCAGTGTGACCGAGAGGTGCTCCGGGCCGGAGATCTGCAGTCGAGCAACTTGGTTCATCGTGCCTGGGTCGGAATATTCCGTCGAATCATCGACATTCAACCCGGAACCGAGCACGGCAGCGGACGCCAGCATTATGGAGATGCACATGTTCGACTCGCATCAAAGGTTGGATAGCCATTTTGTACGCAACGTCACTACTATGTGGACGGCCGTTATGATGTGTCAATAACCTTCTCAGTGGCTCGAATCAGATCTCTCGCCCATGGGGACAAACGGCTTTCGCCCGGGTACCCGACGCCGGTAACCCTTTTCAGAGATTATTGCGAAGGGCTTAGTCCATCGTGATTTGTGTCTGGGTGGGAGTTCACTGGAGAATCGGGGGATTACTCGCGTTTCGAACGGTCCCCAAATGGCAATGCCCTGCAGTCGTCCCCGACCCGTCGGAGAGCGACAAACCGAGCAAGACGTGCGAAATCCAGCAAAACGAAGTGGAGCGGCACGGATCCGAACCCTGGGTTGGCTTGCAACCTCTTCGGTTTTCAAGGCGGGAGCATCCCTGCACTCAACGACTTGCAGGATAACCCTTTGCAACAGGACTCACAAACCGTTGGGACGCGAATTGGGATGTCGCCCCAGCACGGCTTGGCATGGGATGACGTTGATCTGCAATGCCTCATCGAACGATGGCCGACGCTATGCGAGGCAGCACGAAAGGAGATCATCCGGATCGCGAGTGCCGAGATGAAGCGTACTGCTGATGGGACTTACTGAGCGTTGCGCAATAAAGGTCAAACTTTTTTTGGCTACGAGAGTGGTAACTCGGCCCCTTGGAAGAAGGACTCGAAGAGACGAGGCTTTCGTCGCATGCGGCCGACTGCCATATGGAACTCCT
>JADZEF010000277.1 GCA_020850695.1 Planctomycetaceae bacterium | reverse complement strand
CGGGCACGAAGCGCCAGTCACTGTCGACCTGTGTCCCGGCGAACCAGCCACGCCCCACCATAACCGCCTCAACCCCATTTTCATCATTGAGAGTGCGGCGAAGCCGCATTCTCGACTCCGTGGTGAACAATGATTTGCGGGACGGCATGAGCCGAGTACCGTGATCAGACGCACCGCCACCAATGGAAGAATGCACCCTTTCTCGCCGGCTGGCATGGCCAGCGAAGCCTGGGTGCATCAGAATTGGTCATGCTGGTGTCTTTCCCACGACTCTCCGCGACGGCCTTTCCCCGCCTCATGCATCGCACCGCCACCGCTCCCACCGGTCATCCCACCAAAGCCGCACTCTTCGTCAAGAACGCCGAACGGGCCCGGTGGCACGACGCCGCCCTCTGGTTCGTGCGGGTGAAGCGCGACCGCGCCGCCCGGTCGATCCCCGAGTGGGAGACGCTCCGCGAACTGGCGTCAGAAATCAAGGCGCACACCGTCTCGCGGCTGGGGGACTACCTTGAGCAATTCGAGGCGAACGCGACGAAACTCGGCGCGACCGTCCACTGGGCCCGCGACGCCGTCGAGCACAACGAAATCGTCCTGAAGCTGCTGCAGAAGCACGGCTGCAAGAAGGTCGTCAAAAGCAAGTCGATGCTGACTGAGGAGTGCCACCTCAACCCCTACCTCGAACGGCACGGAATCGACGTCGTCGACACCGACCTCGGCGAGCGCATCGTCCAGCTGCGGAACGAACCCCCCAGCCACATCGTGCTGCCGGCCATCCATATCCGGAAGGAAGAGGTGGGCGAGCTGTTCCACGAAAAGCTCGGGACCGAAGCAGGGTGCGCCGATCCGAACGCGCTGACCGAGGCGGCCCGCGGACATCTGCGGCAGAAGTTTCTCGACGCCGATGCGGGGCTGACCGGGGTCAACTTCGCGATTGCCGAAACAGGCGGCTTTGTCGTCTGCACCAACGAAGGAAACGCCGATCTCGGAGCCTCGCTGCCAAAGCTGCACATCGCCTGCATGGGAATCGAGAAGCTCATTCCTCGGGCGAAAGACCTGGGCGTGTTCCTGCGGCTGCTGGCCCGCTCGGCCACCGGCCAGCCGATCACCACGTACTCCTCGCACTTCCACGGCCCGGCCCCGGGGGGTGAACTGCACATCGTTCTTGTCGACAACGGTCGCAGCGACATCCTCGGAAGCGACGACTTCCGCCGCTCGCTCAACTGCATTCGCTGCGGGGCCTGCATGAATACCTGCCCCGTCTATCGCCGCAGCGGCGGCCACAGTTACGAGGCGACCGTCCCCGGTCCGATCGGTTCGATCCTCTCGACGGCCCGCGACCCGAAGGGACATCAGACGCTCCCGCACGCCTGCAGCCTGTGCGGGTCTTGCACCGACGTCTGCCCGGTGAAGATCGACCTGCACCACCAGCTGCTCACGTGGCGACGCGAACTGACGGGGCAGAAGTTCCTCCCCTGGACGAAGCGGATGGCCATGAAGGGAGCGTCCTTCGTCCTCAGCCGCACCTGGCTTTACCGCTTGGCGGGCGGGCTCGCCCGGTTCGCTCTCCGCTGGACGCCACGGTTTGCCGTCTACAATCCTCTGAACGGCTGGGGCAAGCAGCGTGACCTCCCCGAGCCGCCGCCGCGCAGCTTCCGGGCCGAGATGAAACGACGCCGGCAGCCCAAGACCTGATGGGACGCGCCCCGAGTCTCGAACGTTGTTTCGCACTTCGCATGCCCCAACCCGCATCGAAAACGAACTCTAGAAAAGGACGCACTCGACGAGACACGTCGTCCGACCTCGCGGCAAGCTCGTTGCGTCTCGGGCTCTGCTGCCAGTTCTCGGAACAGCCGATCGCCTTCCGCACGACCACCGCAACGAGCCTGTTGCGGCTCTCGCGCGAAGACCGGCTGCGAAAACTCTCGAACCTCTGTCTGGCCAACGCCGCCTCGTTGCTCGCGGCCCTGCAATACTGTGCGGCGAACGGGATCGGAGCCTTCCGCATCGGCAGCACGATCCTGCCGGTGAAGACCCATTCCGAAGCCGGTTACTCCATCGAAGAATTGCCCGAAGCCGACCGGATCGTGGAGACGTTCCTCCAGTGCGGGAGATTTGCCGCGGAGAACCGGCTGCGGACGTCGTTTCACCCCGACCAGTACGTGGTCCTGAACTCGCCGCGCGAGGACGTCGTCGAGAAGTCGCTCCAGGATCTGGAGTACCACGCCGAGGTCGCCCGCTGGGTCGGGGCCGACGTGATCAACATCCACGGCGGCGGCGCTTATGGCGATAAGACTTCCGCGCTGGCCGCCTTCGCCCGCAACGTCGAACGTCTTTCGGACGACGCCCGGCAGCGGCTCACTCTCGAGAACGACGACAAGGTCTACACCCCCGCCGACCTTCTCCCCCTCTGCCGCACACTCGGCATCCCGCTCGTCTACGACGTCCACCACCACCGCTGCCTGCCCGACGGACTGACGGTCGAAGCCGCAACCGACGCCGCGGTCTCGACGTGGAACCGCGAGCCGATGTTCCACATCTCCAGTCCGCTCGAAGGCTGGGACGGACCGCGTCCCGAGCGTCATCACGACGAGATCATGCTCGACGACTTCCCGTCGTGCTGGCGCGGGCGACGATTGACGGTCGAGGTCGAAGCCAAGGCGAAGGAACGTGCGGTGCTTCGTCTTCTCCGCGAACTGGCCGAGGCGCCCGCCGCCCGAACGTAGCACGGGCACTCCTGCTTGTGCGAAAAGAGATTCTCGCTTCGACTCGCGAGCGATCGCCGCACGATGAGTTGCGGCGAATCAGTTCGTTCCGCCGCCGGTCCACGACCAACCCCACTTCCGCGAATCGCTGGTCGCCGTGGAATCTTCCGGAGCCGGCAACGCGAGCACGCCGCTCCCCTCGCCAGTCGTTTGATCGGCCGGATTGCGCAGCGCTTCCAGCCCGCAGAGCGCCTCCTCCAACGTCGCCGCCGCAGCGAACACTGGCGCCGTTTCAGCCGCCGTCCAGGCAAGCGGGTCGCCGAGTTCGATCGACGGATAGCTCGGCCACCCGCGGTCACTTTTCACCTTGAACCGCATCGAGTCCCAATCGATGTCGTCCGTCATGTCGCGCCCCGCCAGCCGCATCAGCTGCGCCCGGGTAAAGGCCCGCGTGTCGTCCGGCGGCTGCTGCACGAACCGCTCGATCTGCTCGTCGCTCGCCACGCGCTCCAGCACGCCCGCCCGCTCGTACGCCCAGTAGAGCCCGTCGGCGGGATCAAGGCTCGAATAGAGCAGGTCGAGATGCTTCAATTCGGGTGATTCCCAAGTCAGGTCCGGCCGACGCGCCATCGCCCGCGACAGCGCCTGCCGCTTGAGCACCCAGTCGAGCCGCACCCCGAGCGCATCGAAGTCGCGGTCGTGCAGCTTCTGCAGCGTGTCGCCCCACAGGGCGAGAATCTCATCGGCTCGCGGCACCACGCCGTCGAAGCCTCGTTCCACGTGGAACGTCTGTGCGCATTCGAAGAACTTCCACTGCGCCTCGACGGCCGTCATCAGGTTGCCCGAGGCCATCCGCGCTCTCGCGTTGAGATCGGGATCGTGGCTCCATGCGACGACTGCTTCGAGTGGGTCGTCGAGGATCAGCGAAGGATCGAGCCGCCCCGCTTCGAGCATCGCCAGGAGGAGCTGCATCGTCCCGGCCTTCAGCAGGCACGAGACGTGTGCGAGGTTGGCGTCATAGAAGATGACATGCAGCCGCGACGGAGCATCGCCCGCATTCGCCGATGCCGCCCGATCGCGATTGCTGCTCGACCCGGAGCCCGACGAATAGCCGCCGTAACCCGACCCGCCGCTTGACCCATAAGAACTCGAATGCCCGCGCCCGCACAGCGTCTCATCGCGGCTGTTGACGATCGGCCGGCGGTACGTCGTCTGCAGGCCGGTCAGTGTCTCGAAGAAGTCGGCCCGCTGCGAGATCTGATACGCGCAATCCGGCTGGCCGTTCTCCGACCCGACTTTCCCCTGCCCCGTATAGACGATGCTGCTCGCCTGAAACGCCGCCAGGAAGAGTTGCATATGGAGCTTGCGATGGAACAGGTTGTCCCACAGCCGCCGCGTGATGCAGAAGCTG
>JADZEF010000276.1 GCA_020850695.1 Planctomycetaceae bacterium | reverse complement strand
TTTCCGGAAAAAGAATCAGGGGTGGCCGGGTCTGAGGCTTTGCGAAGGCCCGGTTTGAACGCGGATTCCGGGCCTTCCCTTCGGTCAGACCCGGCCACCCGGAAAACACGAAGGTAATGCGCTCTAATCAGTTGCAACTCACTGGCCACCTCCCGCACCGCTTCATCCTGCCCCACAATCACCGATCGAAGCGCTTCTTCGAAATTCGCTCCTCCCGCTTCTCCCGAAATCGTCTCCTCCGGGATCCCCGTGATGCCCGAGATCGTCCGAACGACGTCCTGCTCAGTGACGTCCGCTCGCTCGCGGCCCAGTTGCGTTCGCTCGTAATCGGCGTCTTCGCAACAGCGGCGCAGCACCTTGATCGCCTTCGCGGGATGGCTCTCGTTCAGCAGATAGCTCGAGGTGAATGCGATGGCGCGCCGCACGACGCTCTCACTGAGTGGCAACTCATATTCTGCACTCAATTCAATCGCGGCGCGACGGGCGATTTCTATCGTCGCTTCTTCCCCCGGTTCTTCCAGTTCGATGCGAGTGAAAAGCTCCGCCAGGCCGGCGTCGCAACCGATGAGATCCTGATACTCATGCGCGTCGAGCACACCGACGACCTGAAGTCCAGGACGGTGCGTGGCCGCCCGCAGCAGAGACTTGTTGTCCCCCCCTTGCGGGCGCCGCAGCAGCGATCCGATGCTGTCCAGGCAGAGCACGATGTCGCGTTCCCCCTCGCACGCCATCAAGATCGTCTCGAAGCACCCCCGGCTTTCCTCAGGGCCCACATGCCGCGCGTCGAGCCACAAAAAACGGCGATTCGACAAAAAGCTGATCCGTCCGGCGGCCGCCCGTCGCGCCAACTCGAACACCAGAGTTGTCTTGCCGACCCCCTTGTGGCCCGTAATCAACACGTGATTGTCGGTGCGCCGGTACAGCGCCCGCGCCAGCCGGTCGAACGGGTCGCCTGCTCGCGGCGTTGCAGTCGCCGCCGTCGGCCAGCCGACAGCCTCGGGAATCATCCCGGCCCTGGCCGCCGCCGTCAGGTCTTCCGCCGGAAGCTTCGCGGCAAGAAACTGCCACGGCCCCCCCTCTGAAGACCCGCCCCGCTGGGTCTGGGATGCTGCCGATCCTGCCATGGTTTCCTTCGACCCCCCGAAAATCGCGTCAGCGACTCGTCCCGTCAGACTATTCCCGCTCGTCGACCGCCTGTCGCAATGCCCGCAGCGCCATGCCGGTGCAATGCCCTTTATCGGGCGGCAATCCGCCGAGGACTGCGAGCAGATCATCGACCGTCAACGCCCGGCACTCGTCCAATGTTCTTCCCAAGACCAGTTCCGTCAACACCGACCCGGACGCCACCGTCGCTCCACAACTATGGCTTTGAAACCGCGCTTCGCTTACCCGCCCATCCGCCAGGTTCAACTGCAAGACCATGTATCCGCTCCGTCCCGGCACACCCGCGACGCCGACCCGATCCGGCGCGTCCAGCTTCCCCCAGTTCTTTGGAGACTGGAAATGGTCCATGACCGCTTCGGAGTAACGCGACATGCCTGGGTCGATCTCCCGGAGGAACCTCGCGGCGACCTTTCAATGGGGGTCGTCGTTTGATCGTCATGACACAGGACATCGATGCCGAGGGAGTCCGAAGCACAAGCAAGGACGAGTCGAAGTGAGGCGAGTAATCGATCGGCACGTCCCGGAAGATCTCAGAGATAGTACGCCGCCTTGTAAACGCGCTTCGCCCATTCCGGGTCTTCCTGCTCCTCCGGGCTGAGCCGAAGGTACTTGTTGCCCAGACACCAGTCGTTGACGAACTCCTCAAACGTCTCTGCGATCACATCGGTTTCCTCGGCCGCTCGAGAGAGCAGCAGCACCCGATACTCCCTGGGCCTGGAGGATGTCACATGACGAGTGTCCCAACCGACGAAATCTCCGCGGAACGTGACTCCAAACGCAAACATCCTCAATACGGACTCGGGATCACGGTGGTACTCACGCAGCTGGCTCTCGGGGTTGTAACGATGGAAGTCCGAGTTGAGCGTCGTGAGATCGCATCGAGGACCTGCGTTGGCACTATCGGGCGCCGCAATCGTGAAGGTTCCGGTGAAATCTCCCGGTCCGAGCAAGCAGATGAAGTCCACGAACCGATCCGGCAAAGCCAGATCATTGGCCTTCTCCCAGCGACGCACCGTCGCGCGCCGCGGTGGGTCGACCTGACGCAGCCCCTCTGCAGTGACTGGTTCAAAATACCGGGACTTGAATGACTTCCACGGGTTGGTTGCCATTTTGTGATGCCATCTCCCGCGGACCGATCCTCGACTCGTGCGGGCGGGTTCATGTCATCGAGGGGCGTGGCGCTTGAGCGACTCGAGCAGGGGGCCTTTTGAAAATGACGTCCTCGCGGAATCCAGTATCGGTTCGAAGTCAGCTTGAGCGATCTGAAAACCATGCGCGAAGAGGAAGTCAATGCAGTCCGCCTTGTTCTGCTGCGAACCGTTGTCGAGGCCAACCAGGACGCCAAGCACGACATGGGGGGCCACTGGCTGATTTCGGATCGCGTTTGGATCCGCCGCGACGAACTTCTTCAGCTTCGGCAAATCGGCCTGTATCGCCGCGATAGACACGTCCTCCTTGGCTCCGTGCCGTTTGAACACCTTGATGGCCTCTCTCGCCCAATCCGTTTGCTCCATGATCGCATGAAACAAGGGTGTTCGACCCAGGCGGTCGCGCGCCTCGATGCGGGCTCCGGCAGCGATCAACACCTTCGCCATTTTCGCCGCATTCTTATACTTTGACACAGCAAGGAGTGGTGTCAGGCCGTCGCGGGAATCGGTTTGTTCAAGGTCGGCTCCGTGGTCCAGCATCAGCTGAACCATTTTTGGATCCTCCGAAAAAAATGCGGAATGGATTGGCAACTTCTTATGGAGACGCGACAGTGAGTCGGGGTCATTCTTCAGAAATTCTCTGACGAATTTGAAATCGCCCTTTTTGATAGACTCCATGAACTGACCATCCTGGATGGCGCGTTCACTTAGCACGGCTTGACTCCTCATCGAACGAGTCGAATCAGGCAATTCAAAGCTGCCAAGTCGCTGAAGTCCAAACGCAAGCGGGATTGGTGGGCAGTGCCCACCCGACGCAATTCTGACCTATCACCGCCCAATCGAAGCAAACATTTACTTCTTCTTACGTCGCCTACTTGGAACAACTGGACTGAATGATTCCTTTGGGCTGGAGAATCGATAATCTGGGTCGTCAGGATCTTTGGGATCTTCCGGAAAGAAATCGTAGAACCGGGGTCCCATGCAGAAATCCAGGATAAATTCGTCGAAGGTCGTCGCAACCTTCTCAGGCTGGCCTTCCGGCGTCCTTCGAACCAAATAGATCCCGCACTCATGACCTCCTTCCGGAGAGACATCCTTTGGGTCCCAGCCGAATTGGATGCTGTCGGTGACCACGGCCATCGTGATGAGCCGCTCCACTTGTTCAAGACCCTCGAGCGTCATATGTCGATGGAGCGATTCAGCAATCTTCTTCCAGTTCTCCTGCTTGTAACGGTGCAACGAATACAAGTCGAACGGATCTGACTCACATCCGGGTGTGGCAATCGTGCAGAAACCAGCAACCTCTCCTGGTCCCATCAATAACGCAAAGGCGCGATAACTGAGCGGCAACTCGAAAGAGAGGTCCTGCTCAAATGCGTCCAGTTCTTGCTTGGTTGGCGGAGCCGCGTACCGCCTCCCTGATACCCGATAGACAGTCCATGAGGCTGTTTTCTACTTCCACTGCTCGGAGTTCATGAATCACACTTCAGTGACGTAGCGACCGAACGCGAACAGGCATAAGTCGAATGACGCGTCCTCAATGCTAAAAATTGAGATCCTTCACCTTAATTCCTGCCGCAATCATTGCTTCGGCGACGGCACGCATCTCCTCTTTGTCATCGAGAACCAAATCCACATCCTCGGTCTTGTCGTATGGGACAAGCTCGCTGTATGACATATCTTCTTCGGTGGCTGTGAGGTTCTGGGAAAGTGCGAGTCGAAGTGCCGATTTTACATCGTTCGGATTCATGGTCTTTGTACGAAGCACTCCCGTGCTTCCGATCATGCTTCGCAACGCTGCGGGGGACGTGTCCCGAAACTCAGGAATGGCACGACGGACCGCCATCAACTCCGACACCGAGGGCGTTTCAGCCACGAAATGAATCACGACGCGCGACTGTCTATAGTTGCATCTATGGACAATCCAGGAATGCGAGCGATCCCAGTCGTGCATGGCATCTCCTATATGCGAGGCGCGGCCATGTGGCCCGAAAGTCGGCAGCCGAAGATCAGTTCAATCCTGAGATCAAGCCGAAATCGAACATGCCGGAATGCCTCAAACCAACCGCCAGGAAAGAAGTACTCGAGGAACGAAGGAATTCTGATGCGAAGCAAGAGCAAGAATCGCACAACACCTATCTCATTGGTTTATCTCTTCTAACTGTCGGGTACAAATCGTGGCGATTCCAACCAGACTCCGGCAATGGCCTCGTCTATCAAGGGGGAACGTCCGGAGAGAAGCGACTCTAGAAAGGCAATAATCGAGGTTTCGCCAGATTCAAAGAAATATCCTTTCTCAACAGAGACGCAAACCTTCCACTCGTTCGGAGTGCCTTCCATTACCCAAAAAAAATATGCCCATTGTCAGACCCGCCGCAAGGTAAGAACAAGTCTGCATTTGACAGTGCGGGATCCTCCGGTGGCTCGTAGGCATCGTTCATCGCGGCGTATTCTCGGAGCCGCTCTCGAATCCTCAGCCAGGCTTCGCGAAGCGTCACCCCGGGTCGCAAGACGCTCGGATGATTTATCCAGATATGCCCATTAATGCTGCCAGGACCATAGACGTCGCAGAAGCGCTTATAGTCATCTGGCAAGGATGTGCCGAGCTCCTGCTCCAGCGAATTCCAGTCTACCTTCGGTATAGGTATGTTCGGCGGGGGCATTAGGTTCTTTAGGTACTGCAGTTTCTCAGGCATTGCTGCACTCCACTAACTATTCAGCAGTTGGGCGGCATTCCTTCGCGCACTTGGGCTTCTTGTTTGGGTCCACGCCGCGGCACTGGAACAAGTCGGTCAGATTCGGAATCGGAGTGCCACGTCCCAGAATGTTACATGTACCATCGGGATTGCGCGCTACGGCTTTCAAGGCTCTTCCGTTTCTAGGTGTAGAAGCCGAGGAAAAGCGTGCGGATTGTGTTCGCGAGGTCGTGGATCTGAGAGACCGTGAACGCGACGGCCATTCCGGCCAGATTGACGTCGAGGCATAGCCGGGT
>JADZEF010000275.1 GCA_020850695.1 Planctomycetaceae bacterium | reverse complement strand
GTTTCCATGCGCCGATCGCGCGCAGCGCCGCCGCTTGAATCGGTTCCGCAAGTGGCGATTCGGCCGCCGCCAGGCGATCGACAACGGTCAGATCTCCTTCCGGCACGACACCGCGCTTTGACGCGGCAGTGGCCAGGCCCGAGAGCAACGCCGAAGCATCCGCCGGGGGCGTCCCCTCGGCAACCGCGAGTTCGAAAACCGGCCGCAACTCGGCGGCGTTTCCCAGTTCGGCGATCAGCGAAAGAACGTTCGGCAGATCGTTCGCGGCGATCTTCTTCTCCTTCACCAGTTGGACCAGCGAAGGAACGACCGCGGGTGAGTTCACCGCTTTCAGGGCGAACGGCAGATGTCGCGACTCGCTTCCGAGCGCGAGAGTTCCCTCGCGGAGCTTCGGCAGCCAGACTCCTTCCAGCTCGCGGCACGTCAGCCACACCGCATAGTCGATCCACGGATCGACCGGCGAGTTGAGGACGCGGAGTGCGAGGACGAAGGATTGCACGTCGCGGATCGACCCCAGCACCCGCACTGCTTCCAGCCGCACGCGCGGATGCTCGTCGGCGACCTGACTGGCCAGCAGGTCGAGTGGGTTGCGAAGGCGATCCGCCCAGTGTCCGATAACGCGCGTCGCCGCGGCCCGCACGCGGAAGTCCTTCGCCCGAAGCAGTTCCGCCAGAAGGGTCGGATTGGGGTAGTCGATCGTCTGAAATACCCACAGGGCTTCCAGCTTGTGTCGCTCGATCAGCGGATCGGCGGCATCCAGGGCATTCAGCCATCGGACCAGTGACACCAACCAGAGTGGTGGAGCCGTCGGCTTTGCCGGCGCGTCTATAGCCGCTTGTGCGTCGGGCTTGTCCTGTTCCCTGGTCCCGGTGTCGGCGGAACTCAGTGCCTTCTTGTCTTTGTAGACTCCCGTGACCGTTCGCGAGCCATTCTTCAGGGGAAACGGCGTCCCCGATTGGAAGCGAGGCTCTTTTCCAAAGTCGATCGTTCCGCGCTCCTTGATCACCCGCTTCGCCTGGTGGCGGGTCCACATCTCGGGGGCCTTCAGCGCTTCGAGCAGCTCGTGCGAGGTCGCATCGACGAGCTTCGGCTTCGGCACCAGCGGGCGGCCTTTGGCCGTCACGCGCCAGATGCGGCCGTGGACGTGGTCGCGGCGCGGGTCGCGAAAATCGACCTCGCCGTGCTGGATGATGGGGTTGTACCAGTCGGCAATGTAGATCGCCCCGTCCGGTCCCATCTTGATGTCGATCGGACGGAAGGCGGGATGGTTCGACTTGATGAGGTCGGGAAGTTGCTTCGCGGTGAAGGCGCTGCCGTCATCGATCAGGGCGAAACGGCAGACGCGATGCCCGCGGAAGTCATTCGTGATGACGTTTCCCTGCCAGTCATCCGGCAGGTGCCGCCCGCCGACAAACTCCATCCCGCAATACTTCGGACTGCCGGGGTTGAGCCCATGCAGGATCCGCGGAATGAGCGTTGCTGTCGGATACGCGGCCCCCGGTACGACAAAGTTGATCCCCTCGCCGCCGGCTCCATCCGTCGCGAAGCTCTGACCGTATTCATCGAGCTGGTGCCCCCAGGTGTTGATCCATCCGCGGGCAAAGACGTCGAGCCGCATCGTCTCGGGCCGGAACTGCCAGATCCCCCCCGCATTCAGTCGCCGCACGCCGTACGGCGTCTCGATGTGGCTGTGGATGTAGATCGACTGGTTCATGTAAAGCATCCCGTCCGGCCCCCAGCGGAAGGTATGCAGGATGTGGTGCGTGTCCTCGGTACCGAAGCCCGAGAGAACGACCCGCGACGTATCGGCCTTGCCGTCACCGTCGGTGTCCTTGAAGTGGACCAGCTCCGTGCTGTTGGCGACATACGCCCCGCCATCCCCCGGTTCGACGGCCGTCGGAATGAGCAGTCCACTCGCGAAAACAGTCGTCTTGTCGGCCTTGCCGTCCCCGTCCACGTCTTCAACGACGAGGATGCGGTCGTTCGCCTTCTGGCCGGGGGCGATCTGCGGGTAGACCTCCGAACTGGCGATCCATAACCGCCCCTGCGGGTCGAAGTTCATCTGGATCGGCTTGGCGATCTGCGGGTCGGCCGCGAACAGGTTGACCTCGAACCCGTCCGCCAGCTCCAGAGCCTTCCGCTCCAGTTCGGGATCGGGGTCGGGAATGTTCTTGAGATCGCGCTGGGCGAATGCGGGAGATCCTGCCAGCAGTGTGACCGCAACGGAGAGGGCGAGCCATGAGCGCTTCGGCATGACGACCTGCGAAAAGGAGAACCTGGCGGGGGCCACGTCCGGCCCGCACCGGACTTCGACGTCCGGGGAGCTCGAACGGTGAGAACATTCTGAAGGGAACCGGCGCAACCCGTCAATCGGCCCGGTTCGATCTCGAGGAGGAATGACATTCTTATGTTCGTTTGACAATCATCATGTAGATTTTTACTTTAACATTCTGACATTTGTAAAAATGTTGAGTCCCAGCCCGCTCGCCCGCCATCCACCGTCCTGCCTCTTCGTCCCTGCCGTCCGGAGATGTCATGAATCGTCGTCGCGCGTTCACGCTCATTGAATTACTGGTGGTCATCGCCATCATCGCGATCCTGATCGCGCTGCTCCTTCCCGCCGTGCAGCAGGCCCGCGAAGCGGCCCGCCGCACTCAGTGCAAGAACAACCTGAAGCAGATCGGCCTCGCGCTGCACAACTACGAAAGCGCGTTCGGCCTCTTCCCGCCCTCGAGCACCAGCGGGCTCGGCAAGGGGGTGTGGAGTTATGCATCGCTCTCGGGGATGAGCCTGTCGCACCCGGACATCCATCTTCACAGCTTCGCCAGCCTGATCCTTCCCTATATCGATCAGGCGAGCATCTACAACAAGATCAACTACAACGTCTCGGCCCTTGCTCCGGCCAACCAGGCGATGGCGGCGACGGTTCTGCCGTTCTACCGTTGCCCGAGTTTTTCCGGCGTCGACTACAGCACGAACTCCGCTTACACAGCCATTGCGACGACGTTCGCCATCCGCAATTACGTGGCGATGGGCGCCGTCTCGGCGGCTTCGCTCGCTCCGGGTTCCTCCCCGCAAGGCGTGATGTATCCGGGTTCAAAGTCGAAGATCCGCGACATCACCGACGGAACGACGAACACCATTCTCATCGCCGAGAGCCGCGAGCAGGACGCGTCGGTCTGGATCGACGGATCGAGCGCCTCGGTCTGCGCCCGCTGGCTCGATCCGACGAACATGTCGACCGTCCCGTACTACGGCGGCCCGACCGTCTCGATCAACTACACCGTCTACTTCCCCAACCTCTACGGCCCGTCGGCCGCCATCGAACAGAAGTGGGGACCGTCGAGCATGCACGCCGGCGGCGCTCAGCATCTCCTCGCCGACGGTTCCGTCCGGTTCATTTCCCAGAACCTCAATGTGCAGGTCTATGACGCGCTGACGACGCGGGCCGGAAACGAAGTCGTCGGTGATTTCTGATCGAGTCTGACCTTCGTGGCAATTTCCGCGGGAAGGGAGCATCACACCGATGCACCCTTCCTTTTTGATTGGGAAACTCAAACACAGAATGCTGGAACGCTCTCGCAACCGTCGGGCGCTGGTGCCGCGGCGCGCGAGATCGTTCTATAATCACGGGGCTCGGAAGCTTTCGGCGTCCGTCTTTGTGCTCGCCCCGCGTCCTCCGTCCTTCAATGCCCGCATTTCCGAATACCGTCATCCGCGCCTCGGCTGGAACCGGCAAGACGTTCCAGCTGTCGAATCGCTTTCTGGGCCTCGCCGCCTCGGGCGAAGCGCCGGATCATATTCTCGCCACCACTTTCGCCCGCAAGGCGGCCGGTGAAATTCTCGACCGCGTCCTGACGCGGCTGGCCGAAGCGGTGGACGACCCCGCAAAGCAGGCGGCGCTGGCGAAGCATCTGGAGATGCCGGAACTCGACCGGGCGGGATGTGCGGCGCTGCTTCAGGGCCTCGTCCGCCGCATTCATCGCTTGCGGATCGGCACGCTCGACAGCTTCTTCGTGCAACTGGCGGGGAGCTTCGGACTCGAACTCGACCTCCCCCCCGGCTGGCGGATCTGCGACGAACTCGTCGACCGCACGTTGCGGGCGAGGGCCATTCAGGAAGTACTTCGCGAGGAAGAAACGAACGACGTCGTCGAGCTGATGCACCTGCTCAGCAAGGGAGAGATCCATCGCTCGATCACGGACGAGATCTTCAGCGTCGTCAACGGGCTGCACGCACTCTTTCTTGAGACCGATCGCGAGGCCTGGCACACGCTGAAGCACCGCCCCGTCCTGACGTCTGACGAACTCACGCTGGCGGTTGAAGCTCTCGAAAACTGTCCCTCCGTCGGCACCAACGGCCACATGGTGAAGGCCCACAAGGGGGACGTCGCCCGCTGCCAGGAGCAGGACTGGAAGGGGTTTCTCGGGAAGGGACTCGGAGCCAAGATCCTCGAGAAGGCCGAGACGTATCAGCGGCAGAAGCTGCTTCCCGACCTGATCGACGTGTACACGCCGCTGATCGACCACGCGATCGGCGTTCTCATCAACCAGACGATTCATCAGACCGAGGCAAGCTGGCGGCTGCTCGATCACTTCAATACGGTCTACCAGCGGCTGAAAAGCGAACGCCGCGCGTTGCGGTTCGATGACGTGACGCGATGCCTGTCGCGCGGGCTGAAGCGGCTGACGACGGCGGATGTCGCCTATCGACTCGATGCAGGCATCACGCACCTGCTGCTCGACGAGTTTCAGGATACCTCGCTGGCCCAGTGGTCGGTGCTGGAAGGCTTCGCCCAGGAAGTCACCCGCAGCCCCCGCGGTCGGTCGTTCTTCTGCGTGGGGGACGTCAAGCAGGCCATTTACGGATGGCGCGGCGGCGTCTCGGCGGTGTTCGATGCCGTCACCGGGCGGCTGCCGAACATCTCGATCGAACCGCTCAACCAGAGCTTCCGGTCGAGCGTCCCCGTCATCGAGACGGTCAACGCGATCTTCGAGAAGCTTCCGTCTGCCTCTCAATTGGCGAAGTATCCCGACGTCTCGGTGGCCTGGAAACAGCGATTCCAGCAGCACTCCACCGCCCGCACCGAATACGGCGGCTACTGCCGGATGGTGACGGCCCCGCGCGTCGCCGAAGGGGGCAAGCAGCCGGCACGGACGCTGCAATACGCGGGAGAACTGGTGGCGGAACTGGCGCGACGTTCGCCCGGGCGGTCGATCGGCGTCTTGGTGCGACGGAACGAGGTGGTGGCCCGTCTCGTGTATGAACTGCGGGAGCGGCACGGCGTCGCCGCGAGCGAAGAAGGGGGAAACCCGCTCACCGATTCGACCGGCGTGCAGGTGATTCTCTCGGCGATGGCTCTCGCCGATCATCCGGGCGATTCGGCCGCCCGGTTTCACCTCGTGCATTCGCCGCTGGCAGCCGTCATCGGCCTCGCTGATTGGAAGGACACGAACGTCGCATCAAAAGTCTCGCGATCGATTCGCGAAGGACTGCTCCGCGACGGCTACGGGCCGACAGTGTATCGCTGGGTCAAAGCCATCACGCCGTGGTACGACGAACGCGAGCTGAAGCGGCTGCTGCAACTCGTCGAGTTGGCGTATCGCTTCGAGTCGCAGGCGACGGTGCGGGCCGATGAGTTCATCGCGTTCGTGCAGACGACGCGCGTCGAAGATCCCAGCACCGCGTCGGTCCGCGTGATGACCGTGCATCAGTCGAAGGGATTGCAGTTCGACATCGTCGTGCTGCCGGAACTCGACACGCAGTTCCCCGGGCGTGTGCCGACGGTGGTCGCCGGGCGTGACGAGCCGACGGGTCCGATCGTGCGGGTATGCCGCTACGCGGGGCAGCCGGTGCGCGGGCTGCTTCCTCGCGAGTTGCAGCAGATGTTCGACGCGAATGACGCCGAGCGGGTGAATGAATCGCTGTGCGTGTTGTACGTGGCGCTGACGCGTGCGGTGCACGAGATGCACATGGTGCTGTCACCGTCGCGCGAGAACGAGAAGTCACTGCCGGCCACGCACGCGGGGCTGCTGCGGAGCGTGCTGACGGACGGAGCGCCGTTGCCGCCCGAGAAGACGGCGTATGAGTGCGGTGACGCGAAGTGGCACGAGGAAAATGGGCGCAGCGGGGCAGGGGGCGAGGGGGGGACGGAAGGCAGGACGGAGGACGTGCCTGTGCTCGTGCGGTTGGCGCCGAGTCCGGAGCGGCGCTCGCGGGGGCTCGACCGTCAGAGTCCGTCGGGGCGGGAAGGGGGCGGATTTGTCAGCCTGAGCCGACTGTTGAAGCTGGATGCCGCCGCGGCGATGGCTCGAGGGACCCTGATTCACAAGTGGTTCGAGCAGATCGATTGGCTCGATGACGGCGACCCGCCGGAGGACGTGTTGCGTCGGGCGGCGCTGGGGCTGGTGACGCCCGACCTCAGCCTCGAAAAAGATCTGGAGTGGTTCCGCAGCATGCTCCGGCGCCCCGCCGTCCGCGCGTGCCTCAGCCGGTCGTTCTACTCGTCGGGAAAAGCCGCAACGGGCGCAGCAAAGGGCTCACGGAAGACGTCGACCTCAAAATCTTCCGCAGCCGGGGGCGGATGGCCGACTGAGGTTCGCGAGAGACTTGCGAACGGCGAGGCGACGCTCGTTGCGGAGCGCGAGCGTCCCTTTGCTTTGCGAAGCGACTCAGCCCTGTTGCAGGGAACGATGGACCGTGTCGTCTGGTGCCGCGCCGGAGACGAGACGCTCGCGGCGGACATCGTCGACTTCAAGACCGACGCGGTCGACCCGGACAACCGAGAGGCCTTCGATCAGTCGGTCGCCCATTACGCCCCGCAGATGGCGGCCTACCGCGAATCGGTCGGCACGGTGACGGGACTGCCGGCGTCGTGCGTGACCGGCCGGTTGATCTTCGTCGGATCAGGGATCGTCGTGCTGCTGTGACCATGGCCGCGGCGAACGACGGAAGTCGTTTTCGCTATTTCGCCTCATCCGAATCAACTGTCCGGAAAGTGAATTTCATCAGCTCTTCGCGCCATTGGCCGGTTGCGACGTCCAGCAGCCGCAGGGAGCCACCATCGCTGAAGGCGATCGTCTTTCCATCGGGCGAGAATGCCAGGGCCTGGGTTGGCCCCCACGTGCCTTCATAGATCCAGAGCGACTTGCCGGTCTCCACATCCCACAGGGTGACGACGGACATCAGCCTCTTTCCGGACCCGCGCTCGTCGCGGAAATCGCGCGTCGGCCCCATACCCGCAGCCACAATCTTCCGTCCATCGGGAGAGAACGACAGTGCATCCATCATTCCGTGGAATTCAGGAGCATCCAGTGTTTTCCGCACCGTGCCGGTTGCGCCGTCGCGCAGGTGGACCAGTCCGGCATGTCGCTGGTTGCCCCCTTCGCCCGGAACCTGCTTGACGGTTGTGGACGCCAAAGTCCTCGAGTCAGGCGACCATGCCAGCGAGTAGGCGACGTCATCCGCGATCGAAAACCGGACCCGTCCCGAATCGGCCTCGTGGACGTGCAATCCGCATTGCTTCAAGGTTTCGCCCGTGTGGCCGGCGGCGATGCACTTGCCGTCGCTCGAGAGCGACAAGGAAATCAGATGCCCTTCCCAACGCGGAAGGTCGCGCAGCAATTCACCGGTTGCCGCATCGCGCAGGGCCACCTGACATTCGGAAATCTGCGGGCGCGGCTTCAGAAAGGTTCCGCCGACCCAGATGGATTTCTTGTCGGGTGAGACGGCCATCGACGAGAAATACCCGAATTCCGTGTCCCATGACTGTTGCTGTTCGCCGGTGCTTGTGCGGTAGGTGTAGACCCGTCGATCCATGCTGGTCGCCCGGATTGACTCACCGTCCGAAGTGAACGCCACGTTGCGGACCGCTCCGCGGGGACCTTTGATCGTCTGCGCAAGCTTGTTGGTCTGCATGTCCCAGAGGCGAATGACACTATCCCGGCAGCCGCCGACCAGCCATTGCCCGTCGGATGACCAGGCAAGCGAACTGACCTCGTCGCTGATCGCTGCAACGCTGCTGACCGTAACCTCTTGGGCAGGTGCCGCGTTCAACAGAAATAGCTGGCAGACAAACAGGACGACAAAAGTCGGAACAACATGGAACTGAATACGATCCATAGATTGCCGCTCCTGAAGTAATGAGTTGCTTCCGTCGTATCTATCCGTCGACTGTCGAAATGCCTCGAAGTTCCGCCGTATTTCATTCGCTCATCGCGTCCGCATGTCGGACACTTCGGTCGCGAAGCCCTCAATGCGGTTGTCGGCCAGCGTGATGTCCTTCGTCTCAGAGCCGATCTTCACGCCGACGCGCTGCATCGGGGCGCGGGTTTCCTTGATGACGTTGTTCTTCAGCGTCACCGCTTCGACCTGACCCTGCACGTCGACCGCGATCGCCTTGTCGTCACCCGTGTTGATGATCCGGTTGTTCTCGAAGAGGTTGCGGTGCGGGGCGAAGGCCTTGCCGCGCTCGGGGCGGAAGAGGACGCCGACCTGGCCGCTCCCCGTCACGTCGTTGTCCCGGACGACGTTATCGGTGTCGCGATGACCGATCGAGATGCCGTGCTTGCGGATGTCGACGACGCGGTTCTTCTCGGCCAGGCCGTACTTCACGCCCCAGCAGAAGAAGATGCCGATGTCGTTCCGCTCGATCAGATTGTTGCGGATGAGGGGCCGCTGCGACCCGCTGCCGGGGTGCATGCCGAGGCCGGCGTTGTCGTGGCTGTGGCAGTCTTCGACGGTGACGTCGTGGCAGATCTGCCAGCTGAGGCCGTCGCCGTTGTAGTTGCGGGCGGTCACCTTCCGCATCGCGATGCGGTTGCAGTCCTGCAGGAACACGCACCCCGCATAGTTGCCGTCGAGGTTTTCGTTCTGCTTGCCGTTGCCGTCGAGCGTGACGTTCTCGATGACGACATTCGCGATGTTCTCTCCCGTGAGGATCGGGAAGAGCGACGTGCAGGACGAATCGCCCATCAGCCAGTAATTCTGACGCAGGGCCTTATCGAGCTTGAAGCGGTTGCCGCTGCGGGCGATGAGGGTCCGCTTGAGGACTTCCATGCCGCCGTTGTGCGGGTTCTTGGTGCGGAGGCAGACGCCATCGCCGACCTCGAAGCCCTTCGCGTCCCTGAGCGTGATCTCCTGGTCGTACCAGTCCGAGTCGACGTCGAGTTTCGTGCCGTGGCTCGGCTCCTTGAGGAGAATGCTGTCGAGCCCGCTCCCGAGGATGCGGACGTTGGAACTGAGCGTGACGGCGTTCCGCAGCTTGTAGGTGCCGGGGAGAATCTGAACCGTTCCGCCGCCGAAACGCGTGACGTAGTCGACAGCGGCCTGGAGCGCTTTCGCGCTGGTTCCGACGATGTCGGCGTCCTTCGGGCCGACGGTGACGGTCAGACGTTCGTCCCATTTCGGTTCGAAGCGGTCGTCGCCCGAGGTGGCTCGCGGATTGGTCACCGGCGGACGGCCATCGGTCTCTTCGCCCGAGACCGACGCCAGGCCGGTGGCGAGAGTCGCGAGCCCCGAGGCGGCGAGGAAGTGGCGTCGGGAGAGGGGAGTGCGTGGCATGACGAGGCCGCCGTATGATTGAGGATGGATGACTGAGTTGCGGGCTAAATCCGCGACATTTGTGTCCCGAGTCGCCCGGCACGATTGTCAATCGACCCTCGCCGGGTGTCAAATCGGTGAAGTGAGAGGAACGGACTGTGCTGATCGTGCTAGTCGTCGCGGTCACCCCCTCGGTGCTCGGAATCCACCCGCTGTTCGACGCCTGGCGGCGCTGATGAACTACCGTAAGCCTTCCTCCCCGAGGATCGCCGCTGCCTTGCTGCTGCTCGGCGTGTATTCGGCGACGTACTACGCGACGGTAGAACCAGCGTCCCCGATGGGAGTGTATACTGAGTCCCACCCGCCGCCGCTGCTACCGGCTTTTCCATCGCTTCCGCGTGGTGGAACTCGTCTTGTTCGTGGGATCTTCCAGCCCCTTCACTGGCTTGACCGACGCATCCGGCCGCATTTGTGGGGGCCAGTCCGCACTGAGGAATTCGCTCCAGGGTTGTAGCATTCCCGTTCCAATTTTCGGGGTCAATTTTCGAGACGCATCACGGCAGAACGGTCATGGTCTCTGAATCGCTCGGTGAATTCGGAATGGCTGCTCAGGGGCCACGGAAACGACGGATGGGACGGAGTTGACGGAAGTGAGGCGGACCGAGTCGGAAGCGTCAACGTCGAAACGAGGTGATGGGATGTCGTGGCGCAATTCGATCGACGATGATGAGGAGTGGCGTGAGGATCCCGAAGCGTGGAAGGACGGGCTCGATGGAGACGACGAGTATTCCGAGGACGACTTCGACGAAGAGCCGACGGTCCCATGCCCGTACTGCCGGCGGGAGATTCTCGAGGAGGCCGTTCAATGTCCCCACTGCCGCGAATACATTTCCCGAGAGGATGCACCCCCAGCACCCAAACCGTGGTGGATGATCGTTGGAGTTCTCTCGTGCCTGTTCGTTGTGTTGACTCTCATTTTCGGGTGCCTGGCGCGGTAGTCGTCGATTGGAGCCTCGGGAATGCGTGAAAACTGGAGCGGTTCGTAGCGAATGAGAAAGTGCGCGACGGAGTCAGCACCCGGGCTGCGGCTTTGAGCAGCCGGGGTGCCGGATCGAGCGACATACAATTGACAGTCGAAGCGGGCATTCCATTCAGCGCCGCTCTGCTTCGGCGCCCAGGGTGCTCCGAGCCGCACCCTGGGTGCGACCTGCGAGGATGCTCCTGGCGATGTCGGACTTCATGAAGGAAGGATTGCTGTCGATGCCCTATGAGCCCCGTCCAATCGATACCTCGCATGTGCAGGTTCCCCGCTCGCTGCACGACTTGCAGGAGCGGCTGGCCGAGAACACGCACGAGGTCTGGTCGCAGGGGCGGATGAGTGCGGGGTGGACCTGGGGGCCGCAGCGCGACGACGCGCGGCGGCATCACCCGGGGCTTGTGCCCTATGCCGAGTTGTCGGAAGAGGAGAAAGACTTCGACCGCCGCACGGCGATGGAGACGATCAAGGCGATCCTGGCGCTGGGCTACACCATTGTTGAGCCCGGAATCCTCGTCGAACCCGAACCAGATCGGTGACGCCGTGGCGACGGAACCGACGGGGAGTTCGCGACGCGATTTTCTGACCGGCCGCGCCGCACAGGCCGAGGCGGCGGCCGCGCTGCGTGAGACTGGTGATGCGCTGATTGATTCGATGCCGGAGGATGCGGGTGCGGTTCCCTCGGCCGGTGCGACGGTGCGGTTGCAGACTCGGGCGATGAACTGCGAATTCGCGGTGATCCTCAACCCCGGCGCGCCGGACGAGCTGGCGGCCGCCTCGCGGGCTCTCGATCTTGTTCATCCGCTCGAGTCGCAGCTGACCGTCTATCGTTCCGACAGCGAGATGTCGCGGCTGAACCAGCGGGCGGCTTCGTCACCGGTGACGGTCGAACCGCAACTCTTCGATTTGCTGGTTGGTGCCCGACAGCTGTCGCAGGAGACACAGGGAGCCTTCGATCCGACGAGCGGGCCGCTGATCGCTCTGTGGAACGAATGTCGCCGGGCGGGACGTCTTCCGACGTCGGAGGAAGTGGACGCCGCACGCCAGCGGACCGGGATGGCGCACGTCGACTTCGACGTGGATCAACGGACGGTGCGGTTCGATCGCGAAGGGATTGAATTGAACCTGGGGGCGATCGGGAAGGGGTACGCGCTCGATCGGATCGCCGCACGGCTTGTCTCAGGCTCAACGTCAGACGACGTCGCCCGTGCGCCGGGGAACGACTGGGGCGCGGAAACTGATACGATCGTTGATCCCCCTGTGCTGTCCTTCCTGTTACATGGCGGGCACAGCAGCCTCATTGCCCGCGGCGATCACAAACGCACCGGCGGCTGGCCGGTCGGACTTCGCAACCCCGCGGTCCCCACCGAGAACATGGCAACGCTGCTGCTGCGGGACGTCGCGATGGCGACGAGTGGAGCGGGTGAGCAGTTCTCGCGGATTGGCGGGATGCGATACGGGCACATTCTCGACCCCCGCACCGGCTGGCCGGCCGATGAGGTGCTTTCTGTGACGGTGCTGGCTCCGACGGCCGCCGAAGCCGATGCCCTGTCGACGGCGTTTTTCGTCGGCGGAGTCGAAATCGCCCGCCGCTACTGCGATAATCGCCGGGAGGTGGCCGCCCTGCTGACACCGCAATTGCGGAGCGGTCGAACGGTCGAGTTGTGGACGTTGAATATCGGCGACGGGATGGTGTTCGTCGCGCCCGGATGTCAGGTCACGCGGCTCGATCGGACGACATGAGAGGGGACGGCGACGGATCGTCAGTTGATCCGGCCAGAGAGCCACGGCGGGTTCGCGGCGTCGAACGAGGAGCACGACCATGTGGCTGCTGGCAAGGTTTCTGGCACCGGGAGCGGCGCTCGTCGGAATCGGCCTGCTGCTTTACGGTGTCGCCTACCCCGCGGATCGACTGTTGGCCGTGGCGGGTGCGATCCTGGTGGCGGGCGTTGTTGCCAGCGGACGGATCGGGAGATAAGCGAGGAACGAAATGGCTCTCGCTTAACGGGATGCTGTTCATCGGGCCCCCTCAAACATTAGATTGAAAGATCACGCGCGACCGCCATCCGGCTGTTGCGAGAGCGCTCCTGGAGGTCGGTGACGTGCTGGATTTGAAGCGGATTCCGCTGGCGGCCTGCCTGCTGCTGGTGTTGATGCGGATGTCGATCGGCTGGCAGTTCCTCTACGAAGGGCTGTGGAAGCTCGACACGCTGAAGACTGCCACGCCGTGGTCTTCGGAAGGGTATCTCAAGAATGCCCGCGGACCGCTCCGCGGGTTCTTCCGCAACATGACGGGCGACCCCGACGACATGAAGTGGCTCGACCCCGAGGCGGTCGAAGAGCGATGGACCAGCTGGCACGGCCGTTTCGCCGCGAAGTATTCGCTCACCGACGACCAGATCCGCCTCCTGGACGCGATGATCAACGGGCCCGAGGAGTTCACGGCCCCGCTGTCGCAGCTTCCGGAAGGGGTCGAGATCAAGGGGAACCTCGCCAAGAGCGTGAAGTACGACCTGGAGCGGAAACTGCTGGTGGTCGACGGCAAGCGGCATCTGCTGCCCGCCGAGCGTGACGAGCTGCTGAGGCTCGCTCCGGAAGACGCCGCCGAGTATCGCAAAGCGGTCGAGTCGGTGTTCATCAGGGCGTCGCGGCTGAGCTACAAGGAACGGATGAACGCCTCGCTGAAGGGAGACCCGACGCGGGCGGGGCTGATCCTCAAGGACCTCGGCGAGGAGCGGACCGGCGAAATCGAGCTCTACAAGCAGCTCGCGCGGCGTTACGACGAACTCCTCGGCAAGGCGAATCAAGACTTTGAGCAGAAGCACCTCGAGCGGACGTATGCCGAGTTGCAGCAGCGGAAGGCGGCCGTCATCGGACCGATCCGCGCGCTCGAAAAGCAGATGCACGCCGAAGCGTGGAAGATGCTGACGCCCGAGCAGATGGCCTTGGGATCGGTTCCCGCCGCCATCACGCCGGTCGACACGATCAACCAGCAGACGATCTGGTCGCTGATCATCCTCGGAGCGCTCCTCATCATGGGGCTGTTCACGCGGGTGGCGGCCTTCATTGGGGCCGGCATGCTGATCATGTTCTACCTCCCGATGCCTCCGTGGCCCGGCGTGCCCGACTCTCCCGCGAACAACGAGCACAGCTTCATCGTCAACAAGAACCTGATCGAAGCGATCGCGCTGCTGGCGGTGGCCTGCATGCCGACTGGGCAGTGGTTCGGTGTCGACCGCTGGTTCCAGAAGCTGCTCTACCGCGTTCCGGCCGACACGACAACGGCCACCGTGACGACCACGCCCGCCGCGGCGGCGACCGCAACACCCGCCGCGTCGGGGACCGCTCCTGTAACGGCGTCGGCGATGGGGTCCAAGCCGGCGGGGAAGAAGTAGCGGCTTCGGTTTGCTGCCCGAAAAAGACAGGGCTACGGAAACGACGGACGGGACGGAGGCCACGGAAAGACAGCAACGCTTTGTGGCCTTCCGTCGAATCCGTCGTTTCCGTGGCCCCTCCATTCGACGACCGAAGGGTGGCTGAGCGATCGTCGGGTCATCGTGCGCAACGAAGAGAGCCCCCGGCATTAATTGCCGGGGGCTCTCTTCGTTATCTGGCAGTAATCCAGCGATCGCGATGGCTCACCGCTGATAGATCGGCAGGAAGCCGTTGTCGATCTGGAGGATCGTCGCGTTCATGGCCGTCGTGTAGACGGGGCCGACATGGCCTTCCTTCCAGCTGCCGTCATTCGACTGCTTGCGGATGATCTCGTCGCTCGTTTCGCGGAAGTACTTCTCCCACTTGGCGCCGCCGAGCCGGTACATCACCTGGGCGTAGTAGTAGTGAGTGTAGTGCCAGTGCCCGAAGAACTGGGCGGTGTTCTTCCCCGGCCAGACGTTCTTTTCGCAGTAACCCAGCATCATCTTGACCTGGTCCCCTTCGTACTCGCCGGCGTTGAACATCCCTGCCAGCCCCGCCGCGGTGATGGCCGGGCGGCCGCCGCCCCCTTTGATGCTGTACTGAACGGCACCCGCCTGCTCGCCCGTCTTGATGGTGCAGTCGAAGACATATTTTTTCCCGTCGTCGATGATTTTCTTGGGGACCGGGATGCCTGCGTTGCGACACGCCCGTAACCCCTGCAGCTGCGTGATACAGGTCGAGCCTTCGTCGAAGTCGTTCCCTTCCTTGGCCGAGACATACCCCCACCCGCCGCGCGACGTCTGGGCGTTGCCGCAAAACTCGACCGCCTTCGTCAGAATCCGCCGCAGCTCGGCCCGCCTCTCTTCGTTCTCCTCGTCGCCGTAAACCTGCGACAGGAAAAGCATTGAGTAGCCGTGGCCGTAGGTGTAATGGTAGTCGTCCTTATAGCCGATCAGGCCGCTCGGCTGGGCCTGCTCGATCAGCCAGTCGACCGCCAGCTCGATGTTTTTCGCATACCGGCCGCGAGACATCGTCGAGCCTTCGCACAGCATCGCGTTGGCCGACAGGGCCGTCATGGCGACGCGGTACTGGCCGCCGTTCGCCTCCCAGTACCCCTGCTTCTTCTGCTCGCGGGCGAGGTAATCGAGAGCCTTGCGGGCGGACGCCTTGATCTTCGGATCTTTTGCCGAAGCGGCTTCGCTGACGGAAGTTGCCGCGATGATGCAGGCCGCCGTCGCAATCAGTACTCCAAACCGCCGCATGATGTGCACTCCCGCCGCGTCACCCGTCAAAAAAGCATATCTCAAGAAGGACGATCCGGTCGGAAGAATCCAACCGGTCGAGCGGTGTGGCCCCGATCCGGTTGATCTCGCCAGACTCAAAACCGCCAATCCCTTCTCTATTGTATCGGTCAGCTGCTCCGGACGGTGAGGGCCGTTTTCCGGATTCGTCTCAGCAGCACCCTGACCAGCACCCCGGCTGCTCATGGCCGAAGCCGGGGTGCCGGCGTCAATAGATGCCGAACCAGACGACCGCGCCGATCAGCAGGACGAGCAGCACGACCGAGACGCCCATCGGCAGCCCCCAGATCGAGCGGTACATCAGCCCGCGGATGGCTTCGTGGACGAGCCCCCGAAAAAAGTCCTTCATCCGCGGGTCGTTCGAGTCGAAACCCATGACGCTGATGCTCCGCAAAGTAGCCCTCATGCTCCGCATGAGGTTAAGCCCTATGCGTCACGAGTGCCATGCTGCGGCGCGGGAGCGAGGGCACGATCGACTTTTCGTCGATCGACCTACCGACATTGATCCACTCCGGGGGAGGGAGCCTTTCGTTTGAAGGCTTCACCTCATGCGGAGCATGAGGGCTGCTTTCACCACGCGAACTGCGGAATCTGGAACCGCAGCACGCGGGCGTCGGACGTCGCGGCGATGATCTCCTGGCCAGTCGCCGCGTACGAGAAGCTGTAAGCCGAGTTCGCCGGCAGTTGCACATGGAACACCGGATTGCCGTCCGTGCTGTTCCAGATCACGAAGTTGCCCGAATAGTCGAGCGTCGCGATCCGTGTTCCGGCCGGATTGAAGCCGATGCGGTAGACGGTCTGGTTGTGCCCGGGGAACGACTTGCTGAACTTCAGGTCCTTGCGAATAAAGGACTGCCACGAGCGACCCGCTCCGGCCGACAGCAGGTACTGTCCGTCGCGGGTATACATCAGGGCGAAGATCGGTCCTTCGACCCCTTCCTTGATCTCGCCGAGTTCGGAGCCGAGCGGCGGGATGACGGGAGCCTTCGGATCGACGGGCTTGCCGTCGGCGGGGGGCGGAGACGGAATCACGGCGCTCCACAGGCGGATCGTGCCGTCGAGTCCGGCGCTGGCCAGTTCCTTCCCGTTCGGCGAGAACGCGACGACGTTCACCTGCCGCTCGTGCCCCTTGCCGACGAACGCCGGCTTGCCGTCAGCCGTCGTCCACAACCGCACCATCTTGTCGCCGCCGGCCCCCGCCAGCAGCTTCCCGTCAGGGCTGAACTCGAGCGAGTAGACCGGCCCGGTCGAACCGTCCATGACGGCCACCGGTCCGTACGAGGCCGAGTGCCAGCGACGCAGGATCTGGTCGGTCCCCGCGGTGTAGAGGGTCTTCCCGTCGGCCGCGACCGCCATCGCGTTGACCGCCGCGGTGTGGCCGATCATCTCCTGGATCTGTTCGAGGGCCGGCTTGCCCTCCACCGTTGCGATTCCATAGCTGCGGACGTTCTTGTCGACGCACCCCGCGATGATCTTCTTCCCGTTATCAGCCACCAGCACGCTCGTCACGACGTCGGGGAGCGCGATCGACGCGACCGGCTTGCCGTCGCTCGACCAGACACGAAGCTGCTTGTCCTCGCCGCCCGCCGCCACCGTCTTCCCATCCTCGCTGACAGCCACGGAGCGGAGCGCCGCTTCGGCCCCTGCGAACTTCGGTCCCGCCTTGAGGCCTTCGACGGACCACGCGGCCACCGTCTTGTCAGCCCCGGCGGTGTAGATCGTCGACCCGTCGGCCGAGAACTTCACGTCGGCGATGCGGCCCTCTTGAGCGACCACCGCGGCCGTGACGGCCGGTGTGAACTTCCGCGCGACCCGGTCGCCGCCGCCCGTGACCATGAACTTCCCGTCGGGCGACCACGCAGCGGTGTTCGCCGTCCCCGTTGTGCCGGGGAGCGTCTCCAGTTGCTTGCCCGTGGCGACGTCCCACACGCGGAACCAGCCGTCTTCGCACCCCGTCACCAGCCGCGTCCCGTCCGGCGAGAGCTTCGCCGTCCGTGTCGCCGCCGGATGCATGATCGTCGACTTGACCGGAATATTCGCGACAGCTTCCCCTGCGGGGGGGACGTCGTAGAGCCGGACGGCCACTTCGCCGCCAGCCGTCGCCATTCGCTTTCCATCGGCCGAGAGACCGATGCCGTAGACCGCCGCACCTGCCTCGGCGAACGTCCCCGCGGGCTTGCCTTCAGCATCCCACAGGCGGATTGACTTGTCAGCCCCGCCCGAGACGAGCCGGCCGTCCGGCAAATATGCGACCGCATGTACGATGCCCATGTGGCCGGTCAGAAGATTCGCGAGGGCGACCTTCGTGAGATACGCGAAGTTGTCGTTGCCGGCCCCGAAGACGGTCCGGTTGTCGGGAAGGATCGCCAGCCGCGGGAAGACCGCCGGCAGGGTCGAGTCTTCGAGCGGCTTTGCGTCGACGGTCGAGAAGGTCCGCATCCGCTTGTCGACGCACGCCGCCGCCACGCGGGCATCGCCGCTGATCGTCACCGACGTGATCGGCGACGGAAGCGTGACATTGACCACCACGCCCGCGTCGGCTGTCTTCCACGTCACCAGCTGAGCGTTGGTGTATTGCGGGTCCCCGCCGGCGGCGATCAATAGGCCATCGCCGCTCACCGCCACGTTCTTCACGGGAATCTGCAATCCGCCGAACGCTCGGACAAGCTTGCCCGTCATATCCCAGAGCTTGACCATCTTGTCGTCCCCACCCGTGACGACGTGCGAACCGTCGGCCAGCACGGCGACGTCATGCAGCTTCATCACGTCGCCCGGCAGAGCCGCCACGGCCGACGGCACCCACAGGCGGGCCGTCTTATCGACCCCCACCGAAACGACTGTCTTGCCGTCGCCCGAGATCGCGACCTTTGTCGTGCCCCCTTCGTGTCCCACCACCCGTTCGAGGTCGCGGACATTCACGAGGTCCCAGGTGCGGAGCGTGTTGCCGTCTTCGAGCGTCGCCGCACGATTTCCGTCGACCGATGTCGACAAGGTCCGAATCGGCTGGATGTTCGTGATCGAGTTGAGGGCCGCACCGCTGGCGATGGTCCACTGGCGGAGTGTCTTGTCGGGGCTGGCCGAGATGAGCCGGACGCCATCCGCCGAAACCGCCAGGCCCGAGATCAACTCGGTGTGTCCGGGGAAGGGGCGGACCTGTGCGCCGGTCATCACCGTCCACTGCACGATGGTCTTGTCGGCCCCGCCAGTGAAGAGCGAAAGCCCATCGGGGGACCAGGCGACAGCTGTCGCGCCGCCGACGTGAGGGCCGACGTGACGGATGAGCGACAGCGGATGAACGCGGGCCGTGTTGTCCGCATAGCCCGCGACGAGCGTCAGATTATCCGCGCCGAACGCGACCGACGTGGCGACCGGAGACGCCGCCGGAGCGGCGGCCACCGCACCGACGACGTCTTCCAGAATCACGCCATCGGGCGGGTTGATGGTGCGGACGTGACCGTCAGCACCCGCGGCGGCGAGCCGCGTATTGTCGATGCTGTAGGCGACGCTGACCGCGGCGGCCGGCGTGATAACCTTCCGCTCGAGGGCCGCGTTTGCGAACGTCCAGAAGCAGACGTGACCGTTTTCGCATCCGCCCGCGAGTTGCATCCCGTCAACCCGCAACGCGAGCGACCGTACGGCGGCCTCGGCTCCCGCGAACTGTCGCGTCACCGCACCATTGAGGTCGAACTGCTTCACCAGCTTGTCGGCCCCGCCGGTGATCACGGCGGTGCCGTCGAGGTTGAACGTCACCGCCGAAGCACCACCCTCAGGAGCGGCGGCGAACCACTTCGACGCCAGCGTGTGTCGCCGCACCGAGAGGTCCAGCGAGCCCGACACCACCGTCTTGCCATCCGCCGCAAACGCGACGGCGGTCACCGGCTTCGTCGGATCGAGGAACCGCTCGATCAGCTTGCCGGTCGCCATGTCGAAGATGCGGATCGAGTTGTCATCACAGCCGGTGACCAGTCGCGTGGCATCGGCGTTGAATCCAATCGCCCGCACCGCAGCCGGATGCGTCAGAGCCGGCAGGGCGGCGGCGTTGGCGAGCGTCCACGCGCGGACCGTCTTGTCGGCACCCGCGGCGAGCACCTTCGTCGCGTCCTTCGTCACCGCGACCTTCGTCACGGCATCGGTGTGTCCGCCGAATTCACGGGCCACCTTGAGGTCGGCCACATTCAGCAGGCGAACGGTCTTGTCGGCGCCACCCGTGATCAGCGAGTTGCCGTCGGGCGTCCAGACGATGCTCGAGAGGGCCATCGCTGACGCGGGGGCCATGCGGAGCAGTCCGAGCTTCACGATGCGGGCGCTGTTGTCGGCCGTTCCGACGAGGAGAGTGCGGGCATCGGCTCCGAAGGCGACGGCGGTGGCCGGGGCCTTGTCGAGCGAGACCGTCTCGATGAGCTTTCCTTCGACGTCCGCAACGCGGACCGTTCCATCGGCCGTGACCCCCGCCACGCGGAGATTGTCGCGGCTGAAGGCGGCCGCAACGATCGGCTGCTCAGCCGCGGGAACAACCGGGCCCGCCGCTCCGGCCGCCGTAAACAGCCGCAACGACTTGTCCTGGCCGGCCGCAGCGAAGAGTTTCTCATCGACACTGACCGCCAGGGCGTTGACTGGTGCCCCCGCATTGATCGACAGGACTTGCTTGCCGTCGGCGGCGGTCCAGGTGCGGATGGTCCCGTCCTTCGACGACGAAACGACCGTCGCCCCGCCGGCGATGAGTGTCAGTCCCGTGATGGCATCGGTGTGCCCCGCGAGGGCGGGCGGCGTGGCCGGCTTCATGTCGGCCGTCGTCCAGATGCGGATCGACTTGTCCGCGCCCCCGGCCAGCACGCGGGCTCCGTCGGGCGTGATGGCGACCGCACCGACCGCACCTTCGCTGCCGTCGAGTTGAGCCAGCTGCTTACCGTCCGCAACGTTCCACACGCGGACCGTCTTGTCGGCGCTGCCGCTGACGAGCTGCGTGCTGTCGGCCCGCCAGTTGATGGCGGTGACCGGCTGCGAGTGCCCGCTGAGAACTGGCCCGGCGTTGTTGTTCGAGGCGTTCCACAGGCGGACCGTGTTGTCTCCCGCGGCCGTGGCGATCCACTGGCCGTTGGGGCTCAGCGAGATCGCGGCGATCGGCTTCGTGTGACCGGCGAGCGGAACCGGAGCGGCGACCGCTTCCCAGATGCGGACGGTGCCGTCGGCTCCTGCGGTGGCGATTTGCGTGTTGGCCGGATTGATGGCCACGCCATTCACGGCCCCGACATGCCCGCCGAACGAACCCTTGATGGCTCCATCGGCGACATTCAGCAGCGTCACCGCACCCCCATCGGTTCCCGCCGCCACCCAGGCGGTGTCCCCCGAGAGCGCCAGGCTCCGCACCGCGTCAGCAAAGTTCGGACCGAGCTGCCGCACTCCCGCCGCCGCATTGAGACGGATCGCCTTGTCGGCTCCGGCCGAAATCGTCGTCGCGCCGTCGCTGCTCAGCACGATCGCAGTGATGGCATCGGTATGCTTCGTCAGCTCGGCCGCAGGCACCGGCGGAACCTGCCACAGCTTGGCGGTGCCGTCCGCGCCGACCGTCGCCATGAGAGGCTGCGACGGATGATAGGCGATGCCGGTGATTGGTCCCTCATGAGCACCGAAGGCCGTCTTGAGGACGCCGTCCGCGACATTCGACAACCGCACCACGCCGTTCGCGTCCCCGGTGACTGCTTCGAGTCCATCGCGACGGATGAGCGCCGCATGCAGGGCCGCGTCGGTGCCGGCCAGCTTGCGGATCAGCTTTCCTTCGGGCAGCGAGAAGAGCTGCGCCAGTCCGTCGGCACCGGCGACAAGTGCAATCTTTCCATCGGCCGTGACCGAGACCGCCTGGACCGGCTTCGCATTTCCCGCGAGAGGAACCGCAGCGGTCGGCACGCGCCAGATGCGGGCGGTGCCGTCGACACCGGCGGTGGCGAATTGCGGAGCCTTCGGATTGAAGGCGATCGCGTTGACGCCCCCCGCATGACCGGCGACGCGGAACTTGTCGGCCCCGTCAGCCGGGTTGGCGAGCTTCACGACGCCTGTGTTGCTCGCGGCCGCCAGCAGCGAGGAATCGGCATTCACCGCGAGCGCCGTGACTGGTCCACCGGGTCCTTCGATCTTCTTCGCTTCCTTCGGTGCGGCGGGGTCGAAGGCGAGGATCGCCCCGTCGTTCGAAGCCGTCACCGCTACCTTGCCATCCGCCGAGACGGCGACGGCAGTCCCCACATCCGCATGCGTCGCGACCGCGGCCGCGGCCGGAGCGGCGGTCGGCAGATTCCAGAACTTCAGCGAGCCATCGTGTCCGACCGAAACGAACCGCTTCCCATCGGGATGGAACGCGAGCCCCGAGACCGGTGCGTTGTGAGCTCCGAGGGTCAGGGCATTCTTCCCGTCAGCAGCCGCTTCGACGCGGACACCGCCGGTCGCATCACCGATGACAAGCATTCCCCCATCGTCCGACAACGCCACCGCGGTCGGAACAGCGGGCAATGCTTCCGTCGCGCGGATGGCTGTTCCATCTGGCTTGTAGATGCGGACCGTTTTATCACCCGCGGTCGCCATCACCTTGCCGTTGCGGCTGACGGCGGCACTGACGAGCGGAGCGCTGTGACCGGGAATCTGCTTCGGAGCGGTCGGCAAGTTCCACACCCGCACCGTCCCGTCCGCCCCGCTGGTCGCGACGAGCGGCTGCTTCGGATGGAATGCGAGTCCCGTCACCGCTCCCACATGGCCGCCGTAGTGAAGCCGGTCGGCCCCGTCCGAGACCTGCCAGAACTTCAGATTGCCAAGCTCGCTGCCGGACGCTGCCAGCACGCTATCGGGGCTAAAGGCGACTGACGTGGTCTTCCCCGGCTGCCCGGTCAACCCGCGCGGCTGCACGCCCGTCGCGGCGTTGTAAAGAATGACTTGCGTGTCGGCCGAACCGACCAGGATCAGCTTGCCGTCCGGAGAGACCGCAGTGCCCGTCACCAGGTCACCGTAGTTGGCAAGTGCCTGCGGAAGCACCGCCGGCCATGCGGCGAGACGGAGCACGCCATCTTCGCCGCCGATCGCCAGCAGCTTTTCATCCGCCGTGGCAGCGAAAGATGATGGCATGAACGGAGCGAACGCCGGCCCGGCAGCCGCGTTGTCAATATTCCAGCTCCGCACGAAACCGTCCTTCGACGCGGCGAGAATGCCGCGCGACGTCGGAAAGATCGCCAGCCCGACGATGCCGCCCGTCGACCCGCCGAAGTCCCGCAACGCGGCGTTGTTGTCGGGATTCCAGAGACGAACCGTGTTGGCCCCGTCTGCGGTGAAGATGAGTCGCCCATCGGCCGACACCGCCGCCGCCGTCGGCACGCCGGGGATCGTCGCGAGTTGAGCCACCTGCTGCGTCGACGGCAGATCGTACATCCGCACCTTGCGGTCGACCCCGCCCGCCGCGAACCGCAATCCATCCTTCGCAATCGCCAGCGACAGCACACCGCCGCGAGCATCGCGAATCGTCCGCGTCAGCTTTCCGGTCGTCGCGTCCCACACGCCGATCGTCCCGTCGACCGACGCACTCAGAAACGTCTTCCCGTCGGGCGACCACTGCACCGCATACACCGGCCCTTTGTGCCCTTCGAGCCAGGCGAACGGCGACGGCTTGGCGACCTCCTGAGCAGGAGCGGTCCCCGCCAGCATCCCCAGTCCGACCAATCCGATGACGGCCATCGCCGCTTGACGCAATCCGGTGAGGTGAACAGACATCATCTCTCCAGGCGAAATCCCAAGGACGCCGTGTCAGTCGCCGGCAGTCCGGGTGGTGGTTCTGAGGCTCGGCGATCGTTCCCGCCGCGGCCCGCCGGGTAGGCCGCGACAATCGCAGAACAATCGAATCAGGAAGGCTTTAGGGCAGGCGAAGGAAGCAGGGAAGTCATGCTGGAACGGCCGCGAAGCGGTCCTTTACCGTTCGATTGAGCTTTCCCACTCTACCGTTACGCTCCGACCGCTGGCAATTGGCGAGTGAACCGGTTGCCAGTGCACCAGTTCGAAGCAGCGGACCCGCAGCAAGGAACGAAAGCACCTGACGCAGAGACCGCAAAGGAATACACGCAAAGAAATCCGGGATATCGAAAGTGTGAGATCCTTATGTCGCTTCTGACTTCTCCCTTGCCTCCCTTTGCGAAACTTCGCGGTCTTTGCGCCTTTGCGTCAGAGGCCATTTTCCTACGGACTCAAAACCTGATCTTCGCGCATTCCGGAATTTGAACTACCGTCCGCCGCTTTGATCGACTTCAAGATGTCACAGCCCCACTGACCGGCACGGATGTCAAGCCGTGTGTGGCGGTGGAACGAAATCGACGTTCGTCCTGGTCCCGGCTCGGAGCGCTTCCGGCCCCGGAATTCACGATCGCCGACCCAGCACGTCCCGCCGCCGCGCACGAACCCACGGAAGGGTGATCATGCGGAGAGCGCGCAGTCGCGAAATCGGGTGGCCGGGCCTGAGGCCCGTAGGGTCGACACTGCCCACCATTGGCTCTCGCCGTCGTTCCCTGAGCGGTCTGGTCGTCGCCGCGCTGACGTTCCTCACTGCTTCCGCGAGTGCGGCCGATCTCGCCGCCGCCCGCAAGGACTTCCTCGCCGGGCGCTACGAAGCCTGTATCAAGTCCACCGCGAAGGCGATTGCCGACAAGGAATACGGTGAAGCGTGGGCTGTTCTGAAGGCGCGGGCGGAACTCTTCACCGGTCGCCCCGAAGACGCCAACGCGACGATCAAGGCGGGACTCGAACGCTACGGCTGGAGCGTGCAACTGCGGTTGCTCGGGCATCACGCGGCGGAAGCGCTCGACGACCTCGACCGCGCCGCGCCGCTTCTCAAAGAGATCGACGAATCCTCTCGCCGCGCTCCGTGGCGCTACACCGACGCCGATGACCTGCTCGCGATCGGCGAAGCGGTGATGATCCTCGGGGCCGATCCACGAATGGTCCTCGAGAACTTCTTCGACCGCGCCCGTGCTCAGTTCCCCGACAAACGCGAGCCGCACATTGCGGTCGGCATGCTGGCTCTCGAAAAGCAGGACTTCGAGCTCGCCGCCGAGATCTTCCAGGCGGCCGCGAAGAAGTTCTCCGACGATGCCGAAGTCCACTTCGGCCTCGCAAAGGCGTACGCGCCGTCCGAACCGCTTCGGGCCGCGGCCGAGCTTCAGAAGTGCCTCGCCGCCAACCCGCGGTTTGTCCCAGCTCTCCTGATGCACATCGACCGCTGCATCGACGGCGAGCAGTATGACGAAGCCGATCGCTGGCTGCTCAAGGTCTCCGAGACCAACCCGCACGAGCCCGACGCCTGGGCCTTCCGCGCGATCCTCGCTCATCTTCGCAACGATCCGCGCGGCGAGCGGCTCTTCCGCGATGCCGGCAGCGCCGCATCCAATCCCGAAATCGACCACCTCATCGGCCTGAAGCTCTCACAGAAGTACCGCTTCGCCGAAGGGGCCGCCGCCCAGCGCCGCGCCCTCGAGGTCGACCCCGAGTTCATTCCGGCGAAGGTGCAGCTCGCCCAGGACCTGCTCCGCCTTGGCGAGGAAGAAGCGGGCTGGGAGATGGCGAAGGAAGCGGGCGAAGCTGACGGCTACAACGTCTCGAACTTCAACCTGCTCGAACTCAAGGACCGCATCGCGAAGTTTACGACGCTCGAAGACGACCACTTCATCATCCGCATGGAGACGAAGGAAGCCGCCGTCTACGGACGCCGCGTCCAGTCGCTCCTCGGCCGCGCCAAGCAAACCCTCTGTGCAAAGTACGGTCTCGACCTCAAGCAGAAGATCGTCGTCGAAATCTTCCCCGACGAAAACGACTTCGCCGTCCGCACCTTCGGCATGCCGGCCGGCTCCGGCTATCTCGGCGTCTGCTTCGGCAAGGTCATTACGGCCAACAGCCCCGCCTCGCAAAAGGAGCATCCCGCCAACTGGGAAGCGGTCCTGTGGCACGAGTTCTGTCACGTCGTGACGCTTGAACTCACGCTCAACAAAATGCCGCGCTGGCTCAGCGAAGGGATCTCCGTCTACGAAGAAGCTCAGGAGAACCCGTCGTGGGGTCAGCGGATGAACCCGCGATTCAAGGAGATGATCCTCGCGGGCGAACTGACGCCGGTCAGCCAGCTGAGCAGCGCCTTCCTCAACGCCCGCGACGGCGCGGCCCTTCAGTTCGCCTACTACGAATCAAGCCTCGTCGTCGAATTCCTCGTCCGCAAGCACGGTCTCGATTGCTTGAAACACGTCCTGCGCGATCTGAAGGCCGGCCTGCCCATCAACGATGCACTCGAACGGCACACCGACGGCCTGCCCGCGCTGGAGGCGAAATTCGCAGAGTATGCCCGCGACGTGGCGATGAAGTACGCGGCGAAAGTCGACAATGCGAAGCCCGAGCTACCCGAAACAGCGACCAAAGAGGCTCCGAAGGGAATCCAGCCGGTGCGGGCGATCAAGGACGACTTCACCCGCGAAGGTCTTGAGCAGTGGCTGACCGAGCATCCCAACAGTGCGGTCGGCTTGACGCTCTACTCGCAGATGCTGCTGGAAGACGGCCAGTATGAACTCGCGAAGAAGCCGCTCCGCAAGCTGATCGAACTGAACCCCGGCCAGATGGGCCCGGGCAACGCTTACGAGAATCTGGCGGGCGTGCACCGCATGCTCAAGGAATATCACGACGAGCGGCTGGTCCTCGAGACATCCACCGCCATCGATTGCTCGGCCCTCGGAGCCTGCCAGCGTCTGATCGAACTCGGAAACGACGAGCACGACCCGAAGGCCGTGATGACGTCCGCCCGCAAGGCGCTGTCCATCAACCCGATGCTCCCGAAGGTCCACCGTGCGGCCCTCGATGCGGGGGAAACGATCGGAGCAACCGACGAAGCCATCGAGTCTGCCCGCGCCCTCTTGATCCTCAGCCCGGACGACGCCTCACAAACCCACTACCGACTGGCACGCCTCTTGCATTCGAAGTGGGACGCCGAAGCGAAGACGCACGTCCTCCAGTCTCTCGAAGAAGCTCCCCGCTTTCGGGCGGCTCAAAAGCTGCTGCTTGAACTCCGCACGAAATAGGCAATCCCATGTCATCTCTCGCCAGGAAGGCCTGAGACAACACACCCGTCATTCCTCTCCGTTCTGACTCGTAGTTGCTTCCTTTGCGTTTCTCTGCATTCCCCTTCGCGTCTTTGCGTTAAAACTGCCTTTGCCTTGCCCCGCACGCTCAAGGACGAGCCGATGCGACGCCCGCAAACCACCGCCGCTCTTCTGCTCAGCGCCGCGCTTCTCGCGACGGCCGCTGTCGGCGTCTGCGTCGCCCAGCGTGGTCCCGCCACGCCCCTCGACCGCAACGGCGTCCCCGATTGGGACCCGAACCCGCGCTTCCCGCACGACGTCTTCACCTTCGCCCGCATCCGCTACAACTCGCACAGCGGGTGGCGTCGCTGGGCCACTGACTACCCCGACGCCGATCTCAACTTCTCTTATCGCCTCCAGCAGCTCACCTCGCTGAAGGTCAATCCGCAACCGGTCGTCCTCGAACTCACCGACGACACCCTCTTCGACCATCCCTTCATCTACCTCATCGAACCAGGCACGCTCGAATTCAGCGAAGCCGAAGTCGCCGCCCTGCGCAAGTATCTGCTCAACGGCGGGTTCCTCATGGTCGACGACTTCTGGGGCGAAGCCGAGTGGGACAACTTCCACCGCGAAATCCGGCGGGTCTTCCCAGATCGCGAACCGACCGAGCTCCCCCTCGACCATCCGATCTTCCACTGCGTCTACGACCTCAAGGAGAAGCCACAGATCCCCAGCATCGGCGTCGCCCAATACGGCCGCAGCGAAGGCATCACCTGGGAACGCGAGGACGCCAAGACCGTCCACTACAAGGGACTCTTCGACGACAAGGGCCGCCTCATGGCCTTCATCGGACATAACACCGACTTAGGCGACGGCTGGGAACGCGAAGGCGAGGACCCGTGGTACTTCCGAGAGTTCTCGGAGAAGAAGGCATACCCGTTAGGTATCAACGTCGTGTTCTATGCAATGACGCACTGAAGGAGGGACGAGGGTCTAGGGTCGAGTGTCTAGGGACAGAGGGAAGAAGAAGCCGCACCCAATGCTCTTGACGCATCTCTTGGCACCCGGTCTATCCATCAAATCTATAGGATCTTGCCACAGCTTCTGTCCCTAGACCCTCGTCCCTAGACCCTAGACCCTAGACCCTCCCATGCCCCATCCCACAGACGACATGCAGCGCGATCTCGCCGAGCGTCTTCGCACCGGGCGGGCCCGCATCGAGGCCGAACTCTCCCGCGTCATCGTGGGTCAGAAAGAGGCGATCGAGCAGATCCTCATCGCTCTCTTCGCCGGCGGCCATTGCCTTATCACCGGAGCCCCCGGCCTCGCCAAGACGCTCCTCGTCAAATCCATCGCTCAGCTCTTCCACCTGAAGTCCCAGCGGATCCAGTTCACCCCGGACCTCATGCCGGCCGACATCACCGGTACCGAGATTCTCGAAGAAGACGCCGATGGCCGCCGACGCATGGCCTTCCATCCCGGCCCCGTCTTCACGCAGGTCCTCCTCGCCGACGAAATCAACCGTACCCCGCCGAAAACACAGGCCGCGCTGCTCGAAGCGATGCAGGAACACCAGGTGACGGCCGCCGGCAAGCGGCTCCAACTCGAAGAGCCATTCTTCGTGCTGGCCACGCAGAACCCGATCGAGATGGAGGGAACCTATCCGCTCCCCGAAGCCCAGCTCGACCGCTTCCTGTTCAATGTCGTCGTCGACTACCTCCCCGAGGACGACGAAGTCACGGTCGTCACCCGAACCACGTCCCGCAACACCGCCACACTCGAACCACTCTTCACGGCCGAAGACGTCCTCGGCTTCCAGCAACTCGTCCGCGACGTCCCGATCGCCGAAGACCTCGTCCGCTATGCGGTGCGAGTGTGTGCGGCCTCGAGGCCGACGGCCGACAACCCGCTCAACGGCGTCAAACAATGGGTCGCCTGGGGAGCCGGTCTCCGCGCCGCCCAATGCCTCGTCTTAGGAGCGAAAGCTCGTGCCTTGCTCTACGGCCGCAGCTATGTCTCGGTCGCCGATATCAAGGCATTAGCAACACCTGTCCTTCGTCACCGCATCGTCCGTAACTATCGCGCCGAAGCCGAAGCAGTCTCCGTCGAGATGATTGTCGACCAGCTCCTCGAAGCCATCGCCACACCCACTCCCGTGAAAGCCGCGGCATAGTGTATCTAACAAGCCCCACCGGGCTTGCCCCGGTGGTGAAATGACTGACCAGCTACAGAAGATCGTGAGATCTTCGATAGCTGCTCAACAATGGGGCCACCGGGACAAGTCCGGTGGGGCCGTCCCATCCAGCAATACCTCAATCTAGCATCACAGAACTCTCATCATGCTCCGCGCTCGCTCCCTCCAGATTGCCACGCTCCTCGCGGTCTGTTCGCCGATCGCTGTCGTTCTTATGGGCTGCACCAGCTTCGAATCGATCGAGCAGCGGCAGGTCCGCACCGATCGCGCCCGCATGCGTCGCGGCGAACCGCTGAGGCATCACAAAGACACGATCGAGCTCAGTGAGCATGCCATGGCGCTGCGGCTCGACAAGAAGGGGGGCAAGGACGTGGGAGCGTCCGGGCCCAAGAACGGCTCGGACTACGAGTTCCGCCCGAATCCGAATGCGCAGGGGGGACACATCGCTTCTCAGCCTGCAACGGGCCAGGCCCCGGCGGGCGGCTACACCTATCAACCCGGCGGACAAGTTCAGTACGGCAAGATCCCGCAATCGAATCCCGCACGCTACGGGGCGGTTCCCGGTTATGACGACGCCCCTCCGGGCGGCGGCGAAGCACGCGGCTATGTCACCCCGGCTGGCGGCACTGCGGCGGGGCGTTCTTCCCCCGGTAACCCTTTCGACGAACCTCTCCAGGAATGACCTCTTGGTCACGGATGGCCTGATATGGATGGACGCGGTCTCCCCAAATCGCCCGGGGTCGGACCTCCGGGCGACGGGCGGCGAACAGTCGAGTGGATCGACCTCGCCGCTCTGATGCGGATCGAATCGCTGGAACTCCGGGCACGGGTTCTGGTGGACGGTCTCCTTGCTGGCCGGCACCGCGGTCCTCGCCACGGACAGTCGGTCGAGTTCTCGGAGTACCGGGCCTATGCGGTGGGGGACGACCCCCGCTCGATCGACTGGAAGCTCTTCGCCCGCACCGACCGCTGCTACGTCCGCCGCTTCGAGCAGGAAATCCAGCTCGCCTGCACGCTGGTCCTCGACAACAGCCGCTCGATGCTCTTCGGCGCCCCGCACTCTAAAGGGGAATACGCTCGCACCCTCGCGGCGACGCTTGCCTATTCGCTCCTCAAGCAGCGCGACGCCGTCGGCCTCGTCCACTTCGCCGACGGCCCGACCGAGTTCCTCCCCGCCCAGGCCCGCTCCGGTCAACTGCACCGCATCCTGGTCAGTCTCTCGCGAGCCGCCGAAGGCCGCAGCACCGGCCTCCCCGCCACGCTCGAAGCGGTTGCCGCCACGACCCGCCGCCGCGGAATCGTGATCGTCCTGGCCGACCTCCTCAGCGAACTCGACGGTCTCGAACCACGTCTCGCACAGCTCCAGTCGTGCGGGCAGGACGTCGTGTTGCTGCAGATCCTCGACCCGGCCGAACTCAGCTTCGACCTCGGACCCCAGGGCATTCTCGAAGATCTCGAATCGGGCCGACGACTCGCCGTTGACCCCACGACCGCCCGCGACCGCTATCAATCGCGACTCAACGCGCACCTCGCCGAACTGGAGACGCTGTGCCGCCGCCAGTCGGTCGATCTCGTCCGCGTGACGACCGACGTCCTCCCCGGCGAGGCTCTCGCCCGCGTCCTCGAACGCCGCCAGCGAGTCCTTGCCCGCCGCCGGAGTGCCGCATGAGTTTTCTCACTCCGCTCTATCTCCTCGCACTGGGTGCGGCCGCTCTGCCAGTGTTGCTGCATCTCTTCCGCAACACCGTCCGACGCCGCATCCCGTTCAGTGCGGTGCGGTTTGTGGAAGCGGTCCCCAGCCGCACCACGCGCCGCATGCAGGTCGAGCACTGGCCGCTGATGCTCCTCCGCGTGACGGCCCTCTGCCTCCTCGCCCTCGCCTTCGCTCGCCCGTGGCTGCGGCTGGAAGCAACCAGCGAACGCGAAACGCCCGGCCGCCGCGTGATCGTCCTCCTCGATACCAGCGCCAGCATGCAGCGCGAGGGACTCTGGACGCAGGCCCTCCAGCACATCGACGAAGCGCTCGCAACGCTCGAATCGAAGGACGAACTCGCCCTCGCGACGTTCGACCGCCGCACGCAATGGCACATCACGGCGCAAGAATGGAGCGCGTTACCGACGCTCGCAGCCCGTGTCGAGTTCGTTCGCGCACGGCTCAAAGATCTGAAGCCCGGCTGGAGCAGCACACACCTCGATGCGGCTTTCCTGACCGCTCTCGAATCGTGTGCGAAACCATCCGACCCGCATGGATCGACTCTGTGTCGCACTGAGATGATCGTGATCGGCGACCTTCAGGCGGGAATGCATCTCGACACCCTCAAGAACCACGAGTGGCCCAGGGACGTCACCGTCGCACTCCGCGCGGTTTCCTCGCCAAAGACGACCAACGCCAGCCTGCAGCTCGTCGCCGACACATCGCAAGCATCCTCGGTCTCAGCCGCGAAAAAAGTCCGCGTGAAGGTCTCGAACTCCGCTGACGCCGCGAACTCACAGTTCCAGCTCGCCTGGGCAGTTGCCCCCGCCTCTCCCTACGTGCCTGACGCACCGATTGCCATTACCGTGCCAGCGGGTCAATCCCGCACACTCCTCATCCCGCTCCCCGATCAAGACGCCGCATCGTCGACCGCGAAGAACGAAACGCCGAAACGGCTCATCCTGACGGGAGACGACCATCCTTTTGACAACACGCTCGACATCCTCCAGCGCCCGAAGCAGCGCCGCACCGTTCTCTACCACGGCGACGATCGCTCTGCGGAACCGAGCGGCTGCCGCTATTTCCTCGACCGTGCTTTCCCTGACACTGCGACTCTCGAAGTCCGCATCCTCACGCTCGACGAGCACAGCGCCGGCTCGCGCAGCACCCAGGGTGCGGCTCTGAGCACCCTGGGTGCCGAATCCGACGACGCCCGACACCCGCCAATCTCCGACCACGCCCTTCGCCGAGCCTCAGGGCGTGCCACCCAGGCAAGAGAAGCAGCGCCAGATCTCGCCATCATCGCCGCACCGCTGACAACTTCGCAGCTCGACACTCTCCGAGGCGCGCTCGCTCACGGAACGACGATCCTCGTCCTCGCCAAAGATGCATCCGCTGCCGAGACCTTCGCCGCTCTCACGCAAACCGCGCCGCTCCCCCTCGAGGAAGCCACCGTCGACGGCTTCGCACTCCTCGCTGACCTCGACTTCACCCATCCCGCGTGGCAGCCCTTCCGCGACCCGCAATACGCAGACTTCTCCCGCATCCACATCTGGAAGCACCGTCGCGTCACTCTCCCCGATTCGGCGACTTCCCCAGCCAACCTCCGCATCCTCGCCCGCTACGACAACGGCGATCCCGCGCTCATCGAGCATCAATCGACGAAGGGCCGCGTGCTGCTCCTCACCACCACCTGGAGCCCGAGGGACAGCCAGCTCGCTCTTGCAGCGAAGTTCGCCCCGTTCCTCAATGCGTTGCTCGAACTCAACCAGATCGGCGCGGCACGAACAGAGTTTGAAGCGGGCGAAGCGATCGCATGGTCGGAACTGGGACTGATCCCGAACGAGCCTTCCAGAGTTGACCGGGTCGTGATCGAGACCCCCGAGACAGATCGCATCGCCGCGCCTCGCTCCACTGACTTCTTTCCTCCTCATCCCGGCGTCTACACGATTCTCAACGTCCCGACTGTGATCTCGACGCCTGCGTCAGAGAAACCACCGCTGGCGACGTTTGCCGTCCGCATCCCGCCCGAAGAGAGCCACACCGCCCCGCTCGCTCTCGAATCGCTCACCGCGCTCGGCGTCCCGATCACTCAAGTCAACGACGGCGTGTTCCCACGAGGGACATCGCAGTTAATGGCAGTTAAGTCAGAAAGTTCGAGTCACCCGACACCGGACGTGACGGCCATCCGACACGAGCATCAGCAGCGCGGCTGGCGCTGGCTGATTGTCGCGGCCATGCTTGTGCTACCTGTCGAAACCCTGTGGGCCACTCGCTTAATCCGCGTGGGATAAGCTTCCCGCTTGTCACTGGAAAATCTTAACTAAGGCTGATTGAACGATTGATAACTCGACTTAAGCATAAGAGGTTTTCACCACGGAGACACAGAGACACGGAGAAAGGCATAGGCGAAGTGATGACATGTAGAAGGTCACTCCAATCGAAGAGAGTGGTGTTACCACACGCCAGCTCAGTTTCTCACCATTCTGCTTCGCCTTTCTCCGTGTCTCTGTGTCTCCGTGGTGAACCATGCCTTCCCTGACTTGCGAAGAGTCTCTGCCTTTCAGGCCGCGTGACTGCCAGCCTGGAAGCCTGTCCCACGGAATGCACCCGACGGGCTAAGGACGACCGCATGCTTCGTAACGAACTCGATCGAGCCCTCGACCGTGCGGCGTCGCGGCTTCACTGGCAGCGCCAGCTGTGGTGCGGGGCGGGGCTGTGGCTCGTCCTCGGCGCGTCGCTTCCGCTCATCGCGTTGATGATCGCCAGCGCCGTCCACCGCGGCATGCTCATGGCCGTTGCAGCAACGGCGACGCTCACGGTGGCGCTGCTCGTCGCGCGACGTCCCTTCGCTCCGCGCGCCGTCGCCCGCCTCATCGAGCAGACGTTTCCCGATCTGGATGGAAGCCTGCTGACGGCCCTCGACCAGCATCCCGATGTCACCACGGGCGAACTCGGTTACTTCCAGAAGCAGGTCATCTACCAGACGCTCGCACACTCCCGTCGCAGCGACTGGCGGGACATCGTTCCGACCCGCCAACTGGCGGCTGCGGCAACCGCTCACAGCGTTGCCGCGATCCTCGCCCTCGCGTGCCTCGCGGGATCGCTCACGCATGTTCCGAGCCAGGCCGCTCCGCCGGTGGCCGCTCTGGCGACCACCGAAGTCACTGACGACAACTTTGGTCTCGTCGTCGAGCCCGGCGATACCAGCATTGAGCGCGGCACGCCGCTCCCTGTCATCGCCCGTTTCACGAAACGTCTTCCCTCCAACGCCCGCCTCATCACGCGCGGATCGAACGGCGAACAAACTACGCTCGACCTCGCACGCCACTTCGCCGACCCTCTCTTCGGCGGGCGCCTCGCCGAGGTCGACCGCTCGCTGACCTACCACATCGAGTACGACGGCCACACCAGCCGCGACTACACACTCACCGTGTTCGAACTCCCCGGCGTCGACCGCATCGACACCGTCGTCACGTTCCCCGAATGGACGAAGCTCCCGGAAGTCGAAACGAGCGATGCCCGCCGCGTCAGTCTTGTCGAAGGGGCGCAGCTCACGATCCGTCCCACGCTCAACAAGCCGGTTACTGAGTTCGTTCTGTCGATCGACGGGCAGCCGATGTTCCGCCAACAGATGAGGTTCTCCGCTGACGCTCCAGTGACCGAAAAGCTCAAAAGCGAGCAGAAGATCGAAGTCACGCCGTTGATGCTCTTCCGCTCGAAGACCCTCCGCTTCGAACTCACCGACTTCGACGGCCGCAAGAGCCGCGATCCGATCGAGATCATCGTCGATGTGGTCCCCAATCGCCGCCCCGACCTCAAGCTCACCTTCCCCGGCCGCGACACCCGCGTCTCGCCGCTCGAAGAGCTGACCATCGAAGGGACTGCGTGGGACGACTTCGGCCTCGTCGAAGCGGGAGTGCTGGTGACGTGGATCGGCAAGCCGCCGCAAACCATTCCACTACTGAAGGAGGCGACCGGCCGCGAGCGCCACGCGCTTCGCCATGTCGTGTCGCTGGAAGAACTCGCCCCACAGCCTGGCGAGATGATTTCCTACTGCCTTTACGCCGACGACCGTTGCCCCGACGGCACCCTTCGGCGAACGCACGGCGACCTCTTCTTCGCCGAGGTCCGCCCCTTCGACGAGACCTTCCGTGAAGGAAAGTCTCCGCCGGGTGGCGGCGGCTCTTCGGGCGGCAGCCAGAATCCCGAGCTGGAACAGTTCGTCCAGCAGCAGAAGCAGATCCTGCAGGCGACATGGAAGCTCGCCCGCGAATCAGCCGAACCGATCGACCCCGTTCGCCCCGCCAACGACCCGCTCACCATTCCGAAGCGAGATGACGATGTCGAATCGCTCATGAAGCAACGGGCCGACGACCTGACGACGATCCGCGAGGCCCAGCACGCTCTTGTCGATCCCGTCCGTCAGTTCACCGAGAAGCTCAACAATCCGCGCCAGAAGGCCGCCGCCCGCACCGCGACAACTGAAATGGCCACGGCTTCCACGCGCCTTGAATCGGCGAAGGTCACTCCGCACCCGTCCTTCGAGCCGCACCGCGAAGCCCTCACCCAGGCCATCGCGTCGGAGCAGACCGCCCTCCAGGCCCTCATGTTGCTTCGCGCCCGCGAGCACAACGTCACGCAACAATCGGGCGGCGGAGGGGGCGGCGGTGGTGGAGCGTCGCAGCAGCAACTCCAGCAGCTCGAACTGACCAACAAGCAGAACCGCTATCAGATGCAGTCCGAGGCAAAGTCCCCGCAGGAGGCCGCCCGCCGCGAACAGCTCCAGGCCCTCAACCGCCTCCGTGAACTCGCCCGCCGCCAGGCCGACGTCAACGAGAAGCTCCGCGAACTCGATCCGAAGCTGCGCCAACCCGAAACCGAGACCGCTGAAGCCGAAGCAAAGCGGCAACTGAAGAAGCTCCGCGAAGAGCAGGAACAGCTGCTGCGTGATGTCGACGAGTTGAAGTCGCGCATGGATCGCCCCGAGAACCAGCAGGAGATGAGCGACGCCCGCCAGAAACTCGACGACGTCCGCAACCGCGTTCGCGAAACGTCCGAGGCCCTCAACCAGGGGAAGTCGTCGAAGTCCCTCTCAGCCGGCGCGCGGGCCGAGAAGAGCCTCAGCGAACTCCGCGACGATCTCCGCAAGCGGACGTCAAGCCAGTTTGCTGACGCGATGCGCGATCTCCGCAACGAAGCCCGCGACGTCGCCCGCCAGCAGGAACAGGTCGGCCAGCAACTCGCCGACACGCAGAAGCCGGCGGCAACGAACTCCCGCAAATCACTTCGAAAAGAAGAAGCATCGCCACAGCTTGCGAAAGATCTCGTCGCGCAGAAGGAACGCGTCGAGCAGTTGATGGAGAATGTCCGCAAGACGGTCGAGCAGGCGGAGACAAGCGAGCCGCTCCTCGCGAAGCAGCTCTACGACGCCGTCCGCAGTGCCCGCGAACAGTCTCCCAGCGAAAACCTTCAGAAGGCCGCACAGTTCGCCGGTCAGAACCGTCTCGGCGAAGCCTCCACCGCCGAACGGAAGGCGAAGGCAGGGGTCGATCAACTCGAATCAGGAATCGCCCGTGCGGCGGAGGCGATCCTCGGCGACGAGTCGGAAGCTCTGCGACGCGCCCGTGACGAACTGGCCGGGCTGAGGGACAGCGTCCGGAAGGAGCTCGAACGAAAGCCGAAGGACGACACGAAGTCCGGCAGCTCCAGCAGCGCTTCGTCCGGTCCTCCGAATGATCGCAAGCCGTTCCAGACTGCGGACGCTTCGGGAGCCAACGACGCTGGTCTCCCGCCGAAGCCGGACGACGGCGACTCGTCCAGGCAGGGGAGCAACTCGCCGACAAAGGCCGGAACAACCGGATCAAAAGTCGCGTCGAACATGGACACGGACAAGCCGACTCAGGGCAAGGCTTCCCGCCAAAGCCCGCGTGGAAAGAATTCGCTTGCAGCGAGTGAGCAAGAAGAAAACGGGGCCAAGGGAGAAAGGGTGGCTGGGGTCGGAGCGGAGCGACGCCCCAAGTCGAACGGTTCTGACGCGTCCCAACAGGCGGCGGCATCCGGCTCCCAGAAGTCCGACTCGACCGGTAGTCCATCGTCGAAAGGAAAGTCTTCGTCGGGAGCGTCCGGCAACGGATCGTCTCCGATGCAGACGGCCGGCAACGGAAATACCTCGTCACCAGGAGATTCCGAATCGTCGAGTCCCGGCGAGGGCTCATCGAGTGCGTCTCATTCCGGCAAAGGACTATCCGGCTCGAAGGGTTCTTCGCAGGCTGGTGGCAGATCTCCATCGCCCGGACAGCGCATGGCTCAATCTCCCAAGGGGCGCGGCAACAACTCCTCAGGCCAATCGGGTCAGTCCGGCGGCCCCGGTGACGGCGAGGAAGGACTCGCTGCGGCGAGCTCGCCGATCACCGGCGACGGCTTCAACGAATGGTCGGACCGGTTGCGGGATGTCGAGGAGATGCTGACCGACGACCGCCACAAGGCCGAGGCCGCCCGCATCCGCGACCGCGCCCGGAGCCTGCGGGCCGAGTTCAAACGACACTCGATCGAACCGAACCGCGAGCTGCTGAAGTCGACCGTCCTCGAACCGCTGGCCGAGTTGCAGCGGTTGGTTGCGGCCGACCTCGCCCGCCGCGAATCGCGCGAGGCCCTCGCCCCGATCGACCGCGACCCCGTCCCCGAAAAATACAACGACCTCGTCCGCCGCTACTACGAACGCCTGGGCCAACCGGAACGCATCGCCTCCGAGCGGGAGATGAGGTGAGGTGAGGTGAGGGAAGATCGTCAGTTCGCAGGAGATCAGGTTGCGAACGTGTTCTTTACGCCAAAGGCGTTGTACGCAGTAGCCCAGGGTCGCGAGGCTTGGCGAGCGCACCCTGGGTGGAGAGCGAAATGCGCAAAGTACCCCAACGGGGTACTACAAGCCGTGTCGCAGTCCATGTCTGAAACCAATTGATGACGCACTGTAGAACCCCGTTGGGGTTCGTCCTTCCTTCGAATTCCTTTCCCAGGGTGCGCTCACTTCGTTCGCGACCCCGGGCTACTGCGTACAACGCCTTCGGCGTACAGACTCTCCCATGCACGCACTCAGCTTCGGAAATCCCGGCGGCCTCGCGATGGCGATTCCGCTGTTCGCGGTGGCGGCCTTCCTGGCAGTTCGAAGCCTCCGTCGCACCCCGTTGAGCATCCGAGATCGCGGCGCTTGCCTGGTGCTTCGGTTGATGGCGGTGCTGCTGATGGCGGTCCTGCTGATCGAGCCCCTGTGGAGCAGCACGCGGGCCGTGCCGGGAGAGAATCTGTTGCTGATGCTGGCCGACGACAGCCGCAGCCTGTCCATTCCCGACACGATCGATGCGGACGCGCTGACGACTCCCGCCGCACGCCTTCGAACTCTCTTCCAGGATGACGAGAAGGCCACATGGCAGTCACGGCTCGGCGAGGACTTTTCCCTCCGTCGCTTTCGATTCGATGCCGGACTGCACGCCACGGCGGATTTCTCAACGCTGAAGGCGGAAGGCGACGGGACGCAGTTGAAGACGGCTCTCAATTCGCTGACCGAGCGTTTCCGCGGAAGGCCGGTGGCCGGCGTGCTGCTCTTCACGGATGGCACGTCGACCGATCTCGATCGACTCCAGCAGCAGGCGAAGTCGTTGCCGCCGATCTATCCGGTCCTCATTGCGGGCGATCGCGCCCGTCAGCCCGACCTCGCGCTTGAGACGGTCGCCATCAATCACAGCCCGTTCGAAGATGCCCCCGTGACCGTACAGGTCGATGTCGCGGGTCAAAATCTCAAGGGGCATGCGATCCGCGCACGGCTGGAACCGACAACCCACGGCGCTGCTTCCGGGCCTACCCTGCGGTCAGACCCGGCCACCCCCTCTGCACGAGCAGACTCAGCGACTCCTTTCACGTCGAAGGACGCATCCTCGCGACTCGAACAGACGCAGGCTCTGTCCGAGGAAGGCCGCGCCTCGTTCCGCTTCGAGGTCCATCCCGCGGCCAGCGGTCCCCAGTTCTATGCGATCGACGTGGCGGCGCTCGCCAAGGGCAATCCCTCGGAACCAGCGCGTGAGTTGACTCTCGAGAACAACCACCGCGTTGTCTGCCTCAATGCACCCGCTGCGGCGCACCGCATCCTGTATGTCTCGGGGCGGCCCAACTGGGAGTTCAAGTTTCTCAATCGGGCTGTGGCCGACGACCGCCAGTTGCAGCTGGCGGCACTCATCCGCATTGCGAAGCGCGAGGCGAAGTTCGACTTTCGCGGACGGGCGGGCGAGACCAGCAACGCCTTGTTTCGCGGCTTTCAGAAGGACGCCAACGAAGAGACCGAGCGGTTCGACGAGCCGGTCATCGTGCGGGTCAACATGAAGGACGGGGAGGAGCTTCGAAAGGGCTTCCCGAAGACGGCCGAAGAGCTGTTCGCGTTCCGGGCCATCATCCTCGACGACATCGAGGCGGCGTTCTTCACGCACGACCAGCTCACGCTGCTCGAACGGTTCGTCTCCGAGCGCGGCGGCGGGCTGATGATGCTGGGCGGACAGGAATCTTTCGCCGAAGGGGGCTACGCGAAAACTCCTCTCGCCCCCGCACTCCCGGTCTACCTTTCGTCCCGTTCCCTATCGGATTCTCCGAGCGCATCATCGATCGCGGCGAAGCCTGCGACCGAATTGCCGGACGCGGTGCGGCTGGAACTGACTCGCGACGGCTGGTTGCTTCCCTGGACTCGCCTGCGCCGCAGCGAGGCCGACGAGCAGCAGCGGCTCGCCGCGATGCCTGGCTTCCGCACCGTGAATGATGTTGCGGGGGTCCGCCCCGGTGCAACGATCGCCGCCGTTACGCAGCACGGAGGCAAGACCGAGCCGTCCCTCGTCGTCCAGCGCTATGGCCGCGGCCTCTCCGCCGCACTCACCATCGGCGACATGTGGCGATGGCAGTTGCGACGGGCCGAAGGGACCGACGATCTCGCCCGGGCCTGGCGGCAGACGCTCCGCTATCTCGTGGCCGATGTTCCCGAGCTGTTCGATCTGAAGGTCGACCCGCAAGCGGACGACGCGTGCGGGCGGGTGCAGGTGACGCTGCGGGCCCGCGACCGCAACTTCCAGCCCCTCGACAACGCCGACGTCCGGTTCATGGTGATGGCCCCCGACGGCAGCACGACGATGCTCGCCGTCGAAGCGTCGACCGATGAAGCGGGCGTCTACCGGGCCGAGTTCTCTCCGGTGCAGTCCGGCGGATATGTCGCCAGCGCGATTGTCCATGATGCGGGGGGACGCGAGCTGGCCTCCCCACGCACCGGCTGGGTTCACGACCCGGCGACCGACGAATTTCGCACGATCAACCCGCAGCGCGAAGCTCTCAAAAAGCTCGCCGAGGCGACAGGCGGCATGCTGGTCGAGCCGTCGGATCTCGAACTTTCCGCGGAGCAACTCCCGCGTCGCAACGTGCCGGTCGTCGAGACGACCACCTGGCCCCTCTGGCATAACGCCTGGTGCCTGCTCCTCATCGTGGCCTGCCTGGGTGGGGAATGGGCGTTGCGTCGAAAACTGGGTTTGCCGTGATCGGCGATCGGGAATAGAGTCGCCAAGGTAGCCCTCACGCTCCGCGTGAGGAAAGCCGGGCGCGCAACGAGCGCCCTGAAACTCAGCCGCCCGCTTCGTCACGACGGCTTAACCTCATGCGGAGCATGAGGGCGACTCATAGCGACCGACGCAGACTGTGTTGGCCACGTTGAATGGAAAGGACTCCCATGCACGCGCTCCTTCTCACGCTGGCCTTGGCGGCTCCTGCCACCGCCGAGGAACCCGCTCCCACCGAGCCGGCCGTCGCCGAGGTTCCGGCGAAGGACGAACCGGCCGTCGCGGAAACATCCGAGGAAGGACTGCTCGTCGACCGCGACGGCCCGACGCTGCTCCTTGTCGTCGGAGCGTCCGGCGCTCCCGAATACGCGACGCAGTTCACGACGTGGGCTGCGCGTTGGGAAACCGCCGCAGCTCAGGGGGGCGTGCGGGTGCGGCGGATCGATGCCCAAACCGAGGCTCCGCGACAGCAATTCGAATCGATTCTCGCCGACGAGACGAAGAGTTCTCCGCACGAACTCTGGATCGTCCTCATCGGTCACGGCACGTTTGATGGTCGCGTCGCCCGGTTCAATCTCCCCGGTCCCGACGTCTCCGCCGACGATCTCGCCGGCTGGCTCGACGACTTCGATCGTCCGGTTGCCGTCATCAACTGTGCGTCGGCCAGCGGTCCGTTCCTGACGGCTCTCTCGCGTCCGGGACGCGTCGTCATCACGGCGACGAAGAGCGGCCAGGAACAGAACTTCGCTCGATTCGGCGATCTTCTCTCGCAGCACATCGCCAACCCCGAGGCCGACCTCGACCATGACGGACAGACGTCGCTCCTCGAAGCCTGGCTGATGGCGGCCCGCCGCACCGACGAGTTCTATTTTTCCGAAGGCCGCCTTCCGACCGAGCACGCGATCCTTGACGACACGGGCGACGGTGAAGGAGTCCGCCCCGACGCTTTCCAAGGAGTGCGGCCTGCCCAGAGCTTCAACAGGGGTGCCGCCAGCGAAGGAACCCGCGCCGGCCAGTTCTGTCTCGTCCGCTCTGCGGAAGAGCAACAGATCCCCGCCGCAGTCCGCCAGCAGCGCGATGCTCTCGAGCGAGAGATTCATACGCTCCACGCGCGCAAGTCGGAACTCGCTTCCTATGAGTATTACGAACAGCTCGAAACGCTCCTCGTCCGTCTCGCCGAGATGTCGATTGAGGGACCAGCGCAGTCGGCCGATCAGGGGAAGGCCTCGCCCCGCTGAGAGACGCGAAACCGTGCCACATCAAGACTTCGGCCCGCTCATCCCTTCACATGCCGCAGCCGCCGCTCAAGCCACTCGGCTTCGCGGGTCACGCGCAGCCGCCGGTATTCCTTGAGTAGTTCCTTGTCGCGATCGACGACGTCGAATCCGACGCTGTGCTGGAGCTTCCTCAGACAGATGGGGCAGAGGTGCATCGGCTGACGATCGGACTCTTCGAGGTTGTTCGACCCGTTGACCAGGCACTTGTAGTAGATGCAGTGCGACATGCCGAACATGTGACAGGTCTCGTGCAACAGCACCTCGAGGCTCCGCACCAGCAGGAGCTCGCGAGCTTCCGGCGTCCGCTTCTCTTTCCAGAAGAGAGGGTCGTAGCGAGCGAAGCTGTAGATGCCGACGCGGTCGCGCAGTGACGCCTGTCCGAAGACGTAGTTCCATTTCGGATCGGGGTACAGGTCCTGCATCGTCACTCCGAGGATGCAATACCCGTCGTCCGGCAGTTCGCCCCGCAGCATCCGCAGGAAGTCGGTCGTGAGGTATTGCGTTGGTCCTTTCACACGCTCACGCGACGTCACCTGCACGCCATTCATTGAGCGGGTGGGGAGAGCTTTGACGGGGATCTGAAAGAACGCGCGGGCGCATGCTTCGAGATCGGCCATCTCCGGAGACCACGCGGGATCGAACTCGCCCAGCGGGAGGAAATAGATTGTTGACCGTCGCTTGTCGGGACGGTTGGCTTTCGACTGCCGGAACTGGTCGAATGTTTGCCCGCGCTCGACATGCTCGGCCAGCCAGTCGCCTGGCTCCGGTTCTCCCATCGGTTCGAAATGGTCGGCCGGATCGAACGCCCGAACTTCGATGGCGGAAAGTCCCTTCAACGAACCCAGCGCGGCCGTGCGTTGTGCCGCGGTGGGCGGCGTGAAACCGCTCCGCGGCTTCGCCGCCAGTGCGGTGATGGGCTGAACCCAATGGCTGGTCAGCGCCAGCGCCGCTCCGACTCCAAGAAACCGCCGCCGGCCGAGAACGTCCATGCGTCACTTCTCCGCAAGACTCGCTCATCACGATCCGACGTCACTGACATCGTCTGCTCTTATCTCCGCGTCGTATCGATCGCAAGACGACTTGTTCACGCCTCGCCGCGGCCGGTTGTCTCTCTCACAAAGACGGCGATACCATGCCCGCATCCACGAATTTCCTCCGCAGAGACGAGGTCGGGCGAATGTCGGTGAAACGCCATCGGGTGCTGGTGATTGGAGTCGGGTCGATCGGCGAACGCCACCTGAGGTGCTTTCAAAGCACGGGGCGGGTCGACGTCTCGTTCGTGGAAGTCAATCCGACGCTCCGCGCCACCATCGCCGAGCGTTACTCGGTCAAGAACGCGTTCGACAGCCTCGATGCGGCGATGACGTCGCCTCCCGACGTCGCGGTCATCTGCACGCCGGCTCCGCTCCACATTCCGCAGGCGACCCGCTTCGCCGAGGCGGGCGTTCCGATTCTCATCGAGAAGCCCCTCAGCACAACCCTCAACGGTGTCGAAGAACTGATCGCACTGGTGAAGCGCCGCAACGTCACGGCCTCGGTGGCTTACGTCTCCCGGGCTCATCCCGTCCTCGCCTCGATGCGCGAGGCGCTTCACTCGGGCCGGTTCGGCGCTCCGGTGGAGATCATCGCCGTCGGCGGGCAGCACTTCCCGACCTATCGTCCCGCCTACCGCACCATTTATTACCGTGACCGGGCCACCGGCGGCGGGGCCATTCAGGACGCTCTCACACACGTCTTCAATGCGGGGGAATGGTTAGTAGGGCCGATGGATCGCGTCGTCGCCGATGCCTCGCACCAGGTGCTCGAAGGGGTGGAAGTCGAAGACACCGCGCACGTCCTTGCCCGGCACGGCAAGGTGATGGGAACGTATTCGATCAATCAGCATCAGGCTCCCAACGAGGGGCACATCACGGTCGTGTGCGAGCGCGGGACGGTCCGCTTCGAGATCCACAACCGTCTCTGGAAGTGGATGGAGAAGCCCGAGACCGCATGGACCGAAGAGGCGCTGACCGTCCTTGAGCGGGACACGCTGTTCGTCGCCCAGGCAAATGCGTTTCTCGATGCCGTTGAAGGGAAGTGCCCGGTCGCCTGCACGATTGAGGAAGCTTACCAGACGTTGCGGGTAAACCTCGCGTGCCTCGCCAGTCTTGAGTCGGGCCGCTGGGAATCGACTCGTGCCAACATCGTCGACGCCGACCTGGCCGCCGCTGCCGTCGAACGGGCCGGGTGATGTTCGTCGATGCGAAGAATAGCCCGCGAATGACGCGAATTGGACGCGAATAAAGCAAAGGCCGTTCTTCCGCGGTGACGGTCTGCCTGCGCTGGCGAATTCCGTGGAACTGATCGTCCCGCGAATTCTTCCTTCGCGCAGACTCGCGTCATTCGCGGGCAGGTCTTTCCTGTTTCTTCGTCGGCCGATCCACGCCGATTCGCAGTGGTCGTCACGCGTATCGTAGCGAGACACATTGCTCTCTCTCGCCCGGAGACGATCCGCTATCCTTCGTCTGATCGGATGTCGGCCCATGCGAGTCCTTTGAGACGGAGTCTTCCCGTGGCGGTCCTGCTGATGATGAGCCTTCTCGGTGCGAACGACGGGCCTCTCCCGAAGGGAGATGGCGAGTTCACGGTGACCGCTTACGGCGAACAGGTCCAGGTCTTCACCTATAAACCTGAGGACTACACGGACGGACCGATCCTGGTCGTCTGCCACGGCGTGCTAAGGAATGCCGAGGAGTATCGGACGCACGCGAAGGGGATGGCCGATCGGTTCCACATGCTGGTCGTCGCTCCGAAGTTCGCCGAACCGGCGTTCCCCAAGGAGCGGTATCAGTTCGGCGGCGTGGCGGTGAACGGGCAGTCGAAGCCGAAGGAGCACTGGAGCGGGAGCTTCGTTCCGCCGATCATCGCCGAGGTCCGCCGTCGCGAGGGGCATCCGAAGCTCGCGTACTACTGTATCGGACATTCGGGAGGCGGACAGTTTCTCGCGCGGCTGGCGGGCTTCGTCGACAACGAGGCGAAGTCGGTTGTGGCGGCCAATGCGGGGACGCATCTCTTTCCCACCCGCGATCTTCCGTACCCGTTCGGCTTCGGCGGGCTGCCCGAGGAGTTGAGCAGCGATGCGGTGCTGAAGCGATACGTCGCCCAGCCTCTCGTTTTCTTCCAGGGGACGGACGACCTCGAGCGGGACGAATACTTCGATGTCACACCACCGGCCGAGAAGCAGGGACGGACCCGATTCGAGCGCGGCCGGAATGTTTTCGCCGCGGGGCAGCAGCTGGCGAAGGAGAAGGGCTGGAAGTTCGGCTGGCGGCGTGTCGAGGCGGAGGGGGTTGGGCACGACCACGAGAAAATGTTCGATCATCCCCGCTGCCGGGCCGCGCTGCTGAACGACGCCCCTTGACAGGATCGCCCCGACTCTCGAAAAGTCGAGAGGGGCTCATGGAAATGGCGTAAGGCCAATGCGTCTCCCACGCCTAGATGACCGTGACGGCAACACTTCAACCTTCGGCCTCCCGTGCAGCAGACTCTCTTCCGCATCCCGCTCGACGCTCCCTGGTCGCTCGGTCCCCTCGGCGAAGTCCCCGGCTTCGGCTTCGGGCTGGCGCTCGTCCTCTGGGTGCTGGTGGGCGCGTTGTGGTGTTACCGCATGCGGAAGGAGCTGGAGTTCAGCCCCGCAGCGTTCCTTCCCCTCGCCTTCTGGATCGTCGGGGCGATCGTCATCGTGCGGGTGCCGTCGTTCATTCATCGTGATGCCTATGCGGTGATCGAGGGGGCGACGGCCGCCATCGCTCGCGGTGACGCTCCGACCCCCGCCTACATGGCGCGGGGGCATGCTTACCAGACAATCCACGACGATGTGAGTGCGGCGGCGGATTACAAGGCGGCGGCCGATCGCGACTCGAAAGCGGTCGAACCGCGGCGCGAACTCGCGTGGCTGCTGTCGACTTCACCCAACGAGTCGGTCCGCGATCCGAAAGCGGCGGCGGACGTGGCGGCCGAGATGTCGCGGCTTGCGGGAGATCGCGATCCGTGGGCGCTGGATGTGCTGGCGGCGACACTGGCCGAAGCGGGAAAGTTCGACGAGGCGATTGCGACGGCCCGGCGCGCGGCCGAGCTGGCCGACGACTCGAACGACGCGGTGATCGCGAACCGGCTGCGGGGGATCCGCGAGCGTCTGGCCCTCTACCAGGAACACCGTCCCTGGCGCGAGTCGCGCGTGGGGAAAGCGATTCCGATTTACGGTTACGGATTCATGCTGTTCCTGGGATTCTTCGCCGCCGGCTGGACGGGGACGCGGCGTGCGGCGAGCGCGGGAATCCCGGCCGACCTCGTGTGGGACATCGCCCTGTGGCTGTTCTTCGCCGGGATCGCGGGCTGCCGCCTGTTCTACATCCTCGAGTATCCCGACCGCGTTTTCGGCGGGAAGCAGGGGCTGGAGAAGCTCATTGCCATCGTCAACCTTCCCGATGGCGGGCTGGTGCTGTATGGGGGCGTTATCTCGGGAATCATCGTCTATGTTCTCTATTGCCGGAAGAAGGGGTTGAACGCGCAGAAGATCGCCGACGCCCTCGTGCCCTCGCTGTTCCTCGGCGTGGCCTTCGGGCGGATTGGATGCTTCTTCAACGGGTGCTGCTACGGCGACCGCTGCGACCTGCCGTGGGGTGTGACGTTCCCCGTCGGAAGCGTGCCCGACATGGCGATGGTGACGCGCGGCTACCTGGCGGCCGAGGAGGTCGTCCACCGGATCGCCCTGCATCCGACGCAGATCTACAGCGCGATCGACGGATTCATCCTCTATCTGCTCACGGCGGGTTACTTCCGGATGCGACCGAAGCCCGGGGCGGTGACGATCGTCGCGCTCCTGTGTTATCCCGTCACGCGGTTCTTCATCGAGTACCTGCGAAGCGATGAGCCGCCCGTGCTGTTGCATGTGCGGACGCTGATTTTCCGCGGCAGCGAATTGTTCCAGGTTCAGACGCCCTTCACCATTTCGCAATGGGTGAGCGTGGGGATGTTCGCCGCAGGGCTGGCCTACGGGTGGTGGTGGAACCGAAAGCCGGCCGCGACCGCCCCGGCGGTTCCGGCCGGAATGCTTGCGACGCCGTCGGCGACGTGAGCCAGAGTCGCCGTCACCCTCCGAGGCGGTGATGGCGCCTTTCGTGTCACTACAGAATGAACCGGCTCAGGTCTTCGTCCTTCAGAATCGATTCCAGCCGCTTCTGCACGTAGGCCGCGTTGACAGTGACCACCTTCTCCGCACGCTCGGGCGATTCGAAGCTCACCTCTTCGAGCAGCCGCTCGAGAATCGTGTGCAGCCGCCGCGCCCCAATATTCTGAGTCGTCTGGTTCACTTTATGGGCGGCGTCCGCCAGCGCGTCGATGCCATCCTTCTCGAACCGCACCTCGATGCCGTCCGTCGCCAGGAGCGCGGTGTACTGCTTCGTCAGCGAGCTGGTCGGCTCGGTGAGAATTCGCACGAGGTCGTCGCGCGTCAGGTCGGTCAGCTCGACGCGAATCGGGAAACGCCCCTGAAGCTCGGGCATCAGGTCGCTCGGTTTGGCGCGGTGAAACGCCCCCGCCGCGATGAACAGCATGTGCTCGGTGTTGACCGGGCCATAGCGCGTCTGCACCGTCGTCCCCTCGACGATCGGCAGCAGATCTCGCTGCACTCCCTGGCGACTGACCTCAGCCCCCCGCGAGTCCTCCGCCCCTCACACCTTGTCGATCTCGTCGATAAACACCATCCCCGAGCCTTCCGCGAGCCGCACGGCCTCCTCGCGAATGGCGTCCTTGTCCATCAGTCCTTCGGATTCCTGTTCGAGCAGCACCTTGCGCGCCTCGGCCACCGTCAGGTCGCGGCGGGAGTTCTGCTTTGGCATGATGCGGTCGAACATGCTCTGCAGGTCGACGTCCATCTGCTCCATGACGATGTTCGACATGATCTGCACGGGAACATGTTTGTGTTCGATGGACAGCTCGACACGGCGGTCTTCCAGCTCGCCGGCCTTCAGCTTCTTGCGAAGCTTCTCGCGCGTGCGGTGATGCCGCTTCTCGGAAACTTCCCGCTCGGCCTCGTCGGCGCTTTCGTCCGAGTCGTCCTGCTGCGGAAGGAGCAGATCGAGCAGCCGTTCTTCGACGCGCTCGTCCGCCTTGGCGCGGACTTCCTCGCGCTTCTTCGCCGTGACCAGCTTCACCGAGGCGTCGACCAGCTCGCGGATCATGCTCTCGACGTCGCGGCCGACGTACCCGACTTCGGTGTACTTCGTCGCCTCGACCTTGATGAACGGCGCCCCGGTCAGCTTGGCCAGCCGCCGGGTGATCTCCGTCTTGCCGACGCCGGTCGGACCCATCATGAGGATGTTCTTCGGCGTCACCTCGCGACGGATGTCGTCGGGCAACCGCGACCAGCGCCAGCGATTGCGGAGCGCAATGGCCACCGCCCGCTTCGCGTCCCCCTGGCCGATGATGTGCCGATCGAGCTCGGCCACAATTTCCCGCGGTGTCATTTCCCGCACGGATGATTCTCCACTCTTGGTAGCACCCAGGGTGCAGCTTTGGGCACCCTGGGTGCCGTGTCAAGTCGTGTGTCCGGTTCAGTTCGCGTTCCTGTTCCACTGGAGCGATCGGAACCGCATTGCTTCGGCACCCCGGCTTCTCAGAGCCGCAGCCGGGGTGCTGTCCGTGTCATTTCCCGCACGGGATCTCCTCCACCAGAATGTTGTCGTTCGTGTAAATGTCGAGGCTGGCGGCGATCTTCAAGCTCTCGCGGACGATCTCGGTCGCCGACAGACTCGAGTGCCCCACCAGGGCCCGGGCCGCCGAGATGGCATAAGAACCGCCCGAGCCGATGCCGACGATGCCATCCGCCGGCTGCAGCACATCGCCGTTGCCGGTGATCAGCAGACTCACATCGGCGTTGACCACAATGATCATCGCCTCGAGCCGCCGCAACGCTCGATCAGTCCGCCAGTCCCGGGCCAGTTCGGTCGCCGCCCTGACGATATTCCCCGGAAAATCCTTGGCCCGGGCCTCGAAGCGTTCGAGCAGCGCGAAGGCGTCGGCCGTCGAACCGGCGAAACCGATGAGCACCTTGCGGTCGAGGATCCAGCGGATCTTGCGGATGTCGGCCTTCAGGACCGTATTGCCGTAGGTCGCCTGGCCATCTCCGCCGATGGCGACCACTCCCTTGTGCCGCACGCTCAGGATCGTCGTCGAATGCGAGGAGACACGGCGCGAGTGGGGAGACGTAGGCTCGAGCGACGACATTGCGCGATGGATCCCCGAAGGATGGTGTATCAACGGCAGCGAAGGACATCCTTCGAAACTCCGTCGCCGAATTATACCGAACGCTCGGGCGATGGCTCCGCTGCCGGGCCAAATTGACGCGACAGGTCAGCGCGGCGCGGCGAAGCCGCAACCTCAGTGCAGCGAGGCCACAACCAGGAATAGTGAGTCAGAGCAAAAGACGACCATCACGGCGTGCGCGTCGGCTTCGCGACGGCCGACAGCCGCTCGCCCGACAGGCGCCGCTCGATCGGCCGCAGCGCAAGCCGCGCCGACAGCACCTCGATGTGAGCCGTCGTCGCGGCCGTCAGCGCATCGGGTTCGACCTGTTTACCGGTCATCATTGGAGCGCGGTTGCGGGACGACTCGTTCAGCCGCCCCCGCAGCGCCGTCAACCGCGCGAGGTTCAGCGCACTCTCATTGCGGATCACCTGCGAGACGGTCCCGCCGACCGACAGCGTCTCGTGGAAGTCATCTCGGCTCTGCCACAACACTGCCGCGGTCCTCAGCCGTTCGAGCGAGGCGCCCGTGGGGTCCGTCTGCTGGCGGAAGAGCGAATCGGCCAGCCGCTCGGCCTCGCTCATGCGGGCGGGAATCGACTTTCCGTCTGACGACTTCGCCGTCTTCCACAAGAGCGCCGCACGATTCGCTTCGATGTGCAGCAGTGGGGCGAACGGATCGGCAACGTGGCTTCCTGAGCGGGCCCGCGCGTCGGCGATCCGCTCCGCGTCCTTCAACGAACTTTCGAGCTGGGCCGACGCGTTGAACGACGTATCGGACGCGCCCGCCCGCTGCGCTGCACGCACGGCCAGGTTCGCCGCATGCGCCACCGCCGGCAGTGTGGTCGTCCCGCGGCGGGCGTCCTGCATGCGAAGCACCAAGAGGTCCTGCGTCACATCGGCCGCGCGCTTCCACGTCCGCCGCACGCTTGCCGCCTCACCCACTTCCGCCATCACCTGGGCCTCGGCGACGGCCTGGTAAGCCCGCGCGGCGGTCAGTTCCGCGGTCACTGACGCATCGCCCGATGTCGCGCGGCGTTCGAGCCGCTCGCATAACCCTCGCAACGCTTCCGCATGCTGCTGCAGCGCCTCGAGCCGTCCCGTGGAGTCCGCTCGCAGCCGTGCCGCCGAAATCCGCAGCGACAGGATCGCGTCCTGCTGCAGGGCAAACTCATCGACCGGCAGCACATTCAGGCTCGACGCCGTCACACTCGTACGGGCCAGCGTCTCGGCCGCCGACAGAGCCGACGCGACCGCCTGCTGATCGGTAGCGGTCAACCGCGGCACGTTCCGCGGGGTGTAGACATTCGACTTGCCGGGAGCGGTCTGCGCCTGGCTCGGCGCCGCCGCCCCCGCAGACAACGGACGTGGGGTCGCCGGATTGGATGGGGCGGGTGTCGGCGCGTTCGTCTGCTGCCCGGCGACCGGCAGAAGCGACGGGCCACTCGGGCTGTCTTCGGCAATCGCTAACTGCAGCGGGAAGGCGGTCAGCAATGCCGAGGCGAGACCGCGTGTCAACCACTCTCTGCGATCCATCGCATCTCCTCCGGCTTATGGGGAAGGAGTCAGGAGACAGGAGTCAGGAGAAGTACAGCCGGTGGCAGACTCCTGACTTTTGGTCTTCCGTCTTTCTCCTGACTCCTGTCTCCTGTCTCCTTTCACTCCATCGACCCCGCCACCCCGCCCGCTGCGCCCGATCCGACACGCGTGGAAAGGTTTGCGCCACGCGACTCTTCGCCGCCGCAAGCCCGGCAAACCCTGCGGCTCCCGGAACTTTTTCGGACCCTGCCGATTGCTCCAAACAGAGTGAGTCTGCGGGCCGAAGATGGCCGATAACGTCTGATGCTTCACCTTGACAGGCAGCGACAACGCGTCGTACCGTACCCGGCCGACAATCAGCCGCTGACCATACATCCGTCGATCTCCGCAGCGAAGGGAATCGCTCATGGCCGACGTTCATCCTCAGGCTCCTGCCGAGGAGCCCGTCCCCTTTATGGACCTGGTGCTCCAGTATCAGGCGCTCGCCGCGGAAACCCAGGAAGCGGTCAACCGCTGCCTCTCCTCACAGCGGTTCATCCTCGGTGAAGAAGTCTCGTCGCTGGAAACCGAAGTCGCGAAATACTGCGACGCCCGCGAGGCCATCGGCTGTGCCTCCGGCACCGATGCCCTCATCCTCGCCCTCATGGCCCTCGACATCGGCCCGGGCGACGAGGTCATCACCAGCCCGTTCACCTTCTTCGCCACCGCCAGTTCCATCTGCCGCGTCGGCGCGAAGCCGGTCTTCGTCGACCTCGACCCGGTCTCGTTCAACCTGAGCCCGCTCAAGGTCGCCGAAGCCATCAGCCCCCGCACCAAGGCCATCATGCCGGTCCACCTCTTCGGCCAGTGTGCCGAGATGGAACCGCTGTGGCGGATTGCGGTCCGCGAGAAGCTGCACGTCATTGAAGACGCCTGCCAGGCCATCGGCGCCGAATACCGCGGCCGCCGGGCCGGCGTGCTCGGAACGGTTGGCTGCTTCAGCTTCTTCCCGACGAAGAACCTCGGCGGTGCGGGCGACGGCGGCATGATGACCACCGACGATCCCGATCTCGCCAAGCGTCTCAAGCGGCTCCGCGTCCACGGCGATGCGGGGGTCTACAAGCACATCGAGGTGGGTCTCAACAGCCGCCTCGACGCCTTGCAGGCCGCCATTCTCCGCGTGAAGCTCCCGCACCTCGATGCGTGGAGCGTCGCCCGCCAGAAGAACGCGAAGCGGTACTTCGACCTCTTCGCCCGCTACGGCCTGACCGACGCCCTCACGCTGCCGGAAACCCTCTCGGGCCGCCGGCATGTCTACAACCAGTTCACGGTGCGGGTGAAGGACGGCAAGCGGAACGAGGTCATGGCCTCGCTGAAGGAACAGAAGATCGGCTGCTCGATCTACTATCCGATCCCGCTGCACCTTCAGGAGTGCTTCCAGTTCCTGGGCAAGAAGCTGGGCGACTTCCCCGAAGCCGAGCGGGCGTCGGACGAAGTGCTAGCCCTGCCGATCTTCCCGGAACTCCAGGGACACCAGCTTGAGATCGTGGTGCGTGGCATCGCGAAGGCCCTCGGCCGCCTCGCAGGCAACGCCCGCGACATCCCGGCCACGATCCCGCTCCGCCAGCCCCTGCGGGCCGCGGCGTGACCGTGAGAGTGGCACGACATTCCATGTCGTGAAGACGTGAGGCGAGCCAGAAACCATCACCAAGCTCGTCGACGAGTTTGGTGAGTTCCTCGGCTCTCCACGCTCCTTCACGAGACGGAGTCTCGTGCCACCATTCGGCACGACATCCTCTGTCGTGAACTCGCAGAGAACAGTTCGAGAGCCAGTCCGATCCGGACTGGCTCTCGGCGTTTGGGTTGCGGTGATCGCCATCGCAGAATGGCGGGCCAGCGCCAAAGCGGCTCGGCCCGCCCTCCGCGACTCACGCCGAGCTAACTTGCGCGTCTCGCCGGAGACACTCCAACCAGACAGCAAAGCCGCAATCGGCTGCGTTTCCCGTTGGTCAACCCCCCGGGCGCCACGACGCCACTACTTGTCGCCTTGGCCAGGCGTCGCGGCTTCGCGGAGGAGTGACAAGGCTGTCTCGACAAGCAGTTCGCCGCTACCGGGCTCGAGCGTTGAGTTGGTGACTTCGTAACTCCCTCCGGCATACGCTGCCCGGTGCGGGATGTAGATCGTTTCAACGCAGTTGGAAAGCTCGACTACGATTGTCGTGCGGAAGGGGGATCCCCGCTTGATCGCCAATCCGAGGTCGACGAACACTTCGCCCGGCAGGCAGACAATCGCGAGATCTCGCCCGAGGGCCATGACCGTGACGTCCACTGGGAGAGAGTCGCCGGTCCCGGAAAGTGCGCGGCTCAATCCCCAGGTGATGTGTTCCGTCGTCTTCGCGTGCGGTGGATTGTGCCGAAACTGATCGAGCATCAGTTTCTTGTAGGCTGTGACGTGAGCGAGGAATTCGACCTTTTCTTTGCGTTTCGCCGCATTCAGGACTTCGATCGAACGGGTGACTTCCTCGGGCGTCGCGTCCTGGAGAGGAAGCCGCACGACGCGCGATTTGACTCTCAACTCGCTCTGCTTCAGCGGCTCGAGACGCTCCAGCGTACCGACGACCGTCGTCCCCAGCGAATTGCCGATGACGTCGGACTTGTTGCGTTCGCGGCGTCCTGGGTTGACGTGATTGATGTCTCCACAGCAGCCCGTCGCGAAGACCGAGAGAAACCGGGGGCCCTTGGCCTTGCGGAGAGTCTGCTCGATAAAGAAGGGATAATCAGCGCTCCACTTCGTGCCGCCCACCGTATCGAGGTGCAGCGCGAAATTGGAGACAAGGCCGCGTGACGAACCGTCGGTCGAATTGATCAGCAGCAGGCCGATCTCGGGATCGATCGGGCCGGCGGACCGCACGACTTCAGGATTATCCAGCGACATCCAGGTCCGCACGCTGCCATCCCGCATGACAAACCGCCGGTTGAACGAGACCGGCGTCTCCTGCTGGACCGACCCGGCCTTCAGCACGGCCGGCTCCGCCGTCGCGTGCGCCGTGACGATGGCGTCGACGGGACCGCTGATCAGCTTTTCGATGTAAGCTGCGCGGGTTGGTTCGAGCGGTTCTCCACCGAGCGCCCGATAGAGTTCCCCCGTGTAATCCGGAGCGGTGTGCGAGTGAGTCGCCGAGACCACGATGTTCGACGCGGGGACGCCCGTTTTTTCCGAGGCACGTTTCCTCACGGCGCGTGACAGATCGGTCGAGACGCCGATGAGATCGCACACGACGAAGGCCGCTTCGACAGTACCACTTCGAAACACGATGGCGCGCGCCTTGAGAGGATCGATCGCCCCCTCGGCTAACCGCTCGTGATAATAGCCGGCCATCGGAAACCCCTCCGGCGGCGTGATGTCGACCTCAGCCATGCCGACACGCAACACATCGTCTGCCGCGCTCGTCGGACCCGATGCGACCATCGCGATCAGAACAGCCACGACCACCCGGGCAGCAAAGCGGTCTCTTCGCACGATGTCGTCTCCAGAAATCAGCACGGATGGCCTCGACGTCAGATTGTGGCGTGTTCCCGCTACCATATGCGAAAGCGGGATGACAGGCGATCCTGGGAGTTCCTTTCAGTTCCTCGCAACCTGCCCTCGCAACCTGGAGAATCTGAGGAAATCGTTGTCGATCTGACCCGGCTCTCAGATTGGAAGAATCGTTGATGCGGGCGAATCACGATCAACGCCAAATACCAGCGTGCGTGCTGCCAATCGAAAGGGATCATGGGGATCACACCGCAATCGTTGCCTGACATCTGATTCCGATGCCGATTCTCTCCGTCGCCAGGGATTGTAGCTTCTCCGAAGCGGCATCCGGGAGCGGTGGGCCAGTGCCGAAGCGACTCGCCCAACCATCGCGACTCTTGGTGGGGCGACAAGCGACACGGCGGGAAAATACGTTCGATAGCGTGTGGCGTCGCGCGTCACGAGTGTCAGCCGTTCCACCTCGGCGTGCGCGCCGATGTAGAAGTCGGGCAGCGGGGGCGATCGCGTTCCGCCGCTTCGTCGATAGCCGAGGAAGGCCTGTGTGGCACGCCAACCGGCCGCATATGGAAGGGGAAGCCGCCGAAACACCGTCGGATCGAGCCAGCGTTCCAGATCGGTCTCTGAAGCGAATGCGGGGGCCAGCTCAGCGTAATAATCGGGTTGATGAGGATGTTGCCCGGAAACGACGGATGGGACGGAAAAGCCCAGCGCGGGAGACCCGCAACCCAGTGGATGAGCGCGAATGACCGCTGAGGTTGCCGGAGGTTTTCCTCAAATCTGGTTCGTCGGATGGATTGAATGTGGAACCCAGGAAGGCAGGAAAAAACGCAGGAACGTCGAAGAAAATGGAGGCTTGCACAGGGACTTCACGAGGTTTCTCTTTGTTCCCCTGTCCTGTTCCTGCCTTCCTGGGTTCCT
>JADZEF010000274.1 GCA_020850695.1 Planctomycetaceae bacterium | reverse complement strand
TCCTTGAAGCCGGCGCGGCTCACGCCACGCTTGGGAATCAACACACCAAGGAGGGTATCTTTCTGCGCCCCATCACGCACTCTCTATACACCCGCACCGCCACCATTAGGGTGATGCACCCGGCGTCACGACCGGACTCTTGCAGAGGGGAGCCGCCATGCAGAAAGGCGGGCCACGGAAACGACGGATCGGACCGAGAGGCACGGATTCTTGCTCGAGGCGGTCTTCGTCCGGCCTTCGAAGCCCAGGTCTACAAGTCGTCTTCGTCGTCGGGTTCGTCGTACGGCTGCCCCGCGCAGGCCATGGCGGCCGCGACGGCCAGTTCATCACAACGTTCGTTCTCCGGGTGCCCCGCGTGGCCACGGATCCACGTGAACCGCACCTCGTGCTTTGAGAGGAGCGCGTCGAGTTCCTGCCACAGCTCGCAATTCTTGACGGGCTTCCACGAGCCTTTCTCGCGGCGCCGCCAGCCGTTCTTCTTCCAGCCGGGCATCCACTGCGAGGAGCCTTCCGCGACATACGAGCTATCGGTAATCACCTCGACCGACGTCCGCCGCTTAAGGGCCGCCAGCCCCTGGATGACGGCCGACAGCTCCATCTGGTTGTTCGTGGTGTGCGGCTTTCCACCCGATCCCTCAATCTCCTTGCCGGATTGAGGGTGCCGCAGGATGTAGCCCCAGCCACCCGGGCCGGGGTTCCCGCGGCAGGCGCCGTCGGTGAACAGTTGCACGAAGGGAAGGCTGGCCGGTCGACTGTTGCCTGACGCGGGGGGCGTCGGCATTTCGGGCTGCGGCGCAGAGTCGTCGGCGGGCATGCGTCATCAGCCTCGAAGAAAGGTCAGCAGATCGACCGAATGACGATCATCGTTCGCGGAAAATGATGCGGCCGCGATTCGGGTCGTATGGGGAAAGTTCGACGACCACCTTGTCCCCGGGAACAATACGGATGAAGTGCTTGCGCATCTTCCCCGCCACGTGAGCCAGCACCTGGTGGCCGTTGTCGAGTTCGACGCGAAACTGGGTATTCGCCAGGGCTTCCGTCACCACGCCTTGAGCTTCAAACGCTTCTTCTTTCGCCATACACCCTGCCTTGATCGGAACAGACCGGACGTTAATTCGCAGCGCGCCCGACCCGGTGTGTCCCGACAGATTCGCCCCCGGACGCAACTCCTGAACGCGGATTCTACGCACCCCGGAGGCGTTCGTCACCTGTCACGCGATGGCAAAGGAGTCCGAAGCGCAAGCAAGGACGGCGACGCGGCTCAATCCGCAGTCTTTCACTGATGCGGTGGCTGCACTACCCTGATGCAGTCAGGGCCAGTCGGATTGACCTGCCGCACGAAATCATGAAAACCATTCGAATTGGCAACGGAGCCGGATTCTGGGGGGACAACCTCGATGCGCCCCGCAAACTCGCCGAATCCGGGCAGATCGACTACCTGACGCTCGAGTATCTCGCCGAGTTGACGATGTCGATCCTGGCGCATCTCCGCAGTCGCGACCCGAATGCGGGTTACGTCTCAGATGTTCCGACGGTTATCGCTTCCTGTGCGCCGGCGTTGAAAGCGCAGCCGGGGCTGAAGATTGTGACCAACGGCGGGGGCATGAACCCGTCGGCCTGCGCGAAGCGATGTGCCGAGGTGCTGCGTGAGGCGGGACTTTCCGAGTGCCGTATTGCGGCGGTCTCGGGCGATGATCTGCTGCCGCGGATCGATGAATTAATGGCGGCCGGAGAGACGTTCGAGAACTTCGACACCGGTGCCGCCTTCGGCGAGACACGCCCGAAAATCGTCAGCGCCAACGCGTATCTCGGGGCCGAAGGAATCGTGCGTGCGTTGCAGGGGGACGCTCGAATCATCGTCACCGGCCGCGTCGCCGATGCTTCGCTGACGGTCGGACCGGTGCTGCACGAGTTCGGATCGGGGTTCGATAATCTCTCCCTGCTGTCGGCCGCGACGGTGGCCGGGCATCTCATCGAGTGCGGGGCGCAGGCCACGGGGGGAATGTACGCTCCGTGGACCACCGCGATCCCACTCGCGAACGTCGGCTATCCCATCGCAGAGATCTGCGAGGATGGCTCGCTCACCGTGACGAAGCCGTCCGGATCGGACGGTCTCGTCTCGACCGCGACGGTGGCCGAACAACTCATCTATGAAATCGGGGACCCCGAGCACTACCTGACGCCCGATCTCGACGCGGATTTCTCGCAGATCACACTGACGCAGGACGGCCCCAATCGCGTCCGAGTCGCGAACGCCTCGGGGCATCCTGCTCCGCCGCGACTCAAGGTCTCGATGGCGTACCAGGACGGATGGATGATCAACGGGATGCTGACGGTGTGCGGGCCGAATGCGACCGCTAACGCGCGGGCGGCGGGGCGGATGATTCTCGATCGAGTGGCCGCGGCGGGGTATCAACTCGCTCGCACGAACATCGAGTGCCTGGGGGCCGGCGATTCGATGCCCGGCGTCCGGCTTCCCGGTCCCGGCAGCGAACCGTGGGAAGTCGTGTTGCGGGTGACGGCCCACGACCCGCGGCGCGAAGCCCTCGATCGCCTCGCCCGTGAGTTCGCCCCGCTGGTCACTTCGGGCCCTCCCGGGGTGACCGGATACGCGACAGCGCGGCCGGAACCGCGTCGCGTCCTGGCCTACTGGCCGACCACGATCGACCGCCGGCACGTCCCCCCACAGGTCGTCGTCCGCACCGCACAGGAGTGGCTCGCATGAGCGATACGATCCGTCTCGGCGACATCGCCCACGCCCGCTCCGGCGACAAGGGAAATCACGCGAACATCGGCGTCATTGCGTGGACGGCCGTCGGGGCCGAGTACATCGGCCGAGTTCTCACCGAACAGCGAGTGGCCGAGTTCTTCCTCCCGCTGCGGCCGCGCGGCGTCGAACGGTTCCCGATGCCCGGCATCCATGCCTGGAACTTCCTTCTCTACGATGCCCTCGGCGGCGGCGCCAGTCGATCGCTGCGAATCGACACGCAAGGAAAGACGCTGGCGCTCGCGATTCTTGAAATGCGGATTCCGCGACCATCGAATCTCGACGAAATGCGGTTCGCGTCAGAAGACCTGGTCGCCGCTCGTCCGCAGGGGTGAAATGGGTAGTGATGCCTTTTGAAATTCCGGCCGGCGGGGACGGCACGGAAGGTGCCAATGACTACTGTTCGGGATGGTAGACGCGGAACCTGTCGCCGTCCGGCAATCGCCACATCACGCGGCCACACTCCGGGCATTCGTAGAGCAACCCAAGATGATCGTCGATCTCATCAAGCGACTTGACGGCACAGAGGTCGCGGTCGCGGATCGTCAGCCAGCCCTTGTCAGGGATCAGCGAGAGATCATGAATGAAGCCGCAGGGGCACGCGAGTTTCGGCATCACGCCGATTCTACCCCACCGCGCAAAAAGAAGCCCCGCCAGTCGAGCGGCGGGGGCGGCGTGATCCTCACGTGTGAAGCGGCGAGATTTTCCGGCAGATCGGCGCGCAACCGTGAAATGCTCGACCTACGAAACGCAAGGCGACCTGGGTAGAATCGGAGTGACGTGACTGAATCGGCGTTGCCTGGAGACGAATTCAACGGAGAATTCGGCACATGATTACGCCACAACACATTCACGCCCGGGTTGTTGCCGAGCCTTTCGTGCCTTTTCAATTGAAGATGATGGACGGTCGTTCGATCGAGATTCGAGATCCGGAGATGGTGAAGATCGGCAAGACCTTCCTGATGGTCTTCTACTACGATTCCGACGGCGGCGACGTTGCCGATCATTCAGAGTTTCTGTCGCTCTCCGGAATTGTGTCGCTTGCGCCTTTTGAACGCCTTTTCGAAGAAACGTGCCTCGGGATTGGTTGACTGACATTCAATTTCTTGAGTCGACGGCTGCCATGATTTCTCCTTCGACGATGAAGGCTAATCTGAAGGCTCAGCCCTTTCGACCGTTCCGCATCCATATGGCGAGCGGAACGACATTCGAAATCCGTCATCCTGAAATGGTGCGGCAAGGTCGGTCGGACATTGTGGTCTTCTCTTTCCTCGCAGAAGATCCCGAAATCGACGATCATTGGGAAACCGTCTCGCTCATGCTCATCGAACACATTTCATTCCTGGACGTCCCGGTCTCACAGCCCTGACGTCTCCTCGACCCACAGTCTGCCCATTTGCATTTCGACTGACTCCGCTCCCCTTTTCATCGCCGACCGCAGAAAAGTCCGAGACCGCATGCCGAATCTTCCTGTGTTGCCGATCGTCTCCAGCGGTCCCTCGTCCGCACCCTCGGGTGGCGGTGAAGCGCCGACGTATTCAAAGGGGACCTACGCCTTCGTCAGCCTCGGTTGCCCCAAGAACCTCGTCGACAGCGAGAAGATGCTCGGCACGCTCGCCCTCGATGGTTACACGCTGGTCTCCGAGCCGGATGGGGCCGACTTCGTCATCGTCAATACGTGCGG
>JADZEF010000273.1 GCA_020850695.1 Planctomycetaceae bacterium | reverse complement strand
TCGACCGAAGGGAGCCCCCAGCTTTCGACGCGGAGTTCGCTGGGGGCTCGCAAAGCCTCGACCCCAGCCACCCCTTTCTGGTCATTCAGGTTTGCTGGAACCCTCCTGAAACTTGTGAAATGGACCAATAAGCTTTGCGCGCAAAGGATGTGATAGATGCAATCCGCCCTCATCGTCACGACGGCCTAACCTCAAGCGGAGCTTGAGGGCTACTTTGGAGCCTGCAACTCGCGCCGCGCCTTCCAGATCGAATCGAGCACGAACTCGACATGCTCGGCCTGGGTGAATGGACTCAGGATGTATGACTTCAGCGCCACAATCGGCTCGCCGTAGTCGCTCTCGCGGTAACAATCGGTCATCGACAGGACGACCCCGCGTCCCTGCAGCGCCTCGCGCTGCACGATCTCGAAGATCCGGCGATTGTAGCCGTTCCACTCCCGCAGGCGATCACGGTATTCCGGATCCGTCTGCTCGCGCTTTGGGGCGACGAAGGTATCGACGCCGTCGGGATAGACGCGGAACAAAGTCACCGGGCCGAAGTTCCCCCCATTGAGCACGTGCGTCGCCGCATGACCTTCGAGCCGCTCGCGGAGCGTCTCGGCCATCGTCACAAGGTGTCCCAGCAGCGATCGCAGTCCCGCCTTGCCGAAGAGCCGCAGGTTCGCGAGCGCCGCCATCGGACCCGCCCCCGCACGGCTCGTCTCCAGCGTGTACTTCGCGGGATGATAGTGTCCCGACTGGAACAGGTAGGGTGTGACCGATTGATCGCGGGAGATCAGGTTGAGGTCGGTCGCGTCACGTGTCAGGAACAGGCTGGAGACGTACGGAGTGAAGCCGGTCTTGTGGAAATCGATGCCGATGGAATCGGCCAGTGCGAGATGGCGGATGCGACGCGTGGCCCCGGCCAGCGCCCGCAGCGTGCGGTGAGGGAAGCCGAGCGGGTTGGCCTCGAAGTCGTAGTCGTCGAAGACGCTCCACGCCCAGCCGATCACCGCGTCGGCATGGATGTGCAGCGGTGTTTCGAGGTGGAATCGCTCGGTCTGTTCGTCGCAGATGCTGCGGATCGTCTGAAGGTCGTCGATTCCGAAGGCATCAGTCGTCCCCATCGTCGCGACGATCCCCGCGATCTTCCGTTCGTCCTTCAGCAGGTCCTTGAGGTGCGTTTCGAGGAGGCAGGGACGAAGCTCGTTGTCCTCATTGGCGGGGATCGCGACGATGTTCGACTCGCCCAACCCCAGCCAGTTGGCGACGGTGCGGCAGGCGTAGTGAGCGCGTTCCGAGCAGAGGAGCACCGCCGGCTCGCGGACGCCCGTCTGGCCGGTGCCCGGACAAGCCTTTTCCAGTCCGAGCTTCATTCCATAGAGCATCGTGCCGGTGCCGCCGAACGTGAAGAGGCCGCCGGCCTGATGCGGGTCGTAGCCGAGGAGGGCGGCCGTCATGGCGACCATCTCGACCTCGGCCAGAGCGACGCCGCGCGAGGACTCGTCGCTGCAGAGGTTGGGGTTGTAGATCGACGGAAGCAGCCCGCCGATGATGCTGGGAATCGTGGGCGACGGCACGACATTGATCTGCGACCGCGGATGCCCCCAGATGAACATTCCCGAGAAATAGTCCACCAGCGTCTGCGTCACCTGCTCGACAGTCTGCGGTTCTTCGTCGATGCGGCGGTCGCGGGCAGCGCCGTAGTCCAGGTCGCGCGGCGCCCCCAGCAGCGGCGCGGCCGATTTCATCGAGTCGACCCGGTCGAGCGCCCGCAGGAACGAGAACGCAAAGTAGGCGTCGTGCATCCGGTCGGAGACCGGCGTCGGGAACGCGTCCCGAAGGGATTCTACGAGATCCTGGTAACGGGGCATGGGTGTTGGAATGGAGGAAGCGCCTGGTCAATTGGGGATCGGCGGAGCGGTCCGCTGGCGGACTCTGGTGGAATTGTGTCCGTCCCCGCCCCCCAAGGGAATCCCTCAGTTTCTCTCGACCGATGGCGGCCGTCCGCTATACTTGCGGCGGCCCGGGAAATGGAATTCCTGTCGGCATCGTCACTTTCGACTTCGAAGGCCTTGCGAACCCGCAAGCGGCGAACATCGTCGGAACCCGTCGCGTGCCCGGTTTGCGGGTTCGCAGGGCCTTTCATTGCCCGGTGATTGCGCAACACATGTCGCTCTGATGCGGCACCCTTAACTCTCGGGGGATGGACGTCCCAGATGTCTCAGCAGAAATCGACGCACCAGAAGCTGACCGAGCTGGCCACCAATTACTGGTGGAGCTGGCAGCCGGAAGTGACGAGCCTGTTCCGCGCCATCGATCCGGAGCGCTGGTCGCAGCTGAACCACAACCCCGTGATGCTGCTGGCGGAATACCCGCCCGAGAAGCTTGAAGAGCGGCTGACGACGCAGGTGCTGCATTCGTCGATCCACTGGGCCTACCGCCGCTGGCAGGAGTACATGGAGTCGCGCGAGACATGGGGCATGACGAATGCCGCCATTCTCGGGCAGCGCCCCGCCGCCTACTTCTCGGCCGAGTTCGGCCTGCACGAGTCCCTGCCGATCTACTCGGGCGGCCTCGGCGTCCTCGCGGGCGACCATCTCAAGAGCGCCTCCGACCTCGGCATCCCGCTCGTCGCCGTGGGGCTCTTCTATCACGAAGGTTATTTCTCCCAGCAGATCGACATCGAAGGCTGGCAGCGCGAAACCTACACCGAGGTGAGCGACAAGCGGATCCCGATGGAGCCCGCCCTCGGCCCCGACGGCAAGCAGTGCGTCATCCACGTCGACACCCGGAGCGGGAAGATCTACGCCCGCGTCTGGAAGGTGAATGTCGGCCGCATCATCCTCCATCTGCTCGATACGAACATCCCCGAAAACAAGGACGAAGACCGCCACCTCACCGCCCGTCTGTACGGCGGCGATCATCGCACCCGCATCCGTCAGGAAATCATGCTGGGGATCGGCGGCGTCCGCGCCCTGACCGCCCTGGGCTATCAGCCGAGCGTCATTCACATGAACGAAGGGCACTCGGCCTTCGCTCCGCTCGAAATGATCAAGATGCGGATGAAGGAAGACGGCATCCCCTTCGACGAAGCCCTCCGCGAAACCGCGTCGATGGGCGTCTTTACCACGCACACGCCGGTCCCCGCCGGGCACGACCGCTTCGATGCGGGGCTGATCGACGAACACGTCGGACCGCTGGCCGATGAACTTGGCCTCAACCGCGACGCCATGATGGGCCTGGGCCGCGTCGACCCGCAGAATCACGGCGAATCGTTCTGCATGACGGTCCTCGCGTTCCGCCTCAGCCGCCGCGCCAATGCGGTGTCGAGCCTGCACGGCGTCGTCTCGCGCCGCATGTGGACCGGGCTCTGGCCATGGCGGAGTGAAGAAGAAATGCCGATCGGCCACATCACCAACGGCGTGCATGTGCCGACTTGGCTCGCCCAGCAGATGCGTGTCCTCTACGACCGCGTCCTGCCGCAGCACTGGTATCTCCGCACCGGCGAACCGGACGTGTGGGCCGGCATCGAGCAGATCACCTCGGGCGAACTCTGGGAGACGCACACGTCCCTCAAGAATCGCCTGCTGATTTACGCCCGCGGCAAGCTGGCCCAGCAGGCCCGCCGTCGCGGCGAATCGGAGCAGCGGGCGCATGACCTGTCGAACGCCCTTGATCCGCGCGTCCTGACCATCGGCTTCGCCCGCCGGTTCGCTCCGTACAAGCGGGCCGACCTGGTGCTGCGTGATCTCGACATGATCCTGAAGCTGATCAACGACGTCGACCGCCCGGTGCAGTTCATCTTCGCAGGCAAGGCCCACCCGGCCGACCAGCCGGGCAAGCAGCTCATCCAGCGCGTCTATCGCGTCTCGCAGCAGCCCGAGTTCAAGAACCGCGTCGTGGTGCTCGAAGACTACGACATCAATCTCGCCCGGCACCTGGTGCAGGGGGTCGACGTGTGGCTCAATAACCCGCGCCGCCCGCTCGAAGCCTCGGGGACCAGCGGCCAGAAGGTGGTTCTCAACGGCGGGCTCAACTGCTCGATCCTCGACGGCTGGTGGGCCGAAGCCTACGACGGCCTCAACGGCTTCGCGATCGGCAACGGCCGCACGCACGTCAACACCGACGTGCAGGACGAGCGCGATATGAAGTCACTCTACGAAGTCCTGAAGAACGAAGTCATCCCCATCTACTACCGGCACGATGCGGACGGCCTGCCGCAGGAGTGGATCCAGCGGATGCGGCGGGCCATCCGCACGCTCGGCTGGCGGTTCAACGCCGACCGCATGGTGATGGACTACGTGCGCAACACGTACATCCCGGCGGCGGGCGGGCTGTCGTGCCACTTCTCGGTGCAGCCGTAGACGACGACGCACTCCGAAATGCCTCTCCCCAGCTGCGGCGCAGAGCAACCGGGGCGCCTGCCCCACGGTCGGCGGGTTGCCGCGTCTCGCGAAATGCCAGTACACTCCGCGGTCCGTCTGCTGGTTTCGCTCTGTCACGCCTCGCTGTGCTCCCGCCGTCGCATTGAGGTCGCCGATGCCGCTGTCTGTCTTCGTCCGGGTGCTTCGTCCGTTCCTGGTTTCCGTAATCGGATCGCTCGCACTTCTCGGCCTCGTCGAAAGCCTTTCCGCCGGACCGGTCGTTCCCGGCTTTGAACGCCTTCTGAAAGATCCGGCGAAGAAGCCAACGTTCGACGACGAAGAGGACGACACGCCGAAGCCCGATCCGAAGACCGCGCAGCGGGAATCGGGCTATGTGCTGCTGGGGGAGCTGAACTGCCTGTCGTGTCATGAGCCGTCGAAGGAGCTGAAGAGCGTCCTGTTCCTCAAGCAGGCGCCGGTGCTGGACGGCATCGGATCGCGGGTGACGGTCGATTTCCTCAGGAAGTTTCTGGCCGACCCGCACGGCGTGAAGTCTGGGACGACCATGCCCGAGATCTACCACGGCTCGGAAGCCGAGCGAGCCAAGGCGACCGAGCCGCTGGTGCACTACCTCGCGGCGACGGGGGCGCTGCGGCACACCGCGCCCGATACAGGGGCCGCCACGCGCGGGGCCGAGACGTTCCACAAGGTGGGGTGCGTGGCCTGCCACGGCTCGCGCCGCGAAGGGGCGAAGCCGTTCGCCACTGCGGTCCCGCTGGGTGAGTTGACTCTCAAGTACAGCATCGCCAGCCTGACCGACTTCCTGCGGGACCCGCTCAAGACGCGTCCCTCGGGCCGCATGCCCCACCTCAACCTCGAAGACAAGGACGCCCGCGACCTCGCGAACTACCTGCTGCGGGGGATCAAAGTCGAACCGAACACCAAGTACGCCTACTACGAAGGAAACTTCCCGACGGTCCCCGACTTCACCAGCATGAAGCCGAAGGCGACCGGCACCGCATCGGGCTTCGATCTCGGCGTCTCCCCACGGCCCGGCGAATATGGCTTGCGGTTCGAGGGCTTCCTGCAGATCGCGAAGGAAGGAGACTATCAGTTCCATCTCGGATCGGACGACGGGAGCCGCCTGACGATTGATGGGAAACAGGTCGCGCTCAACGACGGCGTGCATCCTTACAGCGTGGTGTCGGGTCGCACGAAGCTTTCCGCGGGAGCGCATCCCATCGCGGTCGATTTCACTCAAGCGGGTGGCGGTGCCGAGCTGACGGTGGAGATCGAAGGGTCCGGCCTGTCACGGCAACCGGTCGCGGGGTCAATCACGCTGACGAAGGAACCTGCTCAACCGGCGAAGAACGATCCGACGTTTTCGTTCGATCCCGAGCTGGCGAAGCAGGGGAAGCGGCAGTTCGTTTCGGCCGGCTGCGTGAAATGCCACCAGTTGAAGGATGACCGCAAGGACGGGGATTCGATCCTTGAAGCGCCGGCCATCGCGAAGCTCGACCTGGCGAAGGGCTGCCTCGCCGAGACGATTCCGGGGAATGTTCCCGACTACAAGCTGACCGCCCCGCAACGCGAGGCCATTCGGGCGGCGCTGTCGGCTCCGGCCCCCAAGCCGCTCGAGCCGAAGGAATCCATCGCACGCACAATGGCCGCGTTCAACTGCCTGGCCTGCCACGAGCGCGAGAAGTTCGGCGGTCCTGCGGTCGCCATCGATGAGCTGTTCCAGGGAACGATCAAGGAGATGGGGGACGAAGGACGCATCCCCCCGCACCTCACCGGCATCGGCGACAAGCTCCAGACGGGTTATCTCAACAACGTCCTCAATAACGGGGCGAAAGACCGCCCTTACATGCTCACGCGGATGCCGCGGTTCGGCGGCAACAACGTGGGGCACCTGACGGCGGCATTCGAGAAGGCCGACCAGCGGACCGAATCGACGGAAGAACTTCCCGACGAGCCGATCCAGCGGGTGAAGCTGACGGGCCGACTGCTGGTGGGCGAAAAGGGGCTGGCGTGCGTGAAGTGTCACAACTTCAACCCGCACAAAGCGACCGGCATCCAGGCGGTCGACCTGACGACGATGACCAGCCGCCTGCGCGAGGACTGGTTCCTGCGGTACATGATCAACCCGCAGAAGTATCGCCCCGGCACCCGCATGCCGTCGGCCTTCCCCAATGGAGTGAGCATTCAGCCGACAATCTACGGCGGCAAGCCCAATGTGCAGCTTTCGACCGTGTGGCAGTACTTGACCGATGGGACGCGAGCGGCCGTGCCCGCGGGGATCATTCCCGATCCGATCGAGTTGATCCCTGAGAAAGATCCGATCGTGTATCGCAACTTCATCCAGGGACTGAGCCCGCGCGGGATCGCGGTCGGCTTTCCAGAGAAGGTCCACTACGCGTGGGATGCGGACGGCTTCAGCCTCGGTCTGATCTGGCAGAACCAGTTCATCGATGCGTCGAAGCACTGGGTGGGCCGCGGCCCGGGGTTCCAGACCCCGCTGGGAGACAACATCGTGGCGCTGCCGAAGGGGGCTCCGTTTGCGGCGCTGCCGAGCGGATCGGCCGCCTGGCCGGGGAGCTCGCCGAAGGAGCAGGGCTATCACTTCCGCGGCTATCGGCTCGACGACAATCGTCGGCCCGTCTTCCGCTACGACATCACGCAGGCCGGCGGAGCGGTGGTGAGTGTCGAGGATGCGATCCGGCCGGTGGCGGCGAAGCCCTACCCGTCTCTTGCGCGGACGATTTCGCTGTCGACCGAAAAGGCGGGAGACAAGCCGATCGAGCCAATGTGGCACCGGGTGATGACGGCCGAGCGGATCGAGCCGCAGGACGACGGGTCATTCCTGGTCGACAAGCTGCTGAAGCTGACGGTGAAGGCGGCGGGCGGCGTCCCCAGCATCCGCAAGGTGGAAAACCTCAGCGAGCTGATCGTGCCGCTGACGTTCGAGGGGGGCAAGGCCGTGGTGACGACACGCTACGAATGGTGATGACCGTCTTTCGCTCCGCCACGCGAAAAACGCACATCAGATCATTCCTTCCGCGCGAAACCATTCCATCGTGCGCGTGATGGCCTCCTCGAACAGGACGCGCGGCTCGTAGCCCAGCTCGCGGCGGGCGCGGTCGATCGAGTAGTCGAGGTTCAGCCCGAGGAACTTGATCCGCGCCCCGGACAGGAGCGGCGCCTCCTTCCTGCGAAGCAATCGCCATGTCCCTTCCATCAAGGTCGCCAGCGCCCGGGCCACGGGAAGCGGAACATGCTTCGTCGGCTCGGGCAACCCGGCGAGCCGCGCAATCGATCCGACGAACTCCTTCTTCGTCACCAGCCGGCCATCCGTGATGTTGTAGACGCGGCCGATCGTCTCGGGCTTGTCGAGCGCCAGGAAGATCGCATCGACCAGGTTGCCCACGAACGTGTTGTTCATCAGCTTCTGGCCGGAGCCAAGATAGGCGAAGCCCTTCGACTTGAGCCGGTCGATGATCCGCGGAAGCACCGTCCGATCGCGCGGGCCGTAGATGAACCCCGGACGCAGCACCGTGGCCGGCAGCTGATGGTCGGCCACATGCTTCAGCACAAGCTGTTCGGCCTCGACCTTCGTCAGCGTGTAGCCATCGATCCCTGTGGCGCTGACCGGCTCCGACTCGTCGGTCCCGTGATGGTCGCGGGCGGGATACACCCCCAGCGAGCTGATGTGGATGAACCGCTTGAGCACGCCCGTCGTTTCGGCCGACTTCAACAGGACCTCGAGCGCCCGCACATTGATGTCGCGATAGCCCTCGATCGGTCCCCAGTCTCCCACCTTCGCCGCACAGTGGACGATGTGCGTGACGCCGGTCACGGCCGCCGGCAGCGAGGCGGTGTCCCCCAGGTCGCCATAGGCTTTCTCGACCCCCCACGAATCGAGCAGCCGCGTGTCGCTCGAACGCCGCACCAGCACGCGAACGTTCCGCCCGCGGCGCCGCGCCTCTTCGACCACATGACTGCCGACCAGACCGGTCGCCCCCGTCACCAGCATCAGGTCTGACATCCATGTATCCTTTGCGAACTCGATCTCCGTTGCGCGACGTCGGCCGCACGTCGAACCGCAGTGTATGTTGTGCGCAGATCGCTCGACAGCGACGGACGATTGCGGGATCCGTAGCACGGGCACTCATGCCCGTGCGAAACCGATTGGCAACTCGAAGTGGAAGTGCTGCATCAAACCGCACGCTTCGAGGCGTCAGGGCGAACCGTCCCGCTTATCGCACGGGCATGAGTGCCCGTGCTACGACGACGTCAATTGTTCTCCGACAGCCCTTCCATGTGGCCAATGTTCCGCACCGGGGCGAAGATCGCCTGGACCTCGGCCAGAAGTTGCCGGTCGAGCGGTTCGCTCGCCCATTGGATCCAGTTGCGGATGTTGGCGGGGTTAGCGCTTCCGCTCACCGTCGTCGTGATGTCCTCGTTATCGAGGCAGAACTGGAGCGCGAGCTTCGCGATATCAACCCCGCGGGACGCACAGTGCTCCGCGGCGCGGCGGGCGGCCGCCTTCACCTCTTCGGGCTCCTTCAGCCACTTCGGCAGCGGGGCGTTGGTCAGCAGCCGGGCGCTGAACGGTCCCGCGTTCATCACGCCGACTCCCTTTTTCTTAAGGTACGGGATCGTGTCGGCAAACCGCGTGTTCTGGAGCGTGTACTGGTTGTAGCTCAGCACGCAGTCGACGTCGATCTGGTCGCAGATGAACGGGAAGATCTTTTGTGGATACCCGCTGAAGCCGATGTACCGCACCTTGCCCTGCTGCTGGATGCGGCGCATGGCGGGGATGGTTTCATCGACGATCTGCTGCATCGGAACGAATTCGATGTCGTGGCAGAGGATGATGTCGAGATGGTCGGTGCCGAGCCGATGGAGCGACACATCGACGCTCTCGGCGACGCGCTTCGCTGAGAAGTCGAAGTGGGCGAGGTCGTATCGCCCGAGCTTCGTGCAGAGGGTGTAACTCGATCGCGGCACGCCGCGGAGCGCGATTCCCAGCAGCACCTCGCTCGCTCCGCGCCCGTAAAAAGGAGACGTGTCGATGAAATTGAGTCCGCCATCCAGCGCGACTCGCACGCTCTCCAGTGCGTCGTCGAGCGCGACGGGGCGGAACTCCTGCCCCAGCGACGACGCGCCAAAACTGAGGATGGGGAGATGAAGGTCGGTCTTGCCCAGACGGCGGGTGCGGATCATCGAATCATCCGTCGAGGGAGACGGCCAATGGAGACTCGAACTGGGACATTCCGGCCCGCAGAGAGGCCACGGAAACGACGGATCGGACAGAGAGGACGGATGGCTCCGTCGGACCTTGTCCTCGTCCTTTCCGTGGTCTCCGTCCCATCCGTCGTTTCCGTGGCCCCTGGAAGGGACGATCGAATGATCTGCAACTGCGATGGCCGGAGCAAGGAAGGAGTCGAAGTCACTCGGTGCGGCAACCCATGCTGAGGAGCACGTTGGCCCACAAGGCCTGGTCGGCGGTTTGAATGGTGAGGATGTGGTCGGGCGATTCAACTTCCTTGTAGAAGTCCCACTTGAGGATCGGTTCGAGTTTGAGGCCGGGGGCGGTCTCGGCGACGATCCGCCGGAACTCGCTCCAGACGGGGGGGTCTCCGGACTGGGCATACGGATCATCCGCCGGAATCCCCATCGTCATGACGTGGTCGATGGGAGCCGTTGCGAGCAGGGCTTTGAGCACCTGGGCCACCGTGGGAACGCCCGGCATGAGCTGCAGGCAGACGAGCTCGGCGTGCGGGCCGCGCTTGGTGGCGGCGGGGTAGTTGCCGTCGGCGATCAGGATTTTTGCGTGATGTCCGCCGCGGGCGAGGCACCGCAGGATGTCGGGATGAAGCAACGACGTTTTCAACATGGAGAATCCTGCATCACGTCCTTGAAGTGCGGCGGGAGGAAGTCATTCCGGCGCGTCGCTCAGAGCATGAGTGGGAGCAATGGAATGGTTTCCGTTCTACAGTTCCGTTCCCACGAACGAGTCGGGAACGAGATCGTCCATTTCGGGCGATGAGCCGGCTTCCGCATGCCCATTCGCAGTGTCTGGAGGCGAATTGTTCGCAGGGTGGAGATGCGTCGGACGCGTGAGCAGCCATGCGGTCGGAGCCAGGACGAGGGCCATTCCGGCAAACGTGTGCGGGCCGACCGTTCGACCGCGGAACAGCATCTCGAACACAACGACGAATCCCACCTGGGTCAGGCCGATGACGGAGACGCGTGCGGGGACTCCCAGCGTGAAGGCCTTCGTCAGGCAGAACTGTCCGAGCATCGCGGCGATGCCAACTCCGGCGAGCGTGATCCAACTCGCCAGGGTTACGGGTTCGGAACCGCGCGGAGCGACCTCGAAAAGCTGAATCGCGGCAAAGCAGAAGAGGAGCGAGACGCCCGAGAAGTGCCACACGATCGCCAGAGTCGGAAAGCGATGGAGCCGGTGCAGGCCCATCATGGCCACCGAGGTCGTCAGCGAGGCCGCGAGAGCGGCGAACGTCGCGAGGTTCCCCTCGGCAAAGTGGGGTTGAAGAATGAGGGCACACCCCGCAATCGCGATCAGCGCGCTGAAAGCCATGCTCCACGTCGGCCGTTGCCCGAGGAGCGGCCACGAGAGCACCACCACCCAGACCGGAAAAATATTGGTCAGCGTGAGGACGTCGGACGAGGGGAGCCGCGTCAAAGCGAAGAACGTCAGAACCAGGCTGAAGCTTCCCGCAAGACTGCGGATCCACAGCGTCCACGGCTTCCAGAGCGGAAGGGGCACCCGTCCGAACCACGCCAGCGCCCAGAAGGCAAGGAACGGAACGGTCGAACGCCCAACGGCGATCCATTGCCACGGGAACGTCCCCCCCAGCGACGACGCGAGCGTCGCCATGACGGAGAACGCCACCGCACCGCACAACATCCAGAGGTAGGGGGACATCCGACGGGCGGGGGGAGGGAGGAAATGCGGCAGGGAGAATCCAACCCGGGGATTGTATCCGGACGGCGATTCTCGAATAGGTCGGAGCCTGTCCAATGCGATCCGGCGGCAGTGCGGGAGCGCTTCCCGCACCGCCGTTCCGTTCGAGGCGTGCGTGTCCGCCTCAATTCGTTTCCACGGGCAGTCCGTCGTCGCGGACGGCCAGACGATTCAGGACGTCCATGTCGGTCGAATTGTTGATGTTGACCACGCGGCCGTCCGAGAACAGGAACTGGCAGACCCCCGCGTGATCGCTGCCGAACTTGCAGTGCCACGGCCCGCTGAGATCGTACGGTCCCGTCCCGAGGTTGAACTTCGGCAGCCCCGCGATGCGCGAGTAGTTCCGGGGGAAGTCCCCGTTGTAAATCGCCCCGTCGCCGAACGACGGACCGCTCTGCCCGTACTTCTCTTTCGGCACGTGCTTCTCGCCGACAAGGAACGTGTTGCTCATGCCGTCCGACATATCGCGGAACTTCGTCTTCGAAGTCGTGCTGAGAATCTGGCTGCCGCTGAGCGTCGAATCGGCCTGGCACATCGCGCCGCGGCAGAGTGGGGCGTCGACGATCGAGCCGGAAAACTGTCCTCCGTTGCCGGCGTAATCGCCGAGGACGCCCGGGTACGCCTGGGTGTCGGGCAGTCCGGTGCTGGAGATCTCGAATTGCGTGCTGAACATCGAGTCGCGTCGTGTGGGACACGAGAAGACCGCAACCCAGGTGGTCCGGGCCTCGGGCTTCTGTTCGTAGTATGTCTTCGAAACATCCCACAGGTCGTAGAGGTTCTTCTGCTCGACGTACGGCAGGATCTGGACCATCCACGTGGCGTGCTGAGGCCCGAGGCGGCTGGAGGGGAGCCGTCCCTTGGTCTCTTCGAAGTTATGGATCGCAAGGCCGATCTGCTTGAGGTTGTTGCTGCACTGGCTGCGGCGGGCCGCTTCCCGCGCCTGCTGCACGGCGGGCAGCAGCAGCGAGACAAGCACTCCGATGATGGCAATGACGACGAGCAGTTCAATCAGCGTGAAAGCGGCGCGCGACGAGGGGCATTCACGCCGCGTGGCAATGCGGTGAGATTTCATGAGTTCTCCCTGAGGAATGGCGATGACATTCGGAGGCCGGGCGCGGCGCTCGCGCACAGCCGTCACGAAGTCGGACGGGCGGTCTTCCGAGGGGACGCGCGAACCATCAGCGGTTCAGAGCAGCGCCCTTTCGGAACGGAAGCGGGTCAACTGGCACGCAGTCAGGGGGTGTCGCGCATTCAGGTAAAGCCCGGCCAGGCGGCAGTCGCGGGCCGGAATGCGGAGAAGACTGGTTGGGCGCGTCGCACCGCACCGAGCGGGGATTCGAGCATCACCAACTCCCTCAGGGCGCGGTTACTGTAAGCCCGCGCGGTACGAACGTCAATCAAGCGCTCGCATGCTCAATTCGCTTCATCTCGTGAAATTCGACGCCAGATCCCGATCGAATGTGGCCACGCCAGAACGAGGCTCGGCACTTCTCGGGAGAAGGCCGACCGATCGGGTTGCTTCCACCAAAGCTCGGACCGCTGTTCACAAAGCGGGCATGCCACGAGGGCGCGGGGCCACTGAAGTTCCAGGACGTGATAACCTGGCGGAAGGCGTCGACAGTGCGGACAAACGGGTAAGAAGAGCGGGAGCAAGCCTACTCGACGGTAAAGAGGCGGAGTCAGTATCAAATAAACCAGAACGCCGGCCGCAAACCCCGCAATGAGAATCAAGGATGGAACAGGACGGGCAAATCCCAACCATCGAAGCCCGAAGAGCACCGTCGCGAATCCGATGACGAGACACGCAATCGCAATGAGCAAGTCGATCAGTGAGAATCTCATAGCCTTCTGTCATTCCTGTGAATGGAGCACCCTTCCGCGAACTCTTGTAAATCTCGACCCTCCCCGTTCGGTGCCGAACATCTAAGCCCGTCCATCCTGCTCTCCCTGTGCTGTTGTCGCCTGTACCAGCCCCCGTTAGAATCGAATCAGACGTCCATCACCGGCGGGATTCGTAACGGATGGCAGCGAAACGGTTTATCCTGAACTCGTCCCGCTCGTCGAAGCAGGGGTCGTTGATCAACGTGGGGAAAAACTCTCCCGAGTATCAAGCCCTGACCAATTCGATGACGATGGCAGCAGAGGATATGGCGGAAATCGGCCTCGCCGAGGGGCAGATGGCGTTGATTCGCACCGAGTTCGGCGAGTCGGCGTTCAAGTGTCAGGCGGGGAAAGTGCCGCTCGGAATGATTTTCGTCCCCTACGGTCCACCCACCTGCCGATTGATGGGGGGAGACACGGACGGGACAGGGATGCCGACCTCGAAAGGGTGGGAGGTCGACGTCATCCCGCAATGACGGTGTGCGGCAGATCGCATCGAGCCGAGTTGGCGAACACAGGTGAGAGTCATGTCGGAACAACCACTCGACCCGCAACGTTCTGGGATTGACGGTCCTCACTTTACAGTGGAGGGGGACACGGCCGGTCTCGCTCCCTGGACCGAGATCGAAGAGGGGCGGTTCATGCCCCGCCGCGTCCGCGGCAGCTGCCTCGGCCGGGCCTTGGGTTGAACGTTCACGGTCCCGTCGTCCGGTTCGGACGACACCCCGTGTGAAAGCAAGTAGATCGATCCAGAAGGTCCTCGGGAAGCGCACCATGAGCCTTTCGGTCATCAATAACGCCACCTGCACGTTCTGCGGATGCGTCTGCGACGATATCCAGCTGCATCACGACGAGATGCGGATCCATAAGGCGAACAAGGCGTGCGTCCTCGGGACGGCGTGGTTCCTGAACCACACCGCCGAGAAGAAGTATCCGATGGCCCTCATCGACGGCCGCGAGGCCTCGCTCGACGACGCCATCGAAATGGCGGCCACGCTGCTGCACGAAGCCGACATGCCGCTCGTGTACGGCATGAGCAATACCACCTGCGAAGCGCAGAAGGAGTGCGTCGCCCTGGCCGACCAGCTCGGAGGGCTGCTCGACAGTCACACGTCGCTTTGACACGGCCCAACCGAAATCGCCGCCCAGTTGGGTGGCAAAGTCACTTGCACGCTCGGCGAAGTCAAGCAACGAGCCGATTTCATCGTGTACTGGGGGGGAAACCCGGCCGAGTGCCATCCCCGCCATTTCACGAAATACACCATCATGCAGAAGAGCAAGTTTCTGCCGCGGGGCCGTAAGGACCGCACGATGGTGCTCGTCGACATCCGCGAAACGAAGAGCGCCAACGCGGCGGACATCTTCCTGCAGATCAAGCCCGGGAAAGACTTCGAGCTGATCACGATCCTGCGGGCGATGATCAAGGATGAATACGTCGCCGACGAGCAGATCAACGCCACCGGCCTGACGCGCGAAACGCTCGACGACCTCATCCGCCGGATGAAGGCCGCGAAGTTCGGCTGCATGTTCTTCGGCATGGGCCTCTCGATGACCCGCGGCAAGCACATGAACAGCGCGGCGCTTCTCATGCTGGCCGCTGAGATGAACGCCTTCACCAAGTTCGTCGCCATGCCCATGCGCGGCCACGGAAACGTCACCGGGGCCGACGTCATCATGCGATGGCAGACGGGCTACCCGTTCGGCATCTCGTTCAACCGAGGCTATCCCCGCTACAACCCGGGCGAGTTCTCGACGGTCGACGTTCTCGTCCGCGGCGATTGCGATGCGGCGTTCATCATCGGGGCCGACCCTGGCGGGACGATGCCGCAACCGGCGATCGATCATCTGAAGCGCATTCCGACGATCGTGCTCGATCCCCACATCACGCACACCAGCGCGCTGGCCCGCGTGCACATCACGACGGCCCCGCAAGGGATCGCCGCACCGGGGACGGCCTATCGCATGGACGAGCTTCCGATGCCGCTGAAGCCGGCCCTCAAGTCGCCGTATCCGTCCGATGAAGAAGTCGTCCGCCGCATCAACGAGGCCATCGCCCGAAAGCCCTTCTGGCTCCCGGACGGCAGCCAGCCGCAGATGTTGACCCGACAGGTCTAACGCCGTTCAAGAGGCATCTCAGGCCAAGGTGCCGAGACCGCAACAAGGTTTGCCAAAAGAAAAGTAGGGTAAGAAGGTTTCAGACGACCCTCTTTAATGGATCGGTCGACGTCTTATGGGAAGGTTTGAATAAGGAACCCAGGAAAGCAGGAAAAAGGCAAGGAATCCAGAATCAGAGGCCGAGCCGTCGTCCAGATCTGGATTTGGCTTTTCTCTGCTTCCTGTCTTTTTCCTGCCTTCCTGGGTTCCTTATTCAAACCTCTGACTTCGTCGGTCGTTTGCTGAATTCACTCAGCCAAGATGAGTGTATGCGTTGAATATGATGTCATCCTGACCGTCGCGCTCCGATCTCCACCATGCTTCGCATCACCGGCGGAAAGGTTTACGATCCGGCCAACGGCATCAACGGCCAGGTCAAGGACTTGTGCATCGACGACAAGGGCCGCTTCGTCGCCTCGGTCGATGGCGGCCGCACGATCGACGCTACAGGGATGATCGTCTTCCCGGGCGGGGTCGACGTGCACACGCATGTCGCCGGCGGAGCGATCAACTTCGCCCGCGCGATGACGCCCGAAGACCATCGCCGCACCCAGGCGTTCATCCGCACCAAGTCGCGACGCAGCGGGCTCGGAGGCATGGCCCCCACGACGTTCGCCACCGGCTACCTCTATGCGGGGATGGGTTGGACGACGGTCAATGAAGCCGCCGTTCCGGTCCTGTCAGCCCGACACACGCACGAGGAACTCGCTGACATCCCGATCGTCGACAAGGCGTCGCTGACGCTCATGGCGAACAACGAGATCATGCTCGACCAGCTTGAAAAGGGAGAGTATGAGCGGGCCAAGCAGGTCGTCGCATGGTACTTGTGGGCTGCCAAGTCGTACGGGATCAAAGCCGTTAACCCCGGGGGGGTCACCGCCTGGAAGTGGGGGAAGGACGCCAAGCAGCTCGACTCGCCGATCGAGGGCTACCGGAACCTCACCCCCGGTTCGATCGTCACCCAACTGGCACGGATCTGCGACGAGCTGGGCCTCCCGCACCCGATGCACCTCCACTGCAATAACCTCGGCGCACCCGGCAACATCTCGACGACGCTCGACACGCTCCACCGCCTCGAAGGCCGCCGCGCTCACATCGCCCACTCGCAATACCACGCCTACGGCGGCGACGGCTGGGACACGATGTGCTCCAGCACCGCCGAACTGGCCGAGCATTTCAACAGTCACAAGAACCTGACAACAGACGCGGGAGCGGTTCTTTTCGGCGACACGGTGACGATCACCGCCGACGGCCCGTGGCAGCACCTGCTCCACAAGCTCACCGGCCGCAAGTGGGGCAACCTCGACGTCGAGAACGAAACCGGTTGCGGGATCGTTCCCTACACCTATCGCCCCAGCAACCTGGTCAATGCCGTCCAGTGGGCGGCCGGCCTCGAGCTGCTGCTCCTCATCGAAGACCCGTGGCAGGTCTTCCTTTCGACCGACCACCCCAACGGCGGATGCTTCTGGCGATATCCGGAAATCCTCCAGTTGCTGATGCGGGCAGACTTCCGGAAGGAATGCATTGCGCAGCTCCCCGACAAGATCAAGGGAAAGATCCGGCTCCCCGAAGTGACCCGCGAGTATTCGCTGTACGAGGTGGCCATCTCGATGTCGGCCGGTCCCGCACGGGCGCTCGGACTGACACACAAGGGGAACCTCGGCATCGGCTGTGACGCCGACCTCGTGATCTACGAAGAAGACCATGACGTCGTCCGCATGTTCGGCCATCCGCGGTATGTCATCAAAGCGGGTGAAATCGTGATCGAAGAGGGAGAGATCCGCGAAGCTCCTCAGGGACACGAGTTCCTCGTCCGCCCCCACTGCGAGCCCGACATCGACGACTTCATGCGGCCGCTGTTCGAAGAGTGCTACACGATGCAGTTCGAGAACTATCCGGTCGAGCTCGAACGCATCGAGCATCCCCATCTGCGCGACTGTGTCCCGATCCCCGGCTGACGTGGACTGGATCGATGCCTGTCACCTTCCATCTCAAGCGCACGCCGACCGTCCCCCTCGAGGCCGAAGTCCTCACGCCGGACGTCATCGGCGGACTTTCGAACGCCGAGATCCGGGCGCTCACCGTCTATCATGGCAAGCGGCAGCTCCCGCTGGGCGAGTTCTTCGACGTCGAGGGAGAGAAGTGCGAAGACCTTGTGCTTCACGGGACAATGCCCAAGGTCCGCTGGGTCGGCCGCGCCATGTCGAAGGGGACCATCACGATCCACGGTTCGATCGGCATGCACCTCGGCGCCTACATGACGGGCGGACTGATCAACGTTCATGGCAACGCCGGGGACTGGATTGGCGCGGAGATGAAGAACGGCTTCATCCACATCCACGGCAACGCGGGCGGGCAGGTCGGCGCGGCGTACCGCGGAGCCCTCCAGGGGATGCGCAACGGAACGATCATCATCGACGGCTCGGCCGGTCTCGAAGTCGGCATGCGGATGCGCCGGGGGACGATCGTCGTGGGTGGCCCGACGCGCGATTTCACCGGCCTGCAGATGAAGGGGGGAACGATCATCCTGATGAGCGGGGCCGAGATCCGCACCGGCGCCTGGATGAAGCGCGGCACCATCATCTCCTTGAAGCCGCTGCAGATGATGCCCACGTTCGCCTACGCCGCCCACTTGAACCCCGTCTTCATCAACATCCTCGCCCGGACTCTGGCCCCGTTCGGCATCCGGCTGCCAAATGAGGAGTCGGAGGGAGCCTACGCACTCTATAGCGGCGATCGCTCGATTCCCGGCAAGGGGGAAATCCTCGTCTGGCAGCCCGGAGCGTAAGCTTCGGCGTTGTGGAGTCGAGCGAATCGGCCCGCTCTTCTTGCCGCACGGCCTTCCGCCGGAGGCGGGACGGATCGCCTCTCCGGCTTGTGTCGAGCCTGAATGTTCGCGGAGAGATTGCCGCCCCCCCTGAAGGACCGTTTCTGCCGTGTGGCATGAAGAAGACGAGCCCGCGGCTGCTACAATATCCGCATGCCCGAATTTCAGCTGACCAGTGAATTCCAGCCCGCCGGCGATCAGCCGAAGGCGATTGCGTCCCTTGTCCGCGGACTCCGCGAAGGGAAAAAGTCACAGACGCTTCTCGGCGTCACCGGGTCCGGCAAGACGTTCACCATGGCGAACGTCATTGCCCAGATGCAGCGCCCCACGCTCGTCCTGTCCCACAACAAAACCCTCGCCGCCCAGCTCTTCGCCGAGTTCCGAGACTTCTTCCCGCACAACGCCGTCTCGTACTTCGTCAGCTATTACGACTACTACCAGCCCGAAGCCTACATCCCGCAGCGCGACATCTACATCGAAAAAGACGCCTCGATCAACGAAGAGATCGACCGCCTCCGCCTCGCCGCCACCAGCGCGCTGGTCAGCCGCCGCGACGTCATCGTCGTCGCCAGCGTCAGCTGCATCTACGGGCTCGGCTCGCCCAAAGACTACCTCGCGATGATGATCCCCGTCCTCAAGGGGGCCGAGATCGACCGCGACGACCTGCTGCGGAAGCTCATCGACATCCAGTACGACCGCAACGACGTCGAACTCGCCCGCTCCCGCTTCCGCGTCCGCGGCGACGTCATCGAAGTCTGGCCCGCCTACGAAGAGTTCGCCTACCGCATCGAACTCTGGGGAGACGAAGTCGAAAAGCTCTGCATCATCAACCCGCTTACGGGTGAAGAATCGCAGCGGCTCGACGCCATCTACATCTACCCCGCCAAGCACTACGTCCTCCCCGAAGAGCGCATCGAGGGAGCGTGTGCGGAGATCCAGAGCGAGCTCGACACGCAGCTCGAAAACTTCCGCCGCCAGGGAAAGCTCCTCGAAGCCCAACGCATCTCGGCCCGCACCAAGTACGACATGGAACTGCTCCGCGAGGCCGGATTCTGCCCCGGCATCGAGAACTACAGCCGCGCCCTCTCGGGCCGCAAACCGGGCGAGCCCCCCTACACGCTCCTCGACTTCTTCCCCGAAGATTTTTTACTTTTCGTCGACGAATCCCACGTCACGATGCCGCAGGTGCGGGCGATGTTCGCGGGCGACAACTCGCGGAAGACGACGCTCGTCGAGCACGGTTTCCGCCTGCCGATGGCGATCGACAACCGCCCCCTCAAGTTCGAAGAGTTCAACGACCGCCGCAAGCAGACCGTCTTCGTCTCGGCCACGCCGGCTGACTGGGAGCTCGACCAGTCCGAAGGGGAAATCGTCGAGCAGCTCATCCGCCCGACGGGCCTCATCGACCCGCTGATCCACGTCGTCCCCGCACGCGGCCAGGTTCCGCACCTGATGGAACAGATCCGCAAGCGGGCGGTGAAGGAAGAACGCGTCCTCGTCACCACGCTCACCAAGCGGCTCTCCGAAGACCTCACCAACTACCTGCTCGAAGAAGGGATCCGTTGCAAGTGGCTCCACTCGGAGCTCGACGCCATCGAGCGCGTCGAAGTCCTCCGCGAACTCCGCGAGCACAAGTTCGACGCCCTCATCGGCGTCAACCTCCTCCGCGAAGGCATCGACCTCCCCGAAGTCTCGCTCGTCGCCATTCTCGACGCCGACAAGGAAGGCTTCCTGCGGAGCGAGACGAGTCTCATCCAGACGATCGGCCGCTCGGCCCGCAACGTGAACGCCGAGGTCTATCTCTACGCCGACACGATGACCGAGAGCATGCAGCGGGCGATCGACGAAACCAACCGCCGCCGCGCCCTGCAGCTCGAATACAACAAGCAGCACGGCATCACCCCCGAGACGATCCGCAAGGCCATCCGCAAGGGGATCGAAGAAGAAATCGCCGCCCGCCGCATCGTCCAGGACGCCGCCGGCGCCGACGATTCGCAGTTCGTCACGCAGGAGCTGCTGGCCGAGCTCGAAAAGGAAATGCTGCTCGAAGCCGAGAACCTCAACTTCGAGCGGGCGGCGAAGCTCCGCGACCGCATCATGGAGCTGAAGAAAAAGCTCGGCCAGAAGGTCTCGAACATCGCCGTCGACGAAACCACCGAAGCCGAGCCCGGCCGAGGCAAGAAGGGTCGCCGCGGCCGCAAGGGAAGCGGCAAGGGCGGCACCTACGACAAGGGCGGCATACCAAAGCCCAAGCGTCCGAAGTTCAGCTAGTGTGGCACGCGACTCCGTCGCGTGAATCCGCGCGGCGAGCCACGAATCGTCGCCACACTCGCCGACTCACCGCATTGCGAACCTCACGTCGCTTGCATCCGCACGCCAGCACCCAGGCTGCGGCTCTGAGCAGCCTGGGTGCCGCATCAGAACGCGGCCGCAGCGCTCACAGCGCGAGGCAATGGACGAAGCATGGATAGGGAGCTTTCGACGATCAACCTTCTCGACGGAATACATCCTCGCGACGAGTTTGAATCCAACTGAGCCCCAGTCCCGCGAATTCCCAAGGACCAGCACCCTGCCTTTCTACCCTTCATACCTGAATCCGGTTCTGGATTGCCTCGAACATGACCCCGTCCGATTTTTCGCTGCTCTGCCGGGAAGTGGTCGCCCGACGGGAGGACTACGTCGTACTACGGTTCGACTCGAAGGCGGGGGATTTCTGGAGTCCGAAAAGTCTCTTTCAGACGGAGCGAACCGCGGTCATTTTTCATTTTGAGACGAAGGACCAGTTGGTGACGCTGGAGGTGGGGCCGTTGACCGAAGGCCGGCCCCGATACCAGTTCAGAGGCGTGGTTCCCGATCAACCGATGGAGACGCATCGAGTCGACAACCTTCTGGAATTGCGTGCTCCGTATCTTGTCAGTTGCTATCGTCCGCGCCCGTCCGTGACGCAGCAGATCCAAGATCAGCTGGATTTCCTGATCCTGTATGGGCCGGACGTGCTACGTGGAGATTTTTCTGTGTTCCCGGAGATTGAGCGACTTGTGAAAGCACGTGGCAGGAAACAAGTCGAAGAGTGGGTGGGGGTCGAGAAGGCCAAAGAATGGGGCTGGGACGCCTGGTGAATGCGACGCGAGGCAGACAGCGGTGCGTTGCATTTGATGTCGGGTGTGTTCGCCACGGTTTCACAACGACCCGGCTCATCCATTCGCCGATTCCGCCAGGCATGACGACCACCTCACAAGAGGCTGGCGCGATTTCAGCGCACTGGTGCGGGCAATCAGAAAAAAAAGAGCCCACTGGATCACATCCAGTGGGCTCCTCAATCGTCACTTCACGATGAACGTTGCGTCGCAACGTTCTCGCGTGCAATCACTCCACCGCAGCCGCCACGCCGCCGGTGAACTTCGCATCCTCCGCCGCATGCCCGGCCAGCACCTCGGCCTTGTATCCACCCTTCGCCTTGAAGTAAGCGATCAGGATCACGTAGCAGACGAGCATGAATGCCGGGAAGAACGCCATGTAGAGGAGCGCTCCCTGCGTGCTGCGTTCCCGCACCTGAGTGAAGTGCTTCTGCGCGGGCTCCCGTTCGCTTTCGGGCAGCTTCTCGACCAAGGCCTTGACGCCCGCGTCGTCGATGGCCGAGTAGCTCAGCAACTCGTACTTGGTCTTCTTGACGAGCGGCTGCACCTGCCCATTTTCCACCAGACCCGGGATCTCCTTCGCGAGGGTCTCATTCTTCGCGATCGCGGCCTGCTGGGCGTTCTCCTGCAGAATGCCGATGCCAGGGAAGCCGAGCGTCCCCACCGCCAGCATCCCGATGCCGCTGATGGCGTTGAGCGTGAAAGCTCCACCCTTCGGGCACTGCTCCGCGACAACCCCGAGCATCGTTGGCCAGAAGAATGTCTTGCCGAATCCGTAGAGCGTGGCCGCGATGAAGATCGCCGCGCCGGCGGCGGTGCTGAGGTACGACAGTCCGGCGATCGCCAGGACCGCGCTGGTCGCCAACAGACCCAACGGCGAGAATGTATGGACGATGGGTCCGGCGAAGAACCGCAACACCAGCATGATGGCCGAGGTGTAAACGAGGATCCAGCCGGCGTGGAATCCCTGCTCCTTCGCGATTCCTTCCATCATGGAAGTGATCCAGCCGTCGGTGCCGATCTCGGTCACCGCCAGCGGCATCATGATCACGACGAGGAAGAACATCAGCGGTCGGCCGAACGATCGCGTGAAGATGCTGAACGCCAGCACGAGCGCCGCACCAATTCCGATGAAGGTCCCCTTCTGCGCCGTGCTCAATGCGATGGTGTCATCGTTCGAGAAGAAGTTCATCAACTGCAGCACCAGCAGGAAGCCCACGATCAGCGCGCCGGCGAAACCGAACTCCTGCAGCATCTCGCGATCGCTGACGCCCGCGGTGACGCGCTCGCTTTGCGGAAACTTCCGTCCGATCAGCATCAGGAAGTAGATCACCGCCGGTGCCCCGATCAGGCCCACCTTCACTGACCAGGGAGTGTCCTTGGCAAAGGTATCGATGCCGATCAGCAACAAACCGGTGATGACCAGACCGCCCGGCCAGCCCGCATGCAGGATGTTCAGCCACTTGGTCTTTTCCCGGCTGAACATCGTCGCGACCACGGGATTGATGAAGGCCTCGACGGTCCCGTTCGCGAGGGCGCAGACCAAGCTTCCCCAGTAGAGCAACTGGTAAGCGGTGTCTTTATCGGTCTGTCCGACGTAGTAGGCCGCGACCGCCATTGCGGTCCACGCCAGGTGGCCGAGGAAGGCGAAGACCATTGCCGCCTTGTAGCCGATCTTGTCGATGATCAGGCTGAAGCCAATGATGCTGACCGCGAAGGGCCAGATGCCGATGCCGGCCAGCCGACCGACTTCCACTTTGTCGAGGTCGAACAGCTTCTCCCACGTTCCGAGCAGAAACATACGGCCGGTGAAGGCGAACGACGTGGTGATGAGGGCAATGAAGCAGCCCCAGAACAGGACCGGATCGTGGCGCTCGGCAGGCGCGGTGCTGGCGCTCGACATACGGATGGACTCCCCGGAAGCGGGTCAAACGAAGTGCGGTGCGGCGACGGAACGGTGAGATCGCAGCGGAAGTTTCAGATGCTACTCGCCGCGTGAACCGAAATCCACGACGCGGAACCGGGGGAGATCCGCCGATTGATCATTGGTCGTTGGCCATCGGTCCGTTGTCATCGCATGGGCATGTGGCCTTTACCACTGACCAACGATCAATGACCAACGACAAATCTCTTTTCGCACCTCGAGCGCATCCCGGCACAGCGAGTCTCGACGCTGCGATGCGCTGATCGCGAGTCGATTGATACGGCGCCCCGGATGCGCAAATCCGCAGCCGGGGTGCGGGAATGCGACGGTTCACTTCGTCGGAGGCGGATTCTCGAGATCAATCGGCCAGATGATCCCGGCCGAGATCCCTCCATCGACGTACAGCACCTGCCCCGTCATGAAGGCTGAGGCGTCTGACGCCAGGAACACCGCCGTGCCGACGAGGTCCTGCACGCTGCCGAGCCGGCCGAGCGGCGTGTTGGCGTGGCCCCAGGTCTGCATGGTCGGCTGCGACCAGAGCTTGCGGTTGAGGTCGGTCAGGATGAAGCCGGGAGCGATGGCGTTCACGCGGACGTTGTGCGGGCCCCATTCCATCGCCATCCCGCGGGTCATCATGCTGACCCCCGCCTTGCTCATGGCGTAGGGGACGACCCCCTTCAACGGAGCGTAAGTGTTGAGCGAATCGATGTGGACCATCGCCCCGCTCTTCTGCGCGATCATCTGCCGACCCACCGCCTGGGCCAGCAGGAACGCCCCCTTGAGGTTGATGTCGAGGATCGCGTCAAACTCGGCTTCGGTGAAGTTCTCCAGCTTTTTCCGCTGGTTGACTCCTGCCACGTTCAGCAGGACGTCGATCCGCCCGTGCCGGGAGACCATCGTCTCGACCAGCGGCGGAATGTCGTCCGGTTTCGCGACGTCGCAGACGATGTACGTCACTTCGTTTTCGGCCGTCGACAGCTGTTGCGCCGTCTCGCGGAGCGTCTCTTCCTTCCGCCCCGTGATAACGACCTTCGCACCCCGTTCGGCGAATCCCTTGGCGAGTTCCCGGCCGATCCCGCGACTCCCTCCCGAAACGAGCGTGATCTTGCCGGACAGCGAAAAGAGCGAATCGGACATGGGGGAGGAGTCAGGAGTCAGGAGTCAGGAGTCAGGAGCAAATTAAACTCGCGAGAGGCGACGGGCGGCAGATCGTCACGAGCAGGACAGCAGTCGCTCGGCTACTCGGCCGTATTGGCCTTTCTCCTGACTCCTGACTCCTGACTCCTTCTTCCCTCACGCCGCCGGCGGCAGCTGCCCTTCCCACGAAAGGCTTTCCAGGAACTTGCGGGCCTCGAGGTACGCGTTCGGCGGAATCGAGCGGATCTGCTCCTTGAGGTCGTCCAGCATCGAACGCGACAGTTCGCGAATCGTGTTCGACACCTCCGGCGAAACTCCGGTGTGCGACCTCAGAACGAACAGTTCGTCAAGCTGCTTCCGGGGTTCCTCGTAGACCGGATTGAGCAGCGCGGCCGGCCAGTAAATCTTCCCCGTCGATGGATCGAGCTGTTGTGGGCCGAGCCGCGGAGGAGCGCCACTCTCCCGATTACGCAGGTAGCGGTCGCGCGACGCGATGCGGGCCTGAGTCTTTTCCGCCTGGGCTGCCCGTCCCATCCGGACGCGCTCGTGATACGCCTGAGTCCACTTGTTCTTGTTGTCGATCCACTTCGTCCGGGCGTCCTCGTAGTTGATCATCGCCTCGGTCGTGTCTTTGTTGTACTGCCCCTGGGCGCGGATCACTGCGCCGTAGTTGTAGCCGGGGCCCCAGCCGTAGGTTCCGCCATAACCGTACCCATAGGGGTAGCCATACCGTGCCAGGGATCCCGCAGTCGCCGCACGATACCAGCCCACCTGGCCCTTCGCCTGGGTCACAATCAGCGCTGCCATCAGCAGCGGGACGAGGAGATGAATGCGGCGCATCGGATGTCTCACGGAACGAACTCAGGCGGAGCCGCGCCGACGACCACCTTCGCCGACGCCCTCACCATCGTCGCCGCTCCACGGCCGGCAATCAAGTGTCGCGTGAGCACGATTCAAACTTCGTCGTGCTCAACGCGCGAGACACCACGCCGCGAGCGATGGACTACCGCCCCATCATGGCCCGATACGCGGCGTGACGCGCTCCCGCTTCTCACGCCGGGGCACGGCCCAAGCGCGTCTGAAACTCCGCGATCCGCTCAACCATCCGCCACACACACTGCCCCCAGTCGTCCTTCTTGCCGGGAAGCTTATGGAGAAACAGGAGGTGGTCGGTCAGCAGATGCTCCAGGCGAATCTCCACGAGGTCGCTCCGCACGAGCTTCTTCATCCCCCACGACGGAAACCGCCGCTTCTCGACATCATCTGTGCGGATCTGGTGCAGCACCTCGTGCCGTGAATCCTTCTCGATCCGCGACATCAGGTCAGTCACCTGCTCGGCGTTCCCTTCGATGTATTGAACGAAGCGGTCCCGCTCGAAATATAGGTATCCGGTCACTCCCAGTTCGGCATTTCGCTCTGAGGCCTGTGCGGCGAGTTCCGTCAAAGCGGAATCATCGAACGTCGCCGCCGCCCTGCTGACATAGACGATGCCCCTCACGAAATGCTCCCGGCAGAATCCTTGAATTCCGGCGATCCGATTCGAAAGCGAGTGTAACGCTCACGGACGCGTCGGGTATCGGGACAACCCGCACTGGCGTGAGAACGCTCACCACCCGACCGTCGTGAGCATTTCCGCCACTTCGCCCCGCCTTCCATTCGACCATCACACTTCCGCGAGCGCCGTCGTGACGTGCCGCCCATAGTAGGCAAGCAGCCGCGCGTTCGTCGCCGCGATGGCCCGCTCCACGTCGTCGTCGGCCAGCTTCTCTTCCGCGACAAGGCACCGCGCGACGCTCTCCAGCGTCTCCTGAGACAACTGACGACCGAAGACCAGCATCAGCCGGCGCTCGACCAGATCCTCCAGCGTCGCAACCCATTCGTTGCGGACGATCCACCGCACGACGCTTGTCGGGATCGCGGTTCCTTCGATGACCTCCGCACGCTCTGCCGTGCAGTCATCCAGGCCGCATTCGGACAAGACGCGTTCCGATTCCGTTCCGAACAACGTCCAGACTTCGCGAGCCGATTGGAGCGTCAGCCCCGACCGTTCGACGAGCGTCGCGATTCGCCGCTCCAGCGTCCCGACGTCCCGCGGATAGTCCGCATTGCCTGGAACGACGCGCTCCCGCGTGTCGGCGGTGCGGACCGCCCCCAACCGCCTCAGCACCTCATCGGCCACGGACTCACCGAATGCACGGCTTGTCGTCAGCTTGCCTCCCACCAGCGTCAACACCGTCGTGCCGTCCTCCCGCGCCGGAACCACCGCATGGTCGCGCGAGACCGAAGCCGTCGTCCCTTCCGCCCGCGGCAACGGCCGCACGCCGCTGTAATGCATGGCGATGTCATCCCGAGTCAACGCGACCTGCGGCATCAGCCGATTGACCATCCCGATCAGATAATCGATCTCTGCGTCCGACGCCACCGCTTCCTCCGGAGGACCATCGAATCTCTCATCGGTGGTTCCCACCAGAACCGCCTCCCCGTGGGGGAGCAGGAAGACCAGGCGCCCGTCGTTCGCCTCGGCATACACACCCTGCCCGCGCAACGCGGAAGCGAGCCGCCGGTTCCATGTCAGAAAATGGCTCCCTTTCGTTCCGCCAAAAAGCGGCGGGCTGGGAATGTTCAAACCGGCGAGCGTGCGGTCCCCCCAGGCTCCGGTGGCATTCACCAGCAGCTCGGGACGAACGCGGAACGCTGTCATCGAGTCCGTGCTTCCCGTCGCCTGGCCGGCGGTGATGACCAGCGTCCCGGCATCCCAGGAGACATCGGCGTGCGTCACCACGCGGAAGTCGAGCGACCGCTCGCGAGCCACGCTGCGGGCGTCGTCGAGGAGCGCAACGCAGAACCGCTCGGTTCCCCACATCTGCGCATCGCTGTATGCCGCCAGCCAGCGACACCGGTGAGAGTCGATCTCCGGCGTCCCGGGCGCTCCCAGTTCATGCACGGTGTGCTTCGGAAACTCGGGACCGGCGGCGAACCAGTCGTAGAATGCCAGCCCGAGGTCGACCAGCCACAACCCCCGGGCACGCCGAAACTTCCGCGTCAGGTTCTTCATGAAACCGAGGCGTGTCGCTCCCATGAACCGCAGCGCCGACGCCGCGAGACCGCTCAGCCGGCTCTTCACGGGAATGAACAGTCGCAACGGACGGACAAAGTGCGGCGCCAACCGCCGCAACCGTCCTCGTTCTTCCAGCGATTCCTGGACCAGCCGGAACTCGCCGTACTCAAGGTATCGCAAACCGCCATGAATCAGCCGAGACGACTTGGATGACGCCCCGAAGCCGATGTCATTCGCATCGATCACCCACGTCGAGACGCCGTTGAGCACCAGCTCGCGGGCGACCGAGCACCCGTTGACGCCGGCCCCCAGAATAATGACGCGCGGAGCGCCCGATTCTCTGCACGCCATGGCCCGCCGCCCTGCGAATTCACTTGCCGATTCGATCACATCCTTCTGGAAACATAGGAGAACGCCTCTCCCGCGTCACGGCCAGTTTTCGACCTGCGCTACTGTTCGTGCCGTCACTCGACTGAACAGATGCAGCGAGTAAAGGGGGCGTGTATAGTCTCGTCGCCAGCAGGCAGCCTTCTGCAATCGGTCGATCCCTTTCTTCCGAATCCGACGCGATGTCCACTTCCGCCAACCCTCCGCCATTCCCTCCTCCGCTCCCCGTACCGCCTCGCCCAGCTCCTGAGGCAGGGCACGTCCGTGGATCGTCGAAATCAGCGGGGACGGTCGTGGACGAGGGAAAAGGCCGAACCTTTCCGTGCGAGGGGTGCGGGTCGGACCTCACGTTCCACATCGGCCAGCAGCGGTTGAAGTGTCCTTTCTGCGGCCATGAGAAAGAGATCCAGATTGCCCCGGAAGCGGCCATCGTCGAGCAGGATTTTTCGCTGATGATGCAGAAGCTGCGAAAGATCCGCCTCAAGAAAAAGGAAGACGAAGAGGCGATCCGCCAGAAGCACGCGGACCTTCCCGCCGACATGGCCCCGCCCGCCAGGCCCGACGATCCGAACGCTCTGCACGAAATCCGTTGTGGGGGGTGCGGGGGAACGGTCGAGTTCCTGGGATCGCTCACCAGCACCGAGTGCCCCTACTGCGCGACGCCGCTGCAGCGAGAGAACGTTCATGACGCCGAGGACCGCATTCCGGCCGACGGCGTGCTCCCGTTCCTGATCGATCGGAAGAAGGCGAAGGAAGAGCTCGTCGCGTGGGTGCGGTCGCGATGGTTCGCTCCGAACGAGTATCGGCAACGCGGTGTCGATGGGAAGTTCACCGGCGTTTATCTGCCGTATTGGACGTTCGACTCGATGACTTTCAGCCGCTACACCGGCCAGCGCGGCGAGCACTACTACGTCGAGGTGCGGGACGGGAATGAAACGAAACGCGAGCGACGGACCAACTGGTATCCGGTGAGCGGGGCTTTCGAACGGTTCTTCGACGACGTGTTGGTCGTGGCCGCGAAGGGGCTTCCCGAAAAACTGGTGCAGGAACTGGAGCCCTGGCCGCTCGAGAAGTGCACGCCATTCAATCAGCAGATGCTGGCTGGATACCTCGCCCGCACCTACGAAACCGAGCTGGAAGAGGGCTTTACCGGCGCCAGGGGACGCATGGATGAAGCCATTGCGGCGGAGGTGAGAAGTCGGATCGGCGGCGACGAGCAGCGGATCAACTCGATCAACTCGCAGTACAACGCGGTCACGTTCAAACACCTGCTGTTGCCGGTGTGGCTGATGGCGTACCGCTACCACGACAAGGCCTACCAGGTGCTCATCAACGCCGCCACCGGCGAAGTGCAAGGCGAGCGCCCGTGGAGCTGGCTGAAGATCACGCTGGCCTCGCTGCTGGCGGTTGCTGCGGTCGTCACGCTGTGGTACTTCCTGCGGAAGTAGCCATGGTCAACTTTCGTTCCGCAGGAGAACGTTGTGTTGACGACCGTTTGGCTTGAAGAGCTCGAAGCAGGGTTCTCCGTTCGCGTTCATTCTCGGAGCGAACGACGACCATCAAGCCGGCCAGCCCGCGGGAACGGGCGCGGAAATCGTCACCGTGTCGTAGCGAATGGGATGCTTCAGCACGAGTTCGCGCGCGTGGAGCCAGATTCGTTCCTCGGAGCGCGTTTCAGACGGCATCGAGACTCCCGTCGTCGATCCGTAGCGGACATCCCCGACGATCGGACAACCGCGACTTGCGAACTGCAGCCGGATCTGATGCATGCGGCCGGTCATCAGTTCGATCTCCACGAGCGTCGCAAGTTCCGGCCATCTCCCTTCCAATGATGTCGGTCGTTGGGAAGGGCCGAGCGTTCGATACCTCAGCACCGCCTCGCGTCCTTCCGGATGCCCCTCCGCGACCACTTCTCCCTGGGCGACGTCGGGAATCTTTCGCAGCCAGTCGCGAAGCTCTCCCTCGGGCTGAGGCGGCGGAAATTCCAGGATCGCCCAATAGGTCTTGCGGACCTCGCGTTGCTGGAATTGCTCGGAGAGACGGGCCGCGACCTTGGAGTTCCGCCCGAAAACGACGACTCCCGACACGGGCCGATCGAGGCGGTGCGGGATGCCGAGGTAGACGTTCCCCGGCTTGTCGAATCGCTCCTTGAGCCACTGCTTGACGCGGGCCTCGAGCGACGGGAAGGCCGCCGGCGCCTGGGTGGGAAGCCCCGCCGGCTTGTTGACCGCCAGGAGCGGGCCGTCCTCGCTCAGGATCTCCAGAGGCGGAAGCGATTCAGACAAGAGAGAGACACTTTCCCGGCGAGATTATGGCAACCGGCAGCGAGGCGAATGTCCGGCGGCCACCGCTGCTTCATCTGACACGCAGTCAGCACCACGCCGCCGATGGCCCGCGTGGAACGAACCGAATGAAGAGATTGTTCATTGGTCGTTGGTCATTGATCAATGGTCAGCGGCCCGAATGGCGATCGCCGCAGGTCTTTCCGTGACTCTCCGTCACGTCCGTCGTTTCCGTGGCCGATCTCCCCTGCGTGGGGCATCGTCGAATTGCCGGGCGTCACCGCAACAGATAAGCTGGAGTGAATGGAACTTGCTTCCTCCCTCCGGGTGGTCCACTCTTCGGACCCCCTTCTTCGTCGGAAAGGCTGCGGATGACCGTTTCCCGCTCCCTCCTTGTGCTGGCCTGCATTGCATCGCTCCTTCCCCCGTTGGCCGCTGCAGACGGCGGCTCGTTGCGCGTCGAGCCTGCACAGTCGGAGCTGGTCGGCAACCTCGCCCGCATTCAACTGGCGGCGACGGCCACACGCGGGGACCGCGACGTCGACGTGACGCGCGACGCGCGATTCGAAAGCCTCACGCCGGAAATCGTCACCGTGTCGCCGCGCGGACTCCTCGCCCCGAAAGGAGATGGAGCGGGACGGGTGCGGGTGTCGGCGGGCGAGACGTCGATCGAAGTCGCCGTGACGGTTCGCAACATCACGCCAGTCCCGGCGGTCAGCTTTCGCGAAGACGTCATTCCCATCCTCACCCGTTCCGGCTGCAACGGCGGGTCCTGCCACGGAGCCCAGTTCGGACAAGGTGGTTTCCTGTTGTCGCTCTTCGGATTCGCTCCGGAGAAAGATCATCCTTCGCTGGTGCGAGATCTTTCGCAGCGCCGCATTTCGCTCGTCAATCCGGACGACAGCCTGATCCTGCGCAAGGGAACGATGCAGGTGGGTCATGGCGGGGGGAAGCGGTTCGAAACCGATTCCTACGAGGCGATGGTGCTTCGCGAGTGGATCGCGGCCGGCGTGGCGGGCCTGAAAAAGGATGAGCCCGAAGTCGTCGACCTGACGGTGACACCGGCCCAGCAGACTTACCGCGTCGACGATCATCGGCAATTGCGGGTGGTGGCGACCTACAGCGACGGCACGACGCGGGACGTCACCAACCGCGCCCGCTACGACAGCCTCGGCGACGGCGTGGCCCGCGTCGATGACTCCGGCTATGTCAGCGTCATCGGCAGGGGGCAGGCGGCCATCATGATCCGCTACCAGTTCCAGGCGAAGGTCTCGCACGTCCTTTCGCCGTATGCGGAAAACGTCGACCTGACGGCGTTCGTTCCCAATAACTTCGTCGACGAAAAGGTGAAGGCCCGCTGGCAGCAACTCGGAATCGTCCCGTCCCCGCTGTGCAGCGATGCGGAGTTCCTGCGGCGGGCGTATCTCGATTCGATCGGCACGCTGCCGACGAAGGAGCGCGTCGAAGCGTTCGCCGCCTCGACCGATCCCAACAAGCGGGCGGCTGTCGTCGACGAACTGCTCGGGCTGACGGGCGATCCGAAGCGCGATATCTACGTCAACGAGTGGAGCGCCTACTGGGCCCTGAAGTGGGGCGACCTTTTGCGGAACAACCGCAACAAGGTGGGGGACGGCGGGATGTGGTCGCTGTCGAACTGGATCCGGCAGTCGTTCCGCGAGGGCATGCCGATGGACCGGTTCGTCGCCGAGATCATCGCCGCCCAGGGCTCCATCCAGAACAACGGCCCGGCGAACTATTACAGCATCGCTTCGACGCCGGACGACCTCGCCGAGACGACGGCCCAGGTGTTCCTCGGCGTCCGGCTCCAATGCGCCAAGTGTCACAACCATCCCTTCGAAGCGTACAGCCAGAAGGACTACTACTCGCTGGCGGCTTTCTTCACGCGGGTGGGGACGAAGGGGAGCCCCGACTTCGGAGCCCTCGGCAGCGACACCGTGGTTCTGGTGAAGAGCACGGGGTCGATCAGCCATCCGCGCACCGGCCAGGTCATGGCGCCGACGCCTCTGAAGGCGCCGCCGGTCGATGTGAAAGGCGTGCGCGACCTGCGCCGGCCTCTCGCCGCGTGGTTGACGGCGAAGGACAACCCGTATTTCGCCCGAAACGTCGTCAACCGGACCTGGAGCTACTTCATGGGAACCGGCATCGTCGAGTCGGTGGACGACATGCGGGCCACCAATCCCGCGTCGAACCCCGACCTGCTCGATGCCCTCGCGGCCGACTTCGTCGCCAACGGCTTCGACCTGCGGAAACTGATGCGGGCCATCATGACGTCGCGGGTCTACCAGCTCAGCTCGGCCCCGCGTCCCGAGAACGTCGCCGACACCCGTTTCTACCCGCACTACAACGTGAAACGTCTGCCGGCCGAAGTGCTGCTCGATGCGATCGACTACGCCACGCTCACGCGCGAGAAGTTCGCTGGCGTGCCGGAAGGGACACGGGCGATCGAACTCCCCGATCCGAACTACGCGTCCTACTTTCTCGATACTCTCGGCCGGCCGAAGCGGGTCATCGCGTGCGAATGCGAGCGCACGGCCGATCCGAACCTCGCCCAGGTGTTGCAGGTGGCCAATGGCGAACTCCTGCAGCGGAAGTTGACCGACAAGGCGGGACGACTGACCGCGCTCAGCGAGGAGAAGGTTGCGATCGACACAGCGATCCGCGAATTGTATCTCGTGACGCTCAGCCGCCCGCCGGTCGATGCCGAGATCCAGAGCTGCCACACGATCATCGAGAAAGCCCCCAACCGTCGCGAAGGCCTGGAAGACGTCCTGTGGTCGCTGGTCAACAGCCGCGAGTTCTTGTTCAACCATTGACGATAACGTTCAAACGTTCGACCGTAGCACGGGCACTCCTGCCCGTGCGTGAAAGCAGGATTCAGGTCTCACACAGGCAGGAATGCCCGTGCTGCGAAGCCTGACTCACATTGAGCGATCAGCGAGGTCATGTCGATGATGAGGAATCACGTGTCGAGCCGCGTTGTGTCGACTGCGCTGCGTACGGTCGCCATCGCCCTTGCTTTCTGTCACGGTGTAATGACTTCGGCGCGTGCCGACGACGAACCGGCCGTCGCTGAGATTCCCGAAACGCGGCCAGTCCTCGTCGAATCGCGGGCGCTGGAGTTCGCGCGGGCCGACCTGGCCCGAATCGAGGCGCGGGCGGTCGTGTTGCGGGACGCGGTCAAGCAGGCGGAAGAGAAGCTCGCCGCGGTCGACAAAAACAACGCCGAGGGGGTGAAGGCGGCGAACGAAGCGAAGACGGCCGCCGAAAAGGAAGTCGCGGCGGTCGACGCGCTGGCGAAGAAGGCCGCAGAACGACTCGCCCGGATCGGTGCGGCGATCCCGAAAGCCGATCCGATGGCCATCCACGAACTCGGTTCGTTTAAGCACGACCGGCCGGTGATCTCGGTGCGCGTCGATCCCACGGGGCAGTTCTTCTTCGCGGGCGCTCACGACAATCTGCTGCAGAAATGGGACCTCGCCCTCGGCACGAAGCAGATCGTTCCCGGGCATCGGACGTGGATCCGGGGGATGAACTTTCATGCCGACGGGCAGCTGATGCTCTCCGCCGACTACACCGGGAAGGTGATCTGGTGGAATCCGACCGAGTCGGAGCCGAAGCCGCAGCGCGAGATTCAGGCGCACAAAGGATATTGCCGGGCCGTGGCCATCAGCCCCGACAAGTCGCTGGTCGCGACGTGCGGGAACGACAACATGGTCCGCATCTGGTCGGCCGCCGACGGGCAGCTCATCAAGGAACTGCCCGGGCACGAGCGGCACGTCTACAACGTGATGTTCGATCCGACCGGCAAGGCGCTGATTTCGGGCGATTTGATGGGAGTCGTGAAGCACTGGGAAGTCGGAACGTGGAACCTCGTCCGCGACCTCGACTGCAAAGTGCTGACGAAGTTCGACCCGACGTTCGTGGCCGATTGCGGGGGGATCCGGGGGATCGACTTCAGCCCGGACGGCAAGACGCTGGCGGTTTCCGGGATCAGCGAAGTGTCGAACGCGTTCGCCGGGATCGGCAAGCCGACGGTCGTGACGTTCGACCTGGCCACCGGCAACCGGCTCAAGGTGATGGTGCCGAAGGAGAACTTCGACGGGACGTGCTGGGGAGTGCGGTTCGATCCGTCGGGCGAGTTTCTGGTGGGAGTCGGGGGCGGCGGATCGGGCGGGATGTGGTTCTGGAAGCCGACCGAGGACAAGTCGTTCCACTTCGTGAAGTTGCCGAGCGTGGCGTACGACCTCTCGTGGCATCCGGACGGTTTGCGGCTGGCGGTAGCGTTTTATGACCAGCAGACCCGCCTGTACGACTTCGGGCCGAAGCCCCCCGATGCGAAGCTGTCGCAACCGGCCCCTAAGAAGAAAAAGTGAACGGGGCGATGACGCGACTTGTCGCACGGTGCTCATGCGCGGGCGCGAAACCTCTTCTTGAGGGGCGCACGGGCAGGGGTGCCCGTACTACGTTTCAACGCAGCCTTCCGAAAAATCCGGGAACTCGAACGCGACCCCAACCGGGTCCGAAACCCTGGCCTTCTGCCGAACAGTCGGCCCGCTTTCAAGCGGAACCGAAGACCGGGCTGTTGACCGTCCCGGTGCTGTCGGCGAACGACTCCTGTTCGATTCCCATCGACCGCAGGATGCTCAGGAAGACGTTCGACATCCGCGTCTCGCCATTCCGCCAGTAGTGGCCGTGCCGGAGGCCCATGCCGGTCCCCCCCGCAATCAGCGTCGGCAGGTTCCGCGGGTTGTGCGTGGTGCTCGCTCCGCTGCCGAACAACACGATCGTGTTGTCGAGCACGCTCCCGTCGCGGTCCTTGTATTCGGCCAGCCGCTGGAGAAATCCCGCAATCTGCCGACTCAGGAACAGGTCGTACTGCGCGAACTCCAACTGTCCTGCCTTGTCCCCCGCATGCGACAGGCTGTGGTGAGTCCGCTTCAGCCCGAGCTTGAGCGGGAACGTGTCGCTGATGCCCATGCCGTCCTCGCGGTTGAGCATGAACGAGACCGACCGCGTGATGTCGGCATCGAAGGCCAGGGCGACCAGGTCGAACATGTTGCGGTAGTATTCCGCCGGCTCCCCTTCGTTCGTCGCGTCGAGGTTGAGGTGCGAGTAGTCCTGCTTCTTGATGGGAACATCGATCCAACGTTCCGAGGCGATCAGCCGCGATTCGACTTCATTGAGCGACGTCAGGTACTGCTCCATCCGCTCGCGGTCGGACTTGCCAAGCTGCTGGTTGAGCGTCCGGGCGCTCTCCACCACCGCATCGACCAGCTTCACCCGCCGCCTGAGCGCCTCGCGTTCCGACTCGATCGACGCCCGGTCCCCCTTGAACAGCCGGTCGAACACCCGGCGCGGGTTGTTCTCCGCGGGAATCGGCCGCCCTTCGAGGCTGTAGGAAATCGTCCCCGTCCGCGACAGAAATCCCGTCCCCGCATCGATCGACAGGACCAGCGACGGCTGCCGGCAGTGCTGCTTCGTCTTCTGCGCGATCACCTGATCGAGCCCGACCGAGTTGTACGTCCCCGGCTTCGGGTTATGCAGCGGCGCTCCGGTCAGCCACATGTCCGAGCAGACGTGCGGGTCGGCCTTCGGCCCGCTCGGATGAAACAGTCCGCCCAGAAAGCTGACGTGCCGCCGAAACGGGGCCAACGGTTCCGTGGACTTGCCGAAGACGAATTGCCCGTCCTTCTCGGCCGTCGGAAACCAGCTCCAGTCGTCGATCCCATGCTCCTTCGCCGGGAGCGACATCCCGTTCGCCGTGTAGAGTGCACAGAATCGCCGCGGGGCCTTCTCTGCAACGTCCGCTCCCATCGCATCCAGCACAGGCAGAGCGAGAGTCACGCCGCCGACACCCTGGAGAAAAGCACGGCGATCGAGACGGGGGCTGAAGGACACCGGCAACTCCACGCATTGGAAGGACGGAGCGACAGACCACCTATTGGTGCGGATTGATCCATCGATTGCAAGTGTGATTACGCTGGAAACGAGGAACCGCCGGTCGAGCAAATCGTCCTGCCTCATTCCACCGACAGAAAACTTCCGCGAACTCCCGTCCATACCGCCCGTCGATCACGCGCGCCACGCCGCTTCCGCCAAAGTCCGCTCGCCGCTCACGTCTCCCGCACGTTCCACCGCGCCAGCACCGTCGAACTCACCAGGTTCACGCTGCTGAAGATTGCAATTCCCAGCAATGTCGAGGCGATCACCGCCGCAAACAGTTCGTCGGTCCGCGCCTGCTCGGACGTCTGACGGATGAGGTAGCCCAGCCCGTACCGGTTGCTTCCATAACCCGCAAAAAACTCTCCCACGATCGCTCCAATCACCGCCAGGCCGCTCGACGTCCTCGCGCCGGCCACCACCCAGGGCACCGCATTCGGCAGCCGCAGCCGCGAGAACGTCTGCCACCGCGTCGCGTTCAGCAGCTGGAACAGTTCGCTCAATTCGCGGTCGACCGCCAGCAACCCGGTCGTGGCATTCGTGATGATCGGAAAAAGGCTGATCACGAACGAGACCAGCACCACGCTCCGGAAGCCATATCCGAACCACGTGATGATGATCGGAGCGATCGCCACGATGGGGACCGTCTGCAGGAACACCGCATACGGCTGACAACTGCTCCGCAACAATCGCGACTGCGAGAACGCGAACGCAATCACCGTCCCCGCCACCAGACTCATTACGAATCCGGCCAGCGCTGCGGCGGCCGTGAGACCGGTTGCCGACGCGAGGCGATCGAATCGCTCGACCGCCACGCTCCAGACGGCCGCGGGCTTCGGCACCAGATACGGCGGAAGCCGGAACGCGACCGTCGCCGCATGCCATGCAGCAATCACCGCGACGAGGAACACGAGCGGCGGAAAGATGTCGCGGACGATACGGCGACCAAGAGAGCCGTGCGGCGTCATGCGGCCTCTCCCCGCAACCGCTTCGACACCACGCCGGTCAGCCGGGCGAACTCGGGCTCGGCCCGCAGCGCCGGCTCGCGAGCCGTGAACGGCACGCGGATGTCCTCGACGATCCGCCCCGGCCCGCGGCTCATCACCAGCACCCGCTGACCGAGAAACACCGCTTCCGACACGTTGTGCGTGATGAACACCGCCGTCCACCGCTGCATCGCCCAGATCCGCAGCAATTCCTCGTTGAGCTGCTGACGCAGCACGTCGTCCAACGCGCCAAAGGGTTCATCCAGCAGCAGAACGCTCGGCTGAGTCACGAGCGCCCGCGCCAGCGACACCCGCATCCGCATTCCGCCCGACAGCATCGCCGGAAACTTCGCGCCGTCTTTCGCGCTCAGCCCAATCAGATCGAGGCTTCGTGCGACCGCCGCTTTCTGCTCGGCCGGCGCGACGCCGTCGAACTCGAGCGGCAGCCGGATGTTGTCGACAACCGTCCGCCAGGGAAGCAGCCGCGGTTCCTGAAAGACGAACGCGACCCGCTGGCCCGCCTTCCGAGCGAACGCCGGGGGCTCGCCCGCCAGCATCACGCGTCCACGGGTCGGCGGCATCAGGCCGGCGAGGATCCGCAGGAGTGTCGACTTGCCACACCCCGACGGCCCGACCAGCGACACGAACTCCCCCGCCCCGATCGTCAGCCCCACGCCTTCGAGCGTCGGGACCGCCCCCTCGAACGTCATGCCGATCCCCTCGGCGGCGATCAAAGGTTCATGCGGCACAGCAGGCATCCATCAGACGAACCATCGCCCGGGCGGACGACTCGGGCGAAGTGACTGATCGTAGAGGAATTGCAAAAACTTTCCACAACGCGGTTTGGTCATCACCCGCTGTCTCGACCGCCGGCATTCGGACTTATTGACCAGTGACCCCATTTATGTGTCGTAGCGAGTCGATCAGTCCGTTGCGTCCCGATTATTCAGCGCTGCGGGGTGGATTTGCTCCGACTGGAATCCTCCGGGCGATCCGGGGTCTGGTCCAATTGCGAGGGGTGTCCTACGATACGCGGAAGACTTTCCGTACTGAAGATCCGACCATGCGCCGCGGCGTACGTCGGGTTTCAGCGCGAGGTCGAGTGGACAAAGCACCTCGCGGCATCCGACGCGCCCGGGCCTACGTCATGCTGCAGCAACAGGATCGCTGGCTCTGGCCCTTCGAACTCACCGAGAAGATCGGCGAGGGAGGGATGGGGGTCGTCTATCGCGCGCGCTATGTCGTGAACGACAAGACCGTCGCCGTGAAAATCCTTCCGGCCGACGTCACCGACGAGACGCTGCTCGGACGCTTCGAGCGCGAGGTCGAGATTCTTAAGACGCTCCGGCATCCGAACATCGTCTACTGCTTCGGCGGGTCGTGCGAAAACAAGCGCCGTTATTACGCCATGGAACTGGTCGAAGGGGGAACCCTCGATGACCTGTTGAAGCGGCGCGGCCGGCTCCCCTGGGAACTCGTCGTCGAGTACGCGAAGCAGATGTGCGCGGCACTGGCCTACGCCCATGAGCGCGGCGTCGTGCATCGGGACGTCAAGCCCGGCAACTTCCTGCTGACGACGGACGGCAAGCTCAAGTTGAGCGACTTCGGTCTCGCGACGCTGGTGGCGGGCCGAAGAGTGACCGCGGCGGGACGCACGGCGGGCACCTATGAATACATGGCCCCCGAGCAGATCACCGGGAAGGAACTGAGCGCCCGGACCGATCTCTACGCGTTGGGCTGCGTGCTGTTCGAGCTCCTGACCGGTCGCCCCCCCTTCATCGGCGGGGCTTCGGCCGAAATACTGCACGCTCATCTGAAATCTCCCCCGCCGCGCGTCGCCGCCGAGCTTCCCGAATGCCCCGCGGCGCTCGACCGGCTGATCTGCGACCTGCTGCAGAAGAATCCGGCGGACCGTCCCGCCAGCGCGATCGACGTGGGACTGGCGCTCAAGAACATCACCCCCTCGATCGTCGTCGCGTCCGCGGCGCCGGCCGTCGGCGTGACCAATCGTCCCACGACGGTCCCGCGACGCGGCTCGGATCCCGAAGAAACGCCGCCGCCGAAGTCGGCTCCCGTCATCTCGAAATCGTCCGAGTGGACGCCGGTCGTTGTGACGGCCGCTCTCGGAGTGATCCTCGCGTTGATGGTCGCCCTGCGCGACCGGGGAGCGTGGGTCACGACGTTCGAGGAAGAATTCATCGCAGAATATCGTCAGGCGGAAGCGGTGCGGCAGCTGCATGGCGCGGAAATGCTGGGCCGGATCGCACCGAATTCCGCCCGGGCGATGGACACGCTGAAACAGGGATTGCAGGATCCGACCCCCATGGCCCGCCGCGCCGCCGTCATCGCCTTGCGGCGGGCCGGCGCGGCCGCCGCGCCGCTGGTCCCGCAGCTCAAGAGGATGTTCAACGAAGAGGAAAGCCCGCTCGTGAGAGGGGAACTCTCGGAAACGATGCGGGTGATCGAGGAGGCCCGACCGATCCGTCCGTACTGGCCGCTCGTCATCTATGCGACGCTGCTCGTCGAAACGGGCTTTGTTGGCTGGATCCTGTTCGGCAGAATACACGCCGCCGTCAAACCCCAGACTCGACAACCGGCTTAGCTTCGTGGCCGTCCCGGGCCGTCGGCCCCACCCTTCGTTCTCAGCTCTTTGGCGAGTCATCCGTCACGACGAGACGGAAGGCCATTCACGTCCGCATCGTCCGCAAGCGATTGACAGCGGATGATCCGACGATAACGATGAACCCTGGCCAGACACAATTCTGGCGGACTGTTGACGGAATCGTGTCAGGGGATGGCGAATGACGATCGAGCCGTCGGACAGGGCGGGCGTCCGGTTGAAGCTGTTGAGGGAGTCCCGCCACTGGTCGCAGGGGGAACTGGCGGCGCGGGCGGGCATTTCGCGAACCGGGGTCAGCGCCATTGAGGGGGACCGGCTCGTTCCCTCGGTCACCGCGGCAATAGCTCTGGCGCGCGTGCTGGAAGTCACCGTCGAAGAGATCTTCGGCGAGCGCTCCGGCTCGGAAGGACCCTCGTGGGCCTGGCCGCCGCGGCACTTTCCCACCCGCTACTGGCTGGCCGAAGTCAACGGGCGGCGCCTGGCATTCCCTGCAGAGCCGACGGCGTGCGGGGAACGCGAGCATGACGGCGTGGCGTCCGCGAGCGATGCCCCCTTCGTGGAGTCGGGCGATCCGAAGACCACGCTGGTCATGGCCGGATGCGACCCCGCGGCGGGATTGCTGGCGTCCCACTTCGAGCGGGAAGGACGCTTCCGCCTGATCCCTCTGCTGCGGTCAAGCCGGCAGGCCCTGCAACTGATGAAGGAAGGGCTCGTCCACGTGGCGGGCGTGCACTTGGCGCCCACCGACTCTCCCGACCGCCATCGCGACATTCTGCGGGAAGAGTTGGGAACGGGGTGGCGGATGGTGCGGCTGGCCGAATGGGAGGAAGGAGTCACGGTCGCCCCGGGGCTCGGACAGAAATCGATCCGCGCGTTGCTGCGGTCGAAAGTCCGCTGGATCGGCCGCGAGCCCGGTTCGGGGGCGCGGCGCTGTCTCGACGAGCTTTTCGGCAAGCCGCGAACGCTCCGCCGGCTGGCGGGCGATCACCGCGGCGTCGCCGATGCGGTGCGACTGGGCTGGGGTGATGCGGGCATCTGCCTCCGGCTGGCGGCCGAGGAGGCCGGGCTCGAGTTCCTTTCGCTGCAGTGGGAGAGCTACGACCTCTGCTACCGGGCGGAGCTGGAGGACGATCCGCGGCTGAAAGCGCTGGTGAGCGTCCTGCGGAATCCGGCCTTCACCGGCGCCATCGCCGCACTTCCGGGTTACGACGCACGGAACTCGGGGACCATGTCGACGGTGTAGTGATGACCACCGATTCGTTTCACGCGTCCTCGCGATAGGTCGCGAACGCCTTCGGCGTCTCCCACAACGACACTTCCTTCACCGGGAATCCGAACTTGACCGCCTGGCGATAGATCAGACGCGCAATCGTCTCCGCCGTCGGGTTCTCGTCGAGGACATACAACGGCTCTTGGAGCTGTTGCAGGAAGGGGAGCGCGGGGTCGCGATCGCAGAGGATCATGCGGTGATCGAGATTGTCGTCGATCCACGTTCGCAGCTTCGCCTTGATGTCCGAGAAATCGACCAGCATTCCCCGGTCATCGAGGGTCTCGGATTCCAGCGTGATGACGGCCGTTCCATTGTGTCCGTGGAGCTGGCGGCACTTCCCTGCGTAGTTGAGCAACCGATGCCCATAGCAGAAATCGATTTCCTGCGTGACGCGGAACATCGGGGTCTCCGGGTGAGAATCAGAAGGTGAATCGTCGAAAGGACCGCCGGGCCGACGGACTTCCCAAAGGAATGGTAGGAAGGGACGACCGGACCCTTCAAGGGCCGCATTGGCCGACCGTCGTCCACTTACGGCAGCGTCTGGAACTCGGTGTGGTTGAACATCGTCCGCACGAGGCTTTCGCGGGCCCGTACCGCGCCGTCCATCGGTGAGAGGGCGGCCTGCCGCTTGAGGAATGCCACGCACGCGGCCGATTCCTTCTCGGTCGGGACCCGTGTCAGCAACTGCTCGAACACCGCCGCCACGAAATCGGTCGTGAGTCGGCTTTCGTTCGCTGCCGCTTCCGCCGACTCCTTCGTCGCGACGGCTTTCACCTCATCCCAGAGACGTTGTGCGAGAGGCTTGGCGTGCGTGACCGGGGCTCCACTGTTGGTGAGGGCCAAAGCCTGTTGCGGCATGATGCTGGCCGAGCGGCGATAGCAGTCGCAGACGTCGGGCGCATCGAAGATCGACAGGAACACCGCGTGCCCGCCTCCCTCCGCGTGCGTCTCAAGGTACAGGCTGCGGCGTCGCGACGCGTCGGCCTGGCCGGCGTCGATCTGCGGGCCGCCCATCGTCGGGTCGAGCTGGCCGCTCGCCGCCAGCACGCTGTCGCGGAGAACCTCTCCTTCGACGCGCCGCGGATCGAACCGCCAGTACCAGTGGTTGTCGGGGTCGGGGGAGGCGGATGGTTGAGGGTCGAGGGTTGAGGGTTGAGGGGCAGAGGCGATTGACTCGTTGGGAGCCGCAGGTGAGGAACCAAGTCGATACGTATTGCTGAGGACGATCAGGCGGTGCAACGGCTTCATGCGCCAGGTGCCGCGAGTCGAGTGAGCCGCGGGCTGGGACCTCTTGTCCTGGCTCGGACCCTCAACCCTCAACGCATGACCCCCAACGCTTTCCATCAGCTCACTCGCCAGCCAATCGAGCAACTCGGGGTGAGTCGGAGTCTTGCCGGAGCGGCCGAAGTCGACCACCGACTCGACCAGCGGCCGGCCGAAGTGCCGCATCCAGATGTGGTTGACCGCCACGCGGGCCGTCAGCGGGTTGTCGCGATCGGCGATCCACCGGGCGAGCGCCGTCCGCCGGCCGGTGCTCTGCTTCGGGTATTGCGGCGAAAGGGGCGTGTAGTTGCCGTCGGTCAGCCCGGCATTCTTTTGAGCGTTGGCGAGAGCGGCCTGAGCCGTCGTCTTTTGCTTTGCCGCTGCCTGGATGGCTTCGCCTCGCTTTGGATCGGCCGCTGGCTTGGCGTCCGCTTCCGCCGCCGCTTTCTCTGCGGCAGCGACGGCGGCCTGAGCCTGGAGGAGAGCATGCTGCCGCTCGGCCGCTGCGGCAGTCCTGGCGAGGTCCGTAGCGGTCGCGGCCGCCGGTTCCCCCTGAGCGGCGTCGGCGGCAATGCGAGCTTCGAGAGACGCGAAATCGGCCCGTGCGGCGGCGAGGCGAGCCTCGGCGGCCGTCAGTCCGACGCGCAATGCTTCCACCGCACCGCGGGCGGCAACGACCTGCTGCTCAGCCGCCTTGATGGCCGGCGAACCCGAGAGGGATTGCACGACCTGCGAAGTCGCTGGAGCCAGGGCCTGCGCGTGGGCCATCCATCCCTCGATACCGACCGCATCGCGACCGAGACCGAACTTCGGCGGCTCGAAGTCGGACACATACCACGGCTTCCCTTCGACCGGCCGCAACACGACATCATCCAGCAGCACCTCCGCTCCGGTCCGGGCATCGACGAATATTCCCTGCTTGCCGTTCCGCAGGCCTTTCCAACCATTGAGCGCCGCAGGCATCGCGTCGACGACTTTCGCCCCGCTGTTGCGGTCGACGACCGTCAACAGGAACTGATTCTTCTCGACATCGAGCTGGCAGGTGATGGCGAACGTCGGCGGACCCGCGGCAAGGTCGTACTTCCCCGCCTCGATCTGCTCGAAGCCTCCCGGCTTATAGGTGAGGATCTTTCCCTTCTCGAATCCGACCCAACCCCCCGTCGCGCCTCCCGAAACATCGAGGGCAAACTGCACGTTGAAGTGGGCGTCTTTCAGGATGCGAACCAGGAACGACGCCACGGCCGGCTGCTGCACCTCGGGCAGACCCGGCAGCAGGTTCGACAGCACGCGACGCCCCGTCGTGGCATCGAGGTGCAGCGACTGCGTCCCCGCCAGCGCCGCCGACGTCTTGTTCTCTCCCTCAAGCCGTTTCACCTCGGCGAGAGCGTCCTCGGCTTTCTTCAGCGCGGCTTCGGCCGCCGGCCGTCCTGCTTCGAAGCCTGTGCGGGCGGCGGTGACTTCGCTTTCAGCCGTCGCAATGGCGGCGGTCCGCTTCGCTCGCTCTTCAGTCTGGATGAACGACTTGCGGGCGGGATTCCACGCGACCGGGGGGAGCGAGACCGGCTGAATGTCGAGCGGTTTGCCGCCGAGGATCTTCGGCACGCCCGGCGGAATGATACGGTCCTTCACGACGTTCCGAGAATCCCCCTGCGTGTAGAACTCGGTCTTCGCGTCGAGCTTCTCATCGAAGACGCGGATCATCCCGCTCTTCAGCGGAGCGGTCGAACCCGCATAGACATACTTCTTGAATGGCCCCGGATCGGCATCCCCCGCAACGCGGTCGTGCCGCAGCTCGATCGGTTCGAAGAACGCCCGGAACTTGAAGTACTCTTCCTGCGTGATGGGGTCGTACTTGTGGTCGTGGCAGTGGGCACAGTTGATCCGCAGGCCGAGGAACGCCTTTCCGGTGTGCTCGACAAGGTCCTTCATCCACGTGTGGTAGTTGAGCGAATACCAGTTCCGGACGATGTACCCGGTCGCGACGATCGCCTCGTCGTCCTCGGGCGCCACCTCGTCCGCCGCCAGCATCTCGATCACCATCCGGTCGTAGCCCTCGTCCTCGTTCAACGACCGCACGATCCAGTCGCGCCACCGCCAGATCTGGCCGTAACTGTTGCGGACGTCGTTATTCAGCCGGCGTCCGTACCAGTCGCTGTAACGCCAGACGTCCATCCAATGGCGTCCCCATCGCTCGCCGTATTGCGGGGAGCTGAGCAACCGATCGACGACCGCTTCATACGCGGCATCGGCTCCGCGCTGCGCCACGTCGGCGTCGAAGGCATGCAGGTCCTCGCGCGTCGGCGGCAGCCCCGTCAGGTCGAGCGTCACGCGACGCAACAGCCGGTGGAGCGGCGCCGCGGCCGTCGGCGTCACGCCGTGCGCTTCTTGTCCCGCCGCAATGAAGGCATCGATCGGGGTTCGGACCCACGCCTCGTTCTTCACCTTCGGCACCGCCGGACGCTTCACCACCTGGAATGACCAGTGCTGACGTGGATCGGTCTCGGGGGCTTCGTCTGACGGCGCGGAAGCCCCGGAGCGAATCCACGCCGACAGCAACTCGACTTGCTCGGCCGTCAGCGGCTTTCCCTCGGGAGGCATCCGCGTGGCATCGTCCTTCGACGTCACACGCTCGATCAGCAGGCTCGTCTCGACCTTCCCCGCGACGACCGCCGCTCCCGAGTCTCCTCCCTTGGCGGCGAAGGCGGCCGTGTCGAGCCGCAACCCCGCTTCCTGCTTCAACACCCCATGGCACGACCAGCACCGTTCGCGCAACAGCGGTTTGACCTGCTTCGAATAATCGACAGCCGCAGGCTTCTCATCCGCGGCGCGTCCGTCCGCACCCATCGCAAACGCCAGCACGGCCAGACCGAACAGCCTCGCCGTCGGAACTCGCATCGTCCAACGGCGAATGGAGGAAGCTCGTCGACGAACGCGTGTCATCGGTGGACTCGCGGGGAAAGAACGCGGCGGGAGAATGATCGGCGGGTTGATCGCCCCAGCGCGGCGACCCGATCCAGTGTAGCCATCCGTCCCGGCCTCCCGAAAGTCGAATGCTGGCCCGTCGCCCCGTCTCCCAATACCATCCGAGTCTCCTGCCGCGGTTTCTCTTTGAGTCTTCGGTCGCCCCCGCATGACTGCCCCCATCGTCATCGATGTCAATCACCTCTCGCGGCGATTCGGTTCGCTGCTGGCGGTTGATGACGTCTCATTCCAGGTTCAGCGCGGGACCATCTTCGGTCTGCTCGGGCCGAACGGCAGCGGCAAGTCGACCATCATCCGCATGCTGTGCGGGGTGCTCGAGCCAACGTCCGGCGGGGCAACCGTCCTGGGGCACGACGTCGTGTCCGATGCCGAAGGCGTGAAGCGCCGCATCGGGTACATGTCGCAGAAGTTCAGCCTCTATTCCGATCTCAGCGTCCGCGAGAACCTCGAATTCTCGGGGCGGATCTACGGGCTTGAAGGGGACCGGCTCGAAGAGCGGAAGCGGGCGGTTCTCGAATTGACGGCGCTCGGCAACCGGCTTGACCAGCTGGCGGGAACGCTCTCGGGCGGATGGAAGCAGCGGCTGGCCCTTGGCTGCGCTCTGATTCACGAGCCGGAGTTGATCTTTCTCGACGAGCCGACAGCCGGCATCGACCCCGTCGCCCGCCGCGACCTGTGGGACCTGCTGTTCGAACTGGCCGGACGCGGCGTGACGCTGTTCGTCACCACCCACTACATGGATGAGGCGGAGCGGTGCAGCGACGTCGGTTACATTTCGATGTCGAAGCTCATTGTGTGCGGGAAGCCGGACGAGTTGAAGGAGCTGCCCGAGATCACGCCGCCGGGGACGCGGCGGTGGGAAGTCGAGCCGCCCCATCCGACCGAAGCGCTCTCGCGACTGCGGACGATGGCAGGGATCCGTGACGCGACTCTTTTCGGTCAGACTCTGCACGTCCTGGCGGCTGAGTCGTGGACCGAGGGAGACTTCGCCCGCAAGCTGGCGCTCCCCGCCGAAGAAGTCCCCGCCCGCCCGATCCATCCCACGCTCGAAGACGTCTTCGTGACGCTGAGCCGCGCTGCGGAGGAACGTCGCCAGCAGGCGGTGCGCGAGGCGGCGAACCCCGCGTCGACCACTCCCACCCCGCCACCTGACAATAACCTCACCCCTCCGCCCGAGCCGGTCACCCCCACGGTTGTCACCCCCTTGCAGTCGGCGGCTGCCTCCACTCCGCCGTCCCCCACCCCGACACCGACGCGGGCCGAGCCCCTGTGGGGCTTCTGGGCCATCCTGCTCAAAGAGTTCTCGCACATTCGCCGCGAGCCTTCGACGCTTTTTTTCATGTTCGTGGTGCCGATCGTCCAGACGATGATCTTCGGCTTCGCGATCGACACCCAGATCGAGAACATCCCGACGATCGTCCTCGACCTCGACGGCCGCGTGCACGCCCGCGAGCTTCGCGAAGCCTTCCGCAATGCCCGCACGTTCCAGATCGTCGACCGAGTGACGGACGAGGAATCATTCCGCCGCGCCATGACCTCCGGCCGAGCGAGGGTCGGTCTCGTCATTCCGCCCGACTACAGCGACCGCCTGCTCCTCGGCGAGCAGGCCCAGGTCCAGGTGCTCATCGACGGAAGCGATTCGCAGGTCGCCACCACCGCCCTCAACGCGACGAACCTGCTCGGCGTGAAGCTCTCGCAACGCATCGGCTTCGCCTTCGGCGAGACGCTCCAGCAGGTTCCCTCGCGAAACGCCGAGGGGCGCATCGCCATGCCCGTCGAGATGCGGCCGCGGCTCCTCTTCAACCCCAACCTCGAAAGCTCGCACTTCTTCGTGCCGGGCCTCGTCGGCATCATCCTGCAGCTGGTGACGCTCTTTCTCACGGCTTTCTCGATCGTCCGCGAGCGAGAACAGGGGACGCTCGAGCAGCTCTTCGTGACGCCGGTCGGCAAGGCGGGGCTGCTACTCGGAAAGCTGATTCCCTATTCGCTCGTCGGTTTCCTCGAAACGCTGATCGTCCTGACCGTGATGGTCTTCCTGTTCGGCGTTCCCATCCGCGGGAGCGTCCCGCTGCTGCTGGCGTTGAGCACGCTCTTCCTGCTTTGTGCGCTGGGGCTGGGAATGCTCGTCAGCACGCTCGCCAAAACGCAGCTTCAGGCGATGCAGTTCGCCTTCCTGATCATGCTTCCGTCGGTGCTCCTGTCGGGTTTCATGTTCCCGCGGGCGCAGATGCCTTTTCCAATCTACGTCATGACGTTCGCCATTCCCGCAACGTACTTCGTGGAGATCCTCCGCGGCGTGGTATTGCGGGACGCCGACGTCATCGACCTGCTCCCGCAGATCGCCGGGCTGACGCTGTGCGCGGCCGTGATCTTCACGCTGAGCGTGGCACGGTTCCGCAAACAACTGGCCTGAGGCGACAACATCTCCGGAAGGGTGCCGGGGGCGAGGCTCTGCGAGCCCCCGGTGTCTTCCCGCGCATGACGCAGGGGGCATCACTTCGGATGCCTGTCCTCTCAGACCTTCGGCAGCGATAATCGGGAAAAGAGAGAGCCGTGCGGAGGTCGGGACCTCATCGCCGGCTGGTCTTGCGCCGCTGTTCCGGGTTCTGTTCGATCGCTCATGAAGCTGATTTATACCGGCCGCACCACGACCGATGCTCACCTGTTCGCGGCGCTTCTGGCGGATCAGGGGATTACGGCGGAACTGCGCGGCGAGCCGATGTGGGTAAGCGAGGAGCCTCGGCTGTCGCCGCGACTGCCCGTCACGACGGTCTGGGTGTCGGAGGGGGATGCCGAACGCGGCGTCGAGCTGGCGAACGAGCATGCCTTGCGGGTCGCGAATTCCGATGCGACGGACTGGAGCTGTGTGTGCTGCGGCGAGGCGAACCCAGCGCCGTTCGATGAATGCTGGAATTGCGGGGCGGTGCCGGGGACTACCCCAGCGGTCGATTCCTCGTTGACCGAGAAACCGGCCGATCGTCTTCCCGACGTGCAGATTGCGTCGGTCTCCGGCGAGGGTGTCACCCCCGAGGGTTCTGAGCAGGAGCCTTCACGGGAAGTCCTCCCCGAGCGCGTGCCGAAGGCGGAAGAGCCGGGCGAGCCGTGGACGCGGCTTCCTGTTCCCTGGACGTTTCCGTGGGGACTGACGCTCGTCACGACGATCTGCGTGCTGGTGTGGCACGGCCTCTCATCCGAGCCCAACCCGCTCGCCGATCCGGCGATGGAACACTGGGGATGGCGGAGCGCTCACGATGTGTGGGGCGGGGCGTGGTGGTCGCTCCTCACGTCGTCCTTCGTGCATGCCGAGTGGGATCACCTCGAAGGAAATATTCTGTGGTTGTGGGTGTTCGGGCTGCGTCTGGAGCAGGCGCTGGGGACGGGACGATTTCTGGTGTTCCTGGTGGCCAGTGCGATCCTCAGCGGGGCGGTCGACCAGGCGTGGCTGGGAGAACACAGCTTCGGGGCCTCGGGCATGCTGAGTGCCGTCTACGGGCTGTTCGTGGTGGCCGGCACGACGTACCGCCTGATGCCGATGTGGTACTACATTCCCCTCTGCCTGTATTTCGCCGAGGGGACGCTCTACGACATCGCGGACATCGTGCAGGAGATGGCGGGGCAGGAAGTGGCCGACCCCGTGGCGAACGTCTGCCATCTGACGGGGCTGGCGTTCGGCGCGTTGACCGGGCTGGCGTTCATCGAGCGCTGGAAGCCGCGGATCTGTGCCCTCGGCTTCGGCACGATGACCGTGCTGGCGGTGCTGCCATTGATGTGGGCGCCGTGGTCGTACGACTGGTGCCTCGACCGGGCGAAGCTGGCGAAGGATCACCAGGAGAGCGAGGATGCTCTTGCCTGGTACGACCGGGCGATTCAACTGAAGCCGGATGACGCCCGCGGGTGGATCGACCGGGCCGAGCTGCATCTCCAGGCCAATCGCTTCACGCAGGCGCTCGCCGACGCCAACACGGCCGTCTCGATTGAAGAGGCCCTCATTCATTCGGCGGCGACAGCGAATGAAAGGCACGACGACGAAGGGGTTGCCACAGCGGAAACTTCGCGCGGCGATGAGGCGCGCCAGCCGACGGAGAAACCTGCCGACAAATCGGCCGATTCAACGGTTGATCGCCCGCACAAGAAGACGATCGAAAAGACCGCTGCCCCGGGCGCGGAAGACGCTCCCCCCCCCGACCCTTCGCCCGAGCCGGGGACGCATCCGTCCAAAGTGACGGGGCTGTCGTTTCTGACGCGCGGGCGGGTTTTTCACGCGATGGGGCAGTATGCGGATGCCGAAGGCGACCTCACGCGAGCGATTCTCATCTCCAACGACGGGGCCTTTGCACACATCAAGCGGGCGATGGTGCGGTGGGACCTGTCACGTCATTCGGACGCCCTGGATGATCTGTCTGCGGCGCTGACGATCGCGCCGAACGACGCCACGGCGCTGCGGATTCGCGGCGGGATCCTCGTCGATCGGGCCGAGCCGCTGGCGGGGCGCGATGACCTGGAGCGTGTGGTCGCGTCGCTGCGTCAGCCGGGAAAAGATCATCTGTTGAAGTACGAGGAACTGGTCGAGCTGGCGACCGCTTCGGATGATCTCGAGTCCCCCGGGGCCGCCGAGACGTATGCGACGCAGGCCCTCGGCCACGTCCCGCACGACTGGGACATGCTGGCGCGGCGGGCGCATGTGCGGATGCAGCTGGGGAAGAATGCCGATGCGCTGGTGGATGCGGAGGCCGCCCTGGAGGCCAATCCGCGGTTCGTGTTCGCGCATTGCGTGCGTGGCCTGGTGCTGCTCGACCTGGAGCGCGTTGATGAAGCGGAGAAGGCGTTTCAGCGGGCGGTCGAGATCAATCCGCGGTGCGTGATGGCGCTGCGGGGGCGGGCGGCGACGCGGTTCGAGAGGGGTCGCAAGAATGCGGCACTGGAGGACCTCAACCGGGCGGTTCAGTTGAACCCGCGGTGTGCGCCGGCGTACCTGGAGCGGAGCAACGTGCATGCGAGCCTGGGGAACACGCACGAAGCGGAGACCGACCGGAGGATTGGCGAGGCGCTGGAATCGGGTTTGCCGATGGAGTAGGCGCGAGTTCTGAGCCTTGTCGCTGTCACTGCAATCGGCGTCAGGACGCAGGACGGTTCTCAACACGATAACCAACGTCCTTCAAGCGCTGCTCGACCGTGTCAAATTGCTCGTTCAGGGCAAACACGACGTCCGCGCCGCGCTTCATCCGGACTACCATGACGGGACGCTTCCAATGGTTGGCGGCATCTTGAGCGTCGAGAAGGGTGACGGACTCGACGGCGAATCGATTGAGGCTTTGCATGGAAAGAGTCCAGGCCGGGATCGCACAGTATCCAATGCCGCGGTGGTCGATCCAGACACAGCGAATGATCCAGAAGGCATCGACAACAAATGCGGTCGCGAGTCCGGCGGCTGTCCCACGAATGAGAACGTCAACCCAGGTGATGTCTCCCATGTCGACCGGCAGAAAGAGCCACGTTGCGAAGAAATAAAGAAGCACGCCGAGGAACGCCGAGAGCCGCGCGTACCAGCCGCGGCGTGTCACTGTTCGCATACGGAAAAGCGGTGGCTCCAGCCAGCCGATTTCCGGCATGCGGGAGGGACGAGTGGCCATGGTCGCTACTCCGGAACAGGGACTTGCGCGTTCGTCGATGAGACTCCGGCGAACTCATGGCCTGACAAGCCCGAGGCGCGGCGTGTCCTCCGGAACAGCGAGTCGTCCTCACAGCCTGTCAGCGCGTGAGGGAAGGTCCGACCGCCGTGAGTGCTGGTCTCGGGAGTGCGGCGTCATCCGCCCGGGCCGAGGTTCGCGGGGGTTCGGCGGTCTTCGGCGGGTCCTTGAGGATCCGCATCCGCGCCGAGAGGCCGGCCCGCAGGATGTTGTCGTGGTTCTGCACCACGGCCCAGACGCGCGTCTTGCCCGAGACGGGCTGCGACGTGACATCGACAAAGACGAGCTTGCCCGAGAACGTCTGGTCGGCGATGTCCTTTGGCAGGCCGGGGGCCGAGAGCCTCACCGAGACTTCCTGGCCCGGCTTCAGGTTCCAGCTCTGGTTGAGCGGGACATCCCCCTCCACCCGCACGCGGCGCGTGCTGGTGACGTCGACGATGGGATCACCCTGACGGACGGCCTCGCCGCGATGGCGGTAGACCTTGGTGACGGTTCCGTCGAATGGCGCGACGACGCGGTAGGAATCGAGTTCGGCCTTCGCCTGATCGCGTTCGAGGGCGTGGACCTTCATCTGAAGGTCGGCCTGCTCGATCTGAAGCCGTGACCGCTTTGCGGCGAGAAGGAGCCGACCGACTTCGACCTCAGGGACCGTCCCCTTCAATCGGACATTGGCCTGCTCGGCTTTCTCATGCTCGGCCTGGGCGACGTCGGCCGCCGCAATCGAATACCGCACCTCGACATCGTTCTCGGCCTTGGCCGTGGCGACGGCGAGGGCGGCGGCGGGGACATCGTCCCGCAATGTGACGATGACCGACTCGGCCTTCACGGCGTCCCCTTCCTCGGGGACGACCCTGGCGAGGACGCCGTTGCGGTCCGAGGCGAGCGTGACCGCGTCCATGAGCAGGATGCGGCAGTCGTCGAGTTCGACATCGGCCGACGGGGGCGCCGCCGGCGCTTTGTCCTTGACAGTCCCTGGCTTCGGCTTCTCCTGGGCCGTTCCCGAGGGGAGCAGCCCCGCGGTCGCCAGCAGGGCGAGTGCCGTCGCTCCCAACATCTTTCGCCACGGATGTGTCATTTTCCGACTCCTGCTCTGCTTCGACATCCGGATGTTCGCCGCACGGGCGTCCTGTTGTTGTATCGCGGCGCTTCCAGCCGAAGAATGAGGAGGATTCGTCGCGCCTGTCATCGGGGCGGCTTCCTCGCGACTGGGAATCGATGCCCGCCGGTTGGCGAAGCCTTTCCGTTCCCTGCGAGGCTGATACAACCGATACAATCCGATTCTAGAGGAATGTCGGCCGGGAGATAGCCTTCTGCCGTGGGATAGCCTTGCAGGCTGTCAGCGTGGCACGACATTCCATGTCGTGAATTCGTGTGGAGCGTTCCATAGACCGTCCGCTTGCGAGTCAACTCGCATTGGCTGCATCTTGCGTTTCGCCACGCCGTTTCACGAGACGGAGTCTCGTGCCACACTGACAGCTGTCAGGGTTTCTCTGTCATGAATTGCGAGACGGGAAGGCGATTCGAGGAGAATTGTCGTTGATCATTGGTCAGTAGTCATTTCTGAAGATGACACCGAACGGCCAATGTCCAACGACCAATCCGCCTGCCGGTCGCCGCAAGCGGCAGTTTTGTGTCAGCTTGAGTTGAACTGACAGCCTGGAAGGCGATCCCACGGCGAGCAGGAGATCGAATGAGCGTCCCTGAACCCCAGATGAGCCCGCAGGAGTTCTTCCAAGCGGTGCGCACTCACATCGAGGGGCTGGCGCGGCAGCCGATTCCGCGCGAGACGTTTTTTGGCGAGCTGCTGGAAGTGCTCGCGCGGGCGACGAACGCCGTCGGGGGGATGATGTGGATGCAGACGGGGGGCGGCGTGGCCCCGATCTGCGATGCGGGAGGGACGGCGGCGAAGCTGCAGACGTTTCCGCACGTCTGGTCGGCCCATGGGGAGTGGGTGCCGAACGTGGTCGGCACGGGCGAGTCGCGCGTGGTCCTGGCCGACGACGAGAAATGGAAAGGGGCGGGGGGCGCGGCGGTGCTCCTGTTTATCCCGTTCTTTGAAGGGAAACGGCCCGTCGGGGCGGTGGAGCTGGTGATCCGGCCGGAGACTCCGCCAGAGACGCGGAACGGGTTGTTGGAATTCGTCGAGCAGTTGTGCGGGCTGGCGTCGCGGGCGCTGTCGCAGGGACCAGGGGCCGCTGCGAATGGACGTCCGCCCGGACCTGCGAAGGGAGCGGCCGGGCCGACGGCGAGTCCTGGTGCGGCCGGTCCGCGCGGGCCCGTGGTGACGGTGGCTCCCGCCGGAGGCGGCGGTACATCCGCGGCTCCCAATGCCGGCGGGCCGATCACTCTGGGGAATGTGATGTCGGCGCCTGCTCCGGCCGCGTCGAACAACTTCTGGCAGGAGTTGGAGCAGTTCCTGCTGGTGCTGGAGCGGGCCGAGACGGTCACTGAGATTGCAGCGACCGCGGCGGCCGATGCGCGGCTGATGCTCGATGCCGACCGGCTGAGCGTGGTGGTGAAGCGCGGGGAGGCGACGAACGTCGAAGCGGTCAGCGGGCAGAAGACGGTCAACCACAAGGGGGACCTCATCCGCTCGCTGGTCGAGTTGGCGAAGGTGGTGCTGCCGACGGGGGAGCCGCTCGACTTCTCCAGCCGCAACGCGACCTTCCCTCCCACGATTGAAGAGAAGCTGACGGACTTCCTGGAGAAAGCGAACGCCCGGCGATTGTTGATCGTGCCGCTGTTCGCCAACCAGCGCCCGGAGCCTCCGGACGAGACGCGCAAGGACAAGGTTGTCGAGAAGCCCCGCAAGGTGATCGGCGGGCTGGTCGTCGAGCAGATGCGCGAGGATGCAGCGAACGACATGCTGACGAACCGGACCCTGCTACTGGCGGACCATGTCGGGGCGGCCATCTCGAACGGGCTGCTTCGCGAGCAGGTCTTTCTGCTTCCGCTGTGGATCCGGATCGGGCGGGCGTGGGAATGGTTCCATGGCCGGCGGGCGCAGAAGGCGGGGCTGTTCGCGGGCGCGGCGTTCATCGCGCTGCTGCTGATGGTGTTCGTGCCGTGGGAGTACCGGGTGGAGGGGGAAGGGAAGCTGATGCCGACGGTGCAGCAGCGGGTGTTCGCTCCGTGGGATGGGGATATCGTCGAACTGAGCGTGCACGGGGGCGAGCGTGTGGCAGTGGGCGACCCGCTGCTCAAGCTGCGGAACAACGAGTTGCATTCGCAGCGGATCACGGCGGAAACGCAGCTTCTGGAGAAGCGGCAGCTTGAGCGCTCGCTGCAGTCGCGGCTGGACACTCTCGGGGCGGCGAATCGCGACGAGCGGATCAAGCTGGAGGGCCAGCTCGAACAGACGCGGGTGGAGATCATCGGGCTGTATGAGCAGGCGAAGATTCTGAACGAGCGCGAGGAAGCGCTGTCGGTGCATTCGCCGCGGCCGGGGGTGATTGCGACATTCCAGGTCGAGCAGTTGTTGATGAATCGACCGGTGAAGCGAGGCGAGGCGCTGCTCGAAGTGATGGATGACACGGGACCGTGGCGGCTCGAGTTGCGAGTGCCCGAGCATCGGCAGGGGCATCTGTTGCGGGCGAGGGAGAAGCGGAGCGACCCCGCGTTGCCGGTGACGTTCGTGCTGGCGACCAATCCGGAGACGACGTGGACGGGGACGCTGGGCGAGGTGGCGACGCGGGCCGACAGCACCGAGCAGCAGGAGCGGGTGGTTGAAGCGTTCGTCGAAATACCGGAAGGGACGCCGTCCGTGCGACGTATCGGCGCCGACGTCCGCTGCCGGATCAACTGTGGGAAACGGAGTCTGGCCTACGTGATGTTCGGCGATGTGCTGGAGTTCTTGCAGCGGCGGTTCTGGTGGTAGGGGGGGAAGGGAAGTGGGCAGTTGGTAGTTGGTAGTGGGTAGTGGGTAGTGGGTAGTGGGTAGCCAAAAGCCGCAGAGGAATCGAACCATCAATTGGAGACTTGAAGGCATTGGGAACCCGCAAGCGAAGCAACGAGCCACGCCCTCAACCCTCAACCCTCAACCCTCAACCCTCAACCCTCAACCCTCAACCCTCAACCCCCCACCCCAGCCGTGACCTTCTCTGACACCCTCCACAACCTGGCGCGGCGCGTGTCACCACGGCAGATCACGCGGTGGCGGCCGCTTGTCGAGCGCGTGCTGGCCGAGCATGCTCGGCTGGAGCATGCGTCGGAAGAGGATCTGCTGAAGCGTGCGCGGGAGTTGCGGTGGCGGGCCACGGCGGGAGAGTCGCTGGAGAAGCTGCTGCCGGAAGCGTTCGCCCTGGTGCGCGAGTCGGCGTGGCGGTCGCTGCGGAAGCGGCACTTCGAGGTGCAGATCCTGGGGGGCATTGCGATCTTCCACGGACACATCGCCGAAATGCAGACCGGCGAAGGGAAGACGCTGACCGCGACGCTGCCGACGTTTCTCCGTGCGCTGCCGGGCACGGGATGCCATGTGGTCACGGTCAATGACTACCTGGCGCGCCGCGATGCGGAGAACAATCGCCCGGTGTTCGAGCGGCTGGGGATGTCGCTGTCGTGCATTCAGTCGGAGATGGAAGAGGACGAGCGGCGTGAGGCGTACTCGAAGGATGTGACCTATAGCACCGCGAACGAACTGGGGTTCGACTACCTGCGCGACCGGTTGAAGTCGGAGGCTCGCAACCCGCACCTTCCGCGGCGGCAGGCCGACTGGCTGACCCGCGATGAAGGGGTGAGCCCGCCCGTGCATCGCGGGTTCGAGTTCGCCCTGATCGACGAGGCGGACAGCGTGCTGATTGACGATGCGCGGACGCCGCTGATCATCTCGATGCCGGTTCCCAATACGCCCGAGACGACGAGCCTGTTGAAGTGGAGCGGGTTCGTCGCCGATCGCCTCAACGAGGATGACTTCGAGTGGGATCGCGAGCAGAAGCGCGTGCATCTGACGCAGAAGGGGGGGCGGCGGGTCGTCCTGTGTAAGAAGCCGTCGCTCATCGACGATGTGGAATCGGACCGGCTGTATGACGCGGTCGAGCAGGCGCTGACCGCACGGCTCGTCTATCGGAACGAAAAGGACTACATCATCGCCGACGATGAGGTGACGATCGTCGACGAGTCGACCGGCCGCATGATGGATGGCCGCAAGTGGGAACAGGGGCTGCACCAGGCGGTCGAGGCGAAGGAACGGGTCACGATCACGGCGGGGACCGGGGCCGCCGCGCGCATCACGCTCCAGTCTTTCTATCGGCTGTACCATCATCTGGCAGGAATGACGGGGACCGCCCGTCCCGCCGCTCGCGAACTCAAGAAGTGCTTCGGGCTGAAGGTCACGGTCATTCCGACGAACCGGCCATGTATCCGGAAGGGGATGCCGCCGCGGATCTTCGCGACGCTGGCGGCGAAGCATCAGGCGGTGGCGCTGGAGATCGTGCGGCTGCGCGAGCAGGGGCGTGCGATTCTTGTGGGGACGCCGTCGGTGGCGGCGTCCGAGACGCTGGCGCTGGTGCTGGAGCGGTTGCAGATTCCCAGCACGATTCTGAATGCTCGATTTCACGCGACCGAGGCGGAGATTGTGGCTGAGGCGGGGCGTCGCGGGCAGGTGACGATCGCCACGAACATGGCCGGGCGCGGGACCGACATCCTGCTGGGGGGAAGCCCGGAGTCGATCGCGTGGCGGCGGTTGCGGGGGAAGTACCCGAGCCGCGTCGAGGTGCCGGCCGAGGAATGGGAAGCGGCGGTTCGCGAAGCTCATGACCATCCCGACCTCAAGGCCGAGCGGAAGCTGGTGAGCGATGCGGGGGGGCTGCACGTCATTGCGACCGAGATGCACACGTCGGCCCGCATCGATCGCCAGCTCATTGGGCGTGCGGCGCGACAAGGGGATCCAGGGTCCTACCAGTTCCTGCTGTCGCTCGAGGACGAGTTGCTGCGGTCGCTTCCGCATGAGGAATTGATCGCACACCAGTCTGCTGCGCGGCCTGATGCGAACGGTGAGCTGGCGGCCTCGTGGTTGAGGCTGTTCGAGCGGACGCAGCGGCGGATCGAGAAGCAGCACGCGAAGCATCGCCGCCATCAGTTGCAGTCGGAACAGGTCCGGCAGGCCGCCCATCGCCGCATGGGTCTCGATCCCTGCCTGGAGTTTCCGGAGTAGAGGCCGCTCCTCCGCCGAATTGACAGGCGCGTTGCGGCGGGACAAGCTCGTTGTCCGCAGACGCCTGCGCTTCCCGCCCTGCATCCCCGCCCTCTGGAGCCCCGCCATGCTCTCCCTTCGACAGGCTCTCGTTGTCTGTGTCGCTGGAACGTCATTTGTGACCGCCGCGGCTTGTGCGGAGGTGTCGCTTGCTGCGGGGCCGACGGTGCGGGTGGACAAGCCGATGCTTCCCCCCGCATGGGCGGTGCTCGAACGGCAGCTGCTGAAGGCGAACGACGAAGCGTGCGAGCTGTTCTTCAAGCGTTACTTCGACGACCGCGGTTGGCTGCTGTGCGTGGAACGCTGGGGGGGCGACGACGGGCCCGATGATGCGATCGAGAATCTGATTTACTGGCCGATGCTGCACGCTCTGGGGGGCTCGAACCGGATTCTCGAGCTTTACAAGAAGGCGTGGGAGGGGCATCTGCGGCAATACACGCTGGCGAAGACCACCGAGGTGCCGTTCGCTCGGGACGGGATGTATTACCGCGAGTTCCCGGTGATGTTCGACTGGCTGCACAACAGCGAGGGGCTGACCGTCTTCTGCCACCAGGGATTGTCAGATCCGTACGACGCGGCCTTCCGGACCCGGATGGTGCGGTTCGCGAAGTTTTATACCGGCGAGGATCCGACCGCTCCGAACTACGATCCGAAGCACCGGATTATCAAGAGCCTGTTCAATGGCAGCCGCGGACCGCTCTTGCGGAAGGCGACGGCGCTCGACTGGGCGGGGGATCCCATTGAAGTCGAAGGACGGTTCTCGCTCGGGCATGGCGAGCGGACGTACCAGGAGATGCTCGACCACTTCCGCGACTACACGGACATTGTGGGGGACCACCCCGGGAACATGGCGGCGACGTCGCTCGCGTTTCACGCCTACTGCCTGACGGGCGACGAGAAGTACCGCAAGTGGGTGCTGGAGTATGTCGACGCGTGGGCCGAGCGGGCGAAGCAGAACAAGGACATCCTGCCGTCGAACATCGGCCTGGATGGGACGATCGGCGGGGCGGCCGGCGGAAAATGGTACGGCGGGACGTACGGCTGGGCCTTCAGTCCGACGGTCCCGCAGACGGGGAAGGTCGCGCACCGGAACACCACCAACCTCGGCATTCAAGGCTTCCTCAATGCCCACCTGCTGACGGGCGACGCGAAGTATCTCGACGTGTGGCGGCGGCAGATCGACGCTATCAACGCGAACGGCAAGATGGTGGACGGAAAGATGCAGTATCCGCACATGTATGGGGACGACGGGTGGTACGCCTACTCGGCCTTGAAGTACGACATCGGCGCGCGCGACATCTGGCTGTCGACGCTTGACCCGAAAGACCTGGAGCGGGCGGGGAAGACAGGCTGGGCCGAGTGGTTGGCAGGAAAGAATCCGAAATATGCCGAGACGGCGCTGCAGAACGATTTCGGGAAGCTGCGCGGGATGGTCGAGCTGATCCGGAAGGATGAGACGACGCCCGACACGCGGCTGGCGGATGATTCGATGCAGCTCAATCCGTGCTCGATCGGATCGCTGCTCGAGCTGACGACGGGGTCGCTGTTGCCGAGCAAGAATGGCCTCGTGATGCGGGCGCGGTTGCGGTACTTCGATCCGACCGAGCGGCGTGCGGGACTGCCGGATGACGTGGCGGCGCTGATCGACGGGATGACGGCCGACTCAACGACCGTGACGCTGGTGAACGTGAACCCGGTGGAGGCGCGGACGGTCGTCGTGCAGTCTGGGGCGTATGCGGAGCACGAGATGACGTCGGTGAAGATGGGGGACGCGACGTTTGCGGTCAACGGCCCGCAGCTGACGGTGCGTTTGGCGCCGGGGTGCGGGGAGCGATTGGTGATTTCGCAGAAGTCCTACGCGCTGCGGCCGAAGACGGCATTGCCGTGGTGAGGGTCGTCTTCGCTCGGTGAACGGACGCGAACATGGCAACGACCTCGAAGGCATGAGTGGTCCACATCGCCGAACGCAGCATTCTTTCGCGGATCGAAAGACGGCCATGGCGCGGCGTTCGCACGTTTTTCGAGCTATGCTTTCCGTCGCGTTCCTTGATAGGGAGCGGGTGGGGAGATTGTGGCGCCGCGGCCGGCCGCGACGATCTCGTTGTCTGATCGCACTTTGAAGAAGGTTGACTGTCGTGGTGGAAGCGTCCGCGCAAGCTCAGATGTCCGATCCGGTGTGGACGGCGATCCGCGTCGAGGCCTGGTCCGAAGAAGAACGCGAGCCTTTTCTGCGCGTCTTTCTCAAAGAGTCGATCCTCAAGAAGAAGCGGCTGGAAGAGGCGCTCGGCCATCTGCTGGCGACCAAGCTGGCAACCGCGTGCGTGAACCCGGCGCTGCTGCAATCATTGATCGACCAGGCGTTCGCGACGTCCGAGATCCGTGCGGCGATCCGGCGCGACCTCAATGCGGTCAATGACCGCGACCCGGCGGCCCGCGGGTTCTTGACGCCGTTCCTGTTCTTCAAGGGCTTCCATGCGCTGCAGACCTATCGCGTGGCCCACTGGCTGTGGTCGCAGGGACGGAACCTGCTCGCGATTCATTTTCAGAACCGATCGTCGGAAGTCTTCGGCGTCGACATTCATCCTGCCGCCCGGATCGGCTCGGGGATTCTGATCGACCATGCGACGGGCGTGGTGATCGGCGAGACGTGCGTCATCGATGATGACGTATCGCTGCTGCATGACGTGACGCTGGGGGGGACCGGCAAAGAGACGGGGGACCGTCATCCGAAGGTCCGGCGTGGCGTGCTGCTGGGGGCGGGGGCGATTGTGCTGGGGAATGTGGAGATTGGCGAAGGGGCGAAGGTGGGGGCGGGGAGCCTGGTGCTGGATCCGGTTCCGGCGCATTCGACATTCGCGGGGGTGCCGGCTCGGAATGTCGGTCAGCCGTCGGTGGCGTCGCCGGCGCTGTCGATGGACCAGGGATTCCCGCATCTGCATCACGAGGGGGGCGGAATTTGAGCCGCGATGGTTCGTCCGATGTGCAGGTTCGAGTCATCGAATCTCGTGCGCAAGGTGATGACCAGGGGCCACGGAAACGACGGATAGGACGGAGTTGCACAGTCCGTTGAGGAAGCACGGCGAGGTGGACTTGCGGCGGGTTTTCCTTGGGAACTTTCAGTTTGAGCATGAACTCGCCGGTCATGCCGCGACGGCGAATGAGCGGCTGTCCGAGTTGTCGCACCGGCTGGCGTTTGCCTGGATTCTCGTGGCGGAGCCGGGCGATATCGTTGTGCTGCCGGAGCGGTTTGAGGCCGGGTTTCTGGCGCGATTGAGGCACGCGGGACTGCCGCGGATCATTCCGTGGTCGAAGGTCGCCGGGTTGCGGCTTGCCGGAGCGGTGGAACTCGTGCCGTGGGGATGGTCGGACGCACCGCGGGAGTTTGCGCGGCGGTATGGGCTCGCGATGACTGCGCCCCCCCTGGACGCGGTGAGGGGGGTCAACTCGCGGCGGTTTTCGCTTCAGTGCGAGGCGGATGCCGGAATCGGTCTGCCGGGGGCGGCGGCGCCGACGACGCTGGAGGAGGTGGCCGATTGCCTGCGCGGGTTGCCTGCCGCGGCGGGGTGGGTGATCAAGGCGGAAGTCGGGATGTCGGCCCGCGAGCGGATCTTGGGTCGCGGGCCGGTTCTCTCCGCACCTGCGGAAGGGTGGATACGAAAGCGATTGGCGCGGGATGGCGTGGTCTTCTTCGAGCCGTGGGTCGAACGGATCGAAGAGGCAGGGATCCAGTTCGATATCCCCTCAGTTGGACCGCCGCAATGCGTGGGAGTGACGGGGTTGCTGACGGATGAGTCCGGTGCCTACGTGGGGACGCGATTTGATCGAGATGCGGGGCTGGAGTCGCGGTTCGACGAGGCGGTGTCGCATGGGTTGCGAGCGGCCGAACGAGCGCAAGCGGCGGGGTACTTCGGTCCGATGGGGATCGATGCGATGCGGTATCGTCGGGAGGATGGCTCGATTGCGGTGCGGGCGTTGCAGGACATCAATGGGCGATGGACGATGGGGCGTTTGAGTCTCGGGGCGCGGCGCTGGTTGCGGTCGGGCGAGCGGGGCGAGTGGATCCAGAATGTATTGCGGACGGCCCATGAACCCCGTGAGGAATTTTGGGCACTCACGGAGGGGCAGCCATCCGGGGTGCGTCTGGTGCGGACTTCGCCATGGGAGATCGAGGGTCGGGCGCCCCTTGGTGTTTCGGCGCTGCGGTTTCTGCCGGGCGACATGGCACTTAGCGAATCTTCGTGAGAGCTTCGGACATGGCGGCGAATGTGTCGGCGGGAGACGTCGTCTCCGAGAGGGGCGTGCGGTTTGCGCGGCGGGTCTTCACGGCGGCCGGGATCTATGGGTTGCTCGTGCTGCCGCCGATGCTGTTTCTCGAGACGCGAATCGGGATCGAGACGCCGCCTCCGATCACTCATTCGGAGTTCTTCTACGGCTTCCTTGGCGTGGCGATCGCGTGGCAGTTCGCCTTTGTGGTGATCGGCCGAGACCCGATACGGTATCGGCCGTTGATGCCGGCGACGTGGGTTGAGAAGTTTTCGTACGGCGTGGCGACGGTCGTGTTGTTCCAGCAGGGGAGGATTCCCCCGGCGGTGCTGGCGTTCGGACTCCTCGATAGCGTGCTTGGCGTGTTGTTCGTGGCGTCGTGGTGGTGGACGCGGGAACGGCGGTGAGGGGATGGGATGAGCGGCGTGCCACATGAGATTGTTCCGGCGGTGTGGGAGGCGTACCGGCGGACGACGTACCGCGTGAAGGCGGGGGAGCGGACGTATGCGTTGCGCGTGGGAGAGCGGCATCCGGAGTTCGACGCGTGGCTGGCGTCGCAGGGAACCCGGTGTTGGGCGTTCGTGACGGCCTGGAATCCTCGGTCGCGAGTGTTGGGGGAAGAAGAGAATCGCGAGCGGCATGCGGCGTTGCGGCGGATGGTGGATGAACGCGGTTGGTTGAGCTGGCCCGGGGAGGGAGTGGGAGAGGATCCGTCGTGGGTGCCCGAGGCGAGCCTGCTGGTCGCCGGGATCAATCGCGAGGAGGGGAAGGCGTTGGGGCGGGCGTTTGAGCAGAATGCGATTGTGTGGGGGAAGGTGGGAGGACTGGCGGAGCTGGTGGCAGTCGAGTGATGGGGATTCGCCGCCGTCACTTGTGCGCCTTGGATCGAGGAGACGCGGGTCGCCCTTGTCCGCGCTCGCATTCGGTCGTGGGGGCACGCGGGAGCGTAGGAGCAAAAAGACGACCATGATTCGTCTTGCCTCGATGCGGAAAACGGCCGATACTCCCGCCCCTTCCTTTCGGCTCTCTTTTTCCCCCTCGTCAATTTCGTCTCGCCATGAACCGCCGCTACGGGTGGATCGGGGCGTGCCTGGGCGCGCTGACGCTCTCCGGATGCCTCTGGCTTCCGGTGGCGCCGGGGCCGACGTTTTCCTACGAGGCGCGGTATTCGCCCCCTTTCAGCACCGACGCTCCGACCGAGGCCCCGGTGCGGGTGACGGTCGACGATCGCCGGCCCGAGTGGGAGCGGACGTATCGGGCGATGGTGGAGTCGCCGGCTGGCTGGCGGAAGGCGATCGGGATCGTGCCGATCGAGAACCTGCTGCCGTCGCCGATCGAGTCGCTCCGGCATCTGGTCGAGACGCAGCTGCCGACGGAGGCGGGCGAAACGGTGATGGTGCGGGTCGATTCGTTTCGGGTCGTGCTCAACGACACCGAGCGCCGGCATCAGGAGCGCGAAGAGCAGCTCGACGAAGCGGCGGAGCGGGCCGCCGCCGCACAAAGCAGGCGGTTCCACTTCGGGTTCTTCATTACAAATGGCGGCGTCGGACCGGGGATTGGATCGGGGTTCGGCTCAGGGGTTGATCGCCGGCTGGGGGGCGGGAACCCGCCCCCGCGCGAGGACCGCGCGGTCGAGCCCCTGTTCATGCGGGACTATCAACTGGTGAAGTTCCAGCGGGCCTATTTTGGACCACCCGCCGAATTGCCGCACGGATCTGCGCCGGGGGTGACGTGCGAGATCGCCGCCCATGTGCTGGTCATGCGCGGGAACGCCCCGCAACGAGCCTTGGACGTGGCGACGACGCATTGCGTCGACTTCACGTCGCGCGACGGGCTGGCCGACGTGCCGCGGGCCGTCGAAGGGGCGCTGGAGATGTTCGCGGCGCGGCTGCGCGGGGAACACGATTCGCCCGAGCAGACGACTCGCTGATCGACGAACGGTGCAAAGCCGACTCCGCACCACGTTCGGAGTCTAATCTTCTCTGGAAACCGGAGCGGCCGGTCCCGCCAACAAGGCGGCCCCGACAACCACCTCTCGCGGCCACGCCGGCACCTTTCATCGTAACATCCCGAGGCGCAGACCGGAGGATCAGTCACTCCCGAATTGGGGGTGGCGCTGATGCGCATTCTGACAGTTGCGTCATGTGGATGATGTCGCGACGCTGTACCTTTTCACGAAGCCTTTGTGGGAGGGTCAGTGATGACGGCCACGCCGCCGCAGGAAGTCAAGTGCCCGCTTTGCGGGGACTCACCCTGTGAGATCCTGGAAGTCGGGGCCGAGCCCGCGGGGCCGTCGACCGAGAGGGCTGCGAAGCGTCCCTCGATCCTTGCACGCTGCCGGAAGTGCAAGGCCGAGTTCCGCATCACGCCGATGGGCAAGTGATCGACGATGCGCGAAATCACGGGAATGGCCGACAGCGGAGCGACCGTTACCTGCTCTTCATCTCGCGAGAGTTACCCCTTCACCACAAAGTTCACCATCCGCCCCGGCACGACCACGCACTTGGCAATCGTCTTCCCCGCCAGTTGCGGGGCGATCGCTTCGTGACTCTCGGCCGCCGCCTTGAGGGCCGCCTGGTCGGCCCCGGCCGGCACCCGCACCACCGCACGCAGCTTCCCGTTGATCTGCACGGGGATCTCCACCTCGTTCTCGACGAGATACTTCTCTTCCGCCCTGGGCCAGGGCGTGTAGGCCAGCGAGCCCCCGTGCCCCAGCAGTTCCCACAACTCTTCGGCCAGGTGCGGGGCGAAGGGGCTGAGCAGCAGCACGAAAGGTTCCAGAATGGACTTCGGCCGCGGCTCCTGCCCGCTGATCTCGTTGGTGAACTCCATCATGCGGCTGATAGCGGTGTTGAACGACATCTTCTCGATGTCTTCCGTGACCGCCTTGATCGTCTTGTGCAGCGTCCGCAGCTGGGCCTCGCTGGCCGGAACATCCTGCACCGCCGGGCTCAGCTTCACATCATCGGCCCGATCATCCGCCACCATCCGCCACACGCGGCCCAGGAAGCGGAACACTCCTTCGACGCCGCTCATACTCCAGGGCTTCACCTGCTCCAGCGGCCCCATGAACATTTCGTAGAGCCGCAGCGAGTCGGCCCCGTACTGCTCGACGACTTTGTCGGGGTTGATCACGTTCCCGCGCGACTTCGACATTTTGAAGGCCCGCGCATCGATGCTGATGGCCGGTTCTGCCTTGAGAATGAATCCTTCCCCCTTCTTCTCGATCTGATCGGCGGGAACTCGCACCGATTGGACCGACTCGCCCGACCGCCGGAACACGTGCACGGAGTTCCCTTCGATCTCTTTTTCTGCAACGTCGCGGGCGGAGACGAACCCCGCGAATCCGCAAGCGGTCGACCATTGCGGGTGGCCTTCCGGACTGGTCTCCAAGCCCGGGCCGCGCCAGAATCCGGTGAACTCAACCTCGCCGAGGATCATTCCCTGATTGACCAGCTTCTGGAACGGCTCGACCGTGCTGACATGCCCGCGATCGAACAGCACCTTGTGCCAGAACCGCGCATACAGCAGGTGTAGCACAGCATGATCGGCCCCGCCGACATACAGGTCAACCGGCAACCAATACTTCTCGACCGCCGGGTCGATGAAGTGTTGCGTGTTCTTCGGATCGCAGAACCGAAGGTAGTACCAGCACGATCCCGCCCATTGCGGCATGCTGTTCGTCTCGCGCTTCAACCGCACGCCGTCCGCAGCCGTCTTGTAAAGCCAATCTTCCGGCGCTTTCGACAGCATCGGCTCGGGATTCCCCGTCGGCTTGAAGTCCTCCAAGTGCGGGTGCAGCACCGGCAACTCTGTTTCCTTGTCAGGCCGCATCAAGCCCGTCGGCTGACCTTGGGCATCCAGCTCATGCCAGATCGGGAACGGCTCACCCCAATACCGCTGCCGGCTGAACAGCCAATCCCGCAGCCGATAGTTGACCGCTTTCTTCCCCAACCCCGCCTTGGCCAGCTCGGCGGTGATCTGCTTCTTGAACTCCAGCGTCGTTGTGCCGTCGTAGCGACCTGAGTTGATCGCGGTCCCCTCACCCGCGAACGGACAGCGTTCCTCGCCGTTGATCGTCGCCGTCAGCGCCCGCTCTTCTTTTGAAGGTTCGTGCTTCGCCGGCGGCTGGACGACCGGAATGATCGGCAGCTGGAACTTCACCGCGAATTCCCAGTCGCGCAGATCGTGGGCGGGGACGGCCATGATGGCCCCCGTTCCGTAGCTGATCAGCACATAGTCGGCGATCCACACCGGCACCCGCGCGCCATTCACGGGATTGATCGCATACGACCCCGTGAAAACGCCGGTCTTATCCTTCGCCAGATCGGTCCGATCCAGATCGCTCTTCTGCGAAGCCTTGCGGCAATACGCTTCGACCGCATCTTTCTGATCGGCCGTCGTCAACCGCGCGACAAAGGGATGCTCGGGCGCGATGACCATATACGTCGCCCCGTACAACGTATCGGGCCGCGTTGTATAGATCCGCAGCACGTCCTCGCCGGGCTCCGCCGGAAACCCGTTCGCCGCGCGATGAGATTTCCAGGCATCGAACGAGGTTGAGGGTTGAGCGTTGAGCGTTGAGGGCGAAGACTCACCGGCGGCAGCCGTCCCCCCCTCGCCCCCTCGCCCCATCCCCCCCTCGACGCTCCCCGCACCCGCCCCCACGTAAAAATCGACCTCCGCCCCCTCGCTCCGCCCGATCCAGTTCCGCTGCAGGATCTTGATCGACTCCGACCAGTCCAGCGGCTCCAGATCGTCGATCAATCGCTCGGCGTAGGCCGTGATCCGCAGCATCCACTGGCGCAACGGAACGCGCTCGACCGGATGATTCCCACGCTCGCTCCGGCCGTCGACCACCTCCTCGTTCGCCAGCACCGTCCCCAGCGCCGGACACCAATTGACCGGCGCTTCGTGCTGATACGCCAGGCGATGCCGGTCCTGATACCGCCGCACCGCCTCCTCGCCCTGTGCCTTCACATCCGCGGGAATCGGCAGCTCGGCGATCGGCCGCCCCTTTCCGACGCGGCGCTGTCCATCCTTCCCTGTCCACTCGAAGGCGGGGTCGTACCAGGTATCGAAAACTTGCAGGAAGATCCACTGCGTCCAGCGGTAATACTCGACGTCGGTCGTTGAGATCTCACGGTTCCAGTCATAACTGAAACCCAAACTCTTCAACTGCCGGCGAAACGTGTTGATGTTCTGCTCGGTGGTGATCCGCGGGTGCGTCCCCGTCTTCACCGCATGCTCTTCGGCCGGCAGCCCGAAGGCGTCCCACCCCATCGGATGCAGCACGTGCTTTCCCTGCATCCGCGCGAAGCGGCAGACGATGTCGGTCGCCGTGTACCCCTCGGGATGCCCCACATGCAGCCCCGACCCGGACGGGTAGGGGAACATATCCAGGACGTAGAGCTTGCGGGTGCGGTCGAGATCGCTCAGTCCCATGACGTCGGGCGTGCGGAACGTCTGATGCTTGTCCCAGTAGGCCTGCCACTTGGGTTCAATCCGCTGAGCGTCGTAACGGGGCATTGGAAGGGGGTGCGAAGAGGTGAGAAGAGGTGCGAAAGGGTGCGAAGAGGCAGGATCGCTTCAAAGCAAATGGAGAGCCAGGTCGGGTGGCACTTCCCTGAGGCTGTGCGAAGCGTGGTCGGATCCGCCAGTTCTCCCGGCGGGAGTCGAACCCACGACTTCCGGTTTATAAGACCGGCGCTCTAACCGTTGAGCTACGGGAGGATACGCTGTGAAAGCCAGCACTCTCGCGTCCTCGTATCCGGCTCATGGAAGGTTGCCACTACAGAAAACACAACTGGTCGGGTGCGGACAACAGGACAACTTCAAAGGCTAAGCCGCGGAAACCGTACGCTGACTTTCCGCTTTCCTGGCATCCGTCCGGGCAATGGTGCAAGCGCATCGGAAGCGCCCGTATTACTTCGGTTCGGACGCCGACTAGGCCCTCGCGAAGTATCTCGACCAGAGAGATGACCTGCAAGCAGGGAGGACGCCGCGGAAGGCCAGCGGGTTCACGGTCCGCCAGGGCTGCAACAAATTCCTGACGTGGAAGAATTCCCTGATCGACTCGGGTGAACTCTTTCCCCGGACCTTCGGCGACGACCACGCCACCGTCCAGCCGGCGTGGATCAGTGCCGTTTCGCGGTCTCTCGCATGTTCGTGTTCGAACCATGCAAGGAGAGGACGCCGAGGAACCGCGGCGGGGTCGGCCGTCCCGGGACGAGTCTCTGCCTCGGAAGCAATCGCGGCCCGAAGTCGCGATGCCCGGAAAGAAGGTCACACGGCCGGGCGGCCATGCGAACCGGGAGCCGTGTCGGCGACACATGACGTCGCGGCAGGCTACGACAGACAGCGGGAGCGGATGGGAATCG